>CALJEX010000017.1 GCA_938074525.1 uncultured Gammaproteobacteria bacterium
TTCTTTGCCCCTCAATTCATTTTTTAAGCACGTCCAACCACGCTTTATACCTGTAATTATAAACTAGATTCATAAATATTCTATATTTTAAATTAAGATTAACTTTCAAGTTATTGATTTAGATAAACTTATATAAAATTAGGGAGTTACCCATATAAATTAAGAATATTTTTAAGGGTTAGTTATTTTTTCAATAAACTAAAGTTAACTGGAATAGTAAATTCCAGTTCAGTTTTCTCACCAATGATCTCTTTTGGCGGTGTGGGCATCGGTGATGCCCGTTCTAGCATTTTAATTGTTGCGGTATTCAAACTATGGTGTTCGGATGGTTTTACAAATTCATAGTGCAAAAGCTCACCTTTCTCATTTAACACAAATTTTATCGTTACCTCACCTTGTTGGTTTCTTCGGCGAGCAATCGTGGGATACTTTTTATGTCGTTCTAACCACTGCGCTAATGTTGCATAGTAAAGCGCTTTTTGTTTTTCTGAAGCAACAGATGCAGTAGTATTTACAGTGGAAAGATCAGCTTTAGCAGTGGACTGGTGACTACTCGTATTGTTCATTTTTTTGGGTGTGTCTAAAGTTTCGATTTGTGGTGAGGTGACGGTAGGGGGACTTACTACTTTAGGTGTGGATTTTATAATCGGTTTAGACTTGGAAATCTTTTTCTTTTTTATCACAGGCTTTGGTTTAACCGGCACAGGAGCAACTTCAACAGTTTTAATCACACTTGGTTTTTCAATAATTGGTGGCGACTTTAATTTTTTCAAGCCTATAATTACTTCATGTTGATTGCTATTTGTATGCTCATGTAAGCTTGTGTTTTCTTGTTTGTAAATTATTAATAGGAAGATATGTAGCACCATGGCGACCCCAATGGTAAGCCACCAGTGATAAGACTTTATGGTGAAGTTGTTATCTATCATCACAAGTTATTCAGATGTACTCGTCATGATATGTATTGCATCTAAGTTACTGCTCCCTAACCTTTCTAACAATTCAACAATGCGCAGAGCTTCAGTATTTGCGTCTGGTTTTAGCTGAACTTTACTGTTGGGATTATTCTCTAAATACTCATTAATTATTGTAGGTAGTGATTGTTCGCTGACTCTATCTTGGCTGATAGCCAGCTCACCTTGTTGATTAACTAAAATGGTAAGTATTTGTTGATCTGCTAATGATTCATTTTCAGCAATAGCTGGTTTTATCGTAAATAATTCTGGTGATGAAAATGCACCTGCTACCATGAAAAAGATTAGCAATAAGAATACAACATTGACTAAAGGTAATAAATTTTCTAATTCGCGCTTAGGTTGTTGATCAGGGATATGCATAGGTTATTTCTCATCATGATCAGGTTTTGCGACAGATATATTACTACCAGCAAAATTCTTTAAACGATTTAATACATTCATCATGGTTTGCACATCTGTACCCTCTTTTGGTTGCACTACGATAGGGTGTTCGATGTTATTACGTATTTGTTCTCGTAATTTTATAAAAATGACATCGATAGGCAGTTTTTGATCATTAAGCGAGTATGATTTATCTGGATTGATAGAAATGATGCTTATTTTTTGGTGATCTATTTCAATATCACTCGCCTCACCTACAGACAATTCAATGTAGTGCCAGCGAATAAAATTCGATGCCAACATAAAGAAAATCAACAGAATAAATACCACATCAATCAGTGGTGTAAGATTAACCAGCGACTTTTTGCTCGGTGACGATAGTTGCATCACTCTGAACTAAGAATAACTTTGGCAGTGAAAATTTGCGTCATGGCATCTTCCATGGCTAATTTAAATTTTTCTATTCTATGTTCTAGCCAATTTAGCGCGATAATGGCAGGAATGGCTACCGCTAAACCCGCAGCAGTGGTTAATAGTGCCTCCCAAATCCCTCCTGACAGAACTGCCGGATCAACAGCCGTCCCAGCGGATTCTAAGCGATGGAATGCTTCTATCATGCCAAGCACAGTGCCAAATAGACCTAGCAAAGGACTCAGCGCAGCAATTACTTCAATAATTCTTAGGTAGGATCTCGCATCGGCAAGTTTTAAAGTCGCGACACGCATTACCTCTTCGCGCGCAAGGTTACTATCCGAGTTATGTTGGGAATAAGCGTATGTCGCAGATTCAATCACTCTAGCGATAGGGTTTTTAGATTGCTTGAGGACTGTCTGCATGGTTTTAATATCATTAGCTTTCCATGCGTCCAGCGCGGGCTCAATAAACCCACGCTTTTCAAGCTGTAGGGCAAAGAACTGCCAATTTTTAAGCAACAATACAGCCAAACCAATAACTGACATGCCTATCAAGGCGATTACCACTGGGCCGCCTGCTTCGATTAATGTATTTACGCGACTGACGCTAACTTCTATATCTACTGAGTGCATGATGTATGGGAGATTGTTGGGTATGATTATCGTTATTATGGCAATTTCATTGGGTATTGGTTAGCTAAGTAATATTTGCCATAGCCAAGATATTATACCTTCATTAGTATTTTGGTTGTAATAGCTAGTAGCTAGCCACTGTAATAAGGAAATTCCAGGGGATAAATCAGAAAACTAATGATTGAAAAAGGCCAAATTCAGACTATATAGTAACAAGGAGGTACCTTAAATAACTGCCTAAATTTGGCTACTTTTTCAGCTGCTGATGACTTATCAGCAAATTCAGTGTGACTGGTCAACGAATGATGGGCTAGTCCTAAAACTGTACTAACTTTTCTGCTAGCACAATCTTTATAAATACTTATGGAAAAATACTGTCAGTTTTGCCCTGTCGCTAAAGCAGCTGAAATATTGTGCGAAAAATGGGTCATTTTAGTTCTCAGAGAGTTTATGATGGGAAGTACTCGTTTTGGTCAGCTGCGTCGAGGTTTGCCAAAAATATCTCCAAGCATTCTCTCCAGAAGGCTTAAAACACTTGAAGAACAAGAGATCATAGTTCGATGTAAAAAGCCTGAAAGTAACAGTTATGAATATCATCTAACTGAGTCCGGAGAAGAATTGCGCCCTATCGTATTAGGCTTTGGCACATGGGGGCATAAGTGGGCAAAAAATAAAATTAACAATGAAGATCTTGATGCTGGTTTCTTACTATGGGACATGCGACGGCGTTTAAATATTAAGTATTTTCAAAATAAGCGAATAGTGATTCATATAGAATTCTCAGAACAAAGCAGCCGTGATCGATATTGGTGGATGGTGGTAGACAATAACGAAATTGATTTGTGCTTTGAAGATACTGGACACGAACCTGACATTACAATTATCACGACATTAGAAACAATGATCAATATTTGGCTAGGTTATGACAAGTTAAAAACAATGAAAAATAATGGGAAAATGAAAATTTTTGGTTCTAAAGAACACGTGAACAATGTCTCACAATGGATTGGTAAAAGTACCTTTGCCTACAATTAATCTATTATCTAATAAGTGGTGGAGCTAAGCGGGATCGAACCGCTGACCTCCTGCGTGCCACGCAGGCGCTCTCCCAGCTGAGCTATAGCCCCGAAATCTACCGATATTCGAATGGTGATGCAATTATGCCTAGGTTCTTAACTTCCCTCAACTAATGAAAAGATATAAGTAATGGCGTTATCGATACGTGTTAGCACACGTTTTTTTCCTATCAATTCTAACGTTATATCAATTGAGGGTGAATTTGCATTGCCACAAACTGCGACACGAATAGGAGGCGCAATTTTGCCTAATTTTAATTCGTTTTCTTCAGCATAGTGTTGGATACACTGTTGTATATTTTGAGCATTCCAGTCTTCTATTCCATCTAGCTTGGCTCTCATCGATTGTAAAATCGGTAGACTAGTTTGTTTGAAGTGTTTGTTAGCAGACTTTTCGTCATAGCTTTCAAAGTCAGCAAAGAAATATTTACTAACATTAGCCATTTCACTTAATGTCCTAACTCGATCTTTTTGCAACCCAACTACTTTATTAAGCTGTTCAGGAGAGCTTGGTTTAATGTTCTTTTTTGATAAGGCTAATTCAACCCATGAACTAAGCTTTTCATTAGAGGCTTGCTTGATATATTGTTGATTCAACCACTGTAGTTTATCGATATCAAAGGCCGCCGCAGATTTGTTTACTTGCTCTAGTGCGAATAATGCAATCATCTCTTGTTTGGAAAATATCTCTTGGTCACCATGAGCCCATCCAAGCCGCACTAAATAATTTAATAATGCCTCAGGGAGATAACCTTCATCTTCGTAGGCTGACACACTCACTGCTCCATGACGTTTCGACATACGTTTACCATCGTTGCCTAAAATCATTGGTACATGTGCATAGTTTGGTAATGTTCCACCTAATGCTTCAATCATATTGATTTGTCTAGGTGTGTTATTCACATGATCATCACCACGGATGATGTGCGTAATATTCATATCTAGATCATCGACGACTACAGTTAAATTATAAGTAGGTGTGCCATCGGAACGCGCAATGATAAGGTCATCTAATTCTGAATTATTAATTACGATCTCACCGAGTACATGGTCTTGAATGACTACGGCACCATCTAAAGGGTTTTTGAACCGGATCACAGGGTCGACGTTATTTGGTATTGCACCAGTATGCTCGCGATAGCGACCATCGTATTTTGGTTTTTGTTTATTCTTTTGTTGTTCTTGACGCAGAGCATCTAGCTCTTCTCTCGTACAGTAACAGCGATACGCTTTGCCTTCAGCTAATAATTTTTCAATAACTTGCTTATATCGATCAAAGCGTTGCGTTTGATAGAAAGGCCCCTCGTCATGATCTAAGCCTAACCATTCCATTCCATGTAATATTGCATCAACTGATTCTTGAGTAGACCGTTCTCTATCAGTATCTTCAATTCGAAGTACAAATTTTCCTTGATGGTGTCTAGCATATAACCAAGAAAATAACGCTGTACGCACACCACCAATATGCAAATAACCAGTAGGGCTTGGTGCGAAACGAGTTTTGACTTCCATGCTGAGACCTGAATTTTAATAGATAGATTAAGAGGGTGCAGATGATAACCCAGACTAGGGTTATAGATGAATTGGTTTTCGAGCTTTAACGGCTTATATATTGAACAAGATTGTCTTCATCTTCTTCTGGCACTCGTCCTAAGCTAATATTGCCTAATCCCCAAAGCGCTACCTCTTCTCTACGCACATAAACATTTCGGCCTTCTTCAGTACGAATATATGAACCATGAGTATTACCTAACTTGTTTGTAGATTGCAGAGCTTCTGCGAGTTTAGGTATTGAAGATTTAGGGCTCTTCTTAAGTTTAGCAATAGCTTTTTGTGCGTTTGGTTCGGCCAGAGATCCACATTGCGATATTTGCGCAATTGATCCATCCGAAAGAAAGCCGCTCAATAAACCCATGTGGTCACTAAATTTATAATTATTGTTTCAAAACTGTGAAGGTTTGTCACCCAAGAATTCGTTAAAATTCATGAAAAAACATAACGTTAACGTATATCTTATAGTAAAGAATTGAATTTGAGTATTAGTTTACTAGTCTGACTATGAGCTCAAGCGACAATAAGGCATATATTCCCGCCATTAGGTCGTCCAGTACGATGCCGACGCCGCCTGAAACCTTCTTATCCAAGTAATTGATCGGCCAAGGCTTGAAAATATCGAAGATTCGAAATAGCACGAATCCGACGATTATCCATTGCCAACCAGGTGGCGCTAATGCCATGGCGACTAAATAACCACATATTTCATCGATGACAATGCCACCATGGTCGTGGATGCCCAACATTTCAGCAGATTTACCCGCAATGTAGAAACTAAACAAGCTCAGCAATGTAACTATGATCAAAAAATTTATTAGACTTAAAGGCTGTAGAAGCAGGTAAATAGGAATAGCCACCAATGTGCCAAATGTACCCGGTGCTTTAGGAGCTAGACCGCTGCCAAATCCAAATGCGATAAAATGGACTGGGTTGGTTAAAATAGTTTTCCAGTTTGGATCATTACTCATTGGTTATTTTTTCAAAATGATCGTAGCCGGAATATTTTGGGTAAGGCATAACTCGATTTCCTTGATATATCTCAACTGTTTTACTGTTATTAATTTTGCCAATTTCACTAATCAAGCAATCATGCTTTTTAGATAGTAAATCAACCTCATTGACTAATTTATCTGGAAGCGTAAAAAGTAATTCGTAATCTTCGCCGCCTGTTATCGCTTGTTCAATATTAATGTTATTGTTAAACGGCACATTATCTAGCTGTAGTACTGCCCCTACATTGCTAGCATCACATATAACTTCAACTTCGTTTAGCAAGCCATCTGATATATCAATAGCCGCATTTGCTATCTCACGTAATTCAATTGCAAAGTCAATTCTTGATTGAGGCATATAAAGTGCAGCATATTGCGCTGAGGGCAAATCTTCATGATGAAAGTCCTGTTTCTGTAAGAAATTTAGCGCACATGCCGCGTTGCCAATCACACCAGTAACAAATATTCTGTCATCAACCTTAGCACTGCTACGTAGCATTGTTTTATCGTGAGGCACTTCACCAATTAATTGAATAGATACGTTCAAACAATTACCACTAGTGGTATCTCCACCTATTAGTGCGACATTGTGCTTTTGAGCACACTCTAATAATCCATTAGAGAATTCTGCTAACCATGAATGATTTAGTGTATTCAAGGTGAGATTCAATGTAGCCCAACGAGGTGAAGCACCCATTGCAGCGATATCACTCAAATTAGATGCCATCAATTTATAACCAATACCATAAGCAGGAGCGTGTTTAAAAAAATGTTTGCCTTCGACCATTGTGTCAGTAGTGATGACTAATTCACAGCCACTATTGGCGCGAACAATAGCCGCATCATCCCCTATTCCTTCAATGATTGATTGATCATTGAATTTTTTCGTGAAATATTTTTGGATGATGTCTTTTTCGTTCAACTTTGTTGAAGCATCAGTTTGCGATCAAACTTTTTCATTAGTTTATCTAAAACAACATTTACTAATTTGAAGCCTTCATCTGATCCGAATTTCTTACATAGTCTTATTGCTTCAGAAGTGATTACTTTTTCAGGTATTTGAACGCAGTTAATTAACTCATAAGTAGCAACTCGCAATGCAGCAAGTTCTATTGGATCAATCTTGTCAACACTGTATTCCGATACACCATTTATATTTTCGTCTATAACATCAGATTGCTTAATACTGCCAAGAACTAATTCAGAGAAATATGCAGGATCTGATTTAGGCCAATATTCATCTTCTTGGTACTGTATCACTAAGGTCTTGGCATCCTCATCAGTTAAATGCCATTGATACATAGCTTGCAGTGCTAATCTTCTTGAACACTGTCGCTTATGAAACAAAGCTCTGTCACCTACTTGGTTCAAGATTCTTTCCGAATACTTTTAATCACATTGCACATTTCTAATGCGCATAGTGCACAATCTACACCTTTATTTTCACCATCTAGTTGAGATCTAAGTTGTGCTTGTTCCAGTGTGTTTGTGGTTAACACGCCAAAAATGACAGGAATGCCAGTACTCAAACTTACATCCATCACACCACGTGCGCATTCGCCAGCAACAAAGTCAAAATGAGGTGTGTCACCTTGGATCACGCAGCCCAATGTAATAATGGCAGCATGTTCTTCAGCGTCAACAAGATGCATCGCTGCCAATGGAAGCTCAAATGCACCGGGCACATAGAAAACTTCAATATCTTTTTCTACAACACCATGTTTTTTTAATGTATCAATTGTGCCAGTTAATAAATTATTGACGATATTGCTATTAAATCTTGCGGCAACAATAGCAAAACGATTATTGCCTGAGGATAAGTCACCAGTATCAGTTTCTTGTAGCTTCATTAAATTTTTATTCCATCTATATATTCTACTATTTCTAAACCAAATCCCCCGAGCCCATGAAACACATGTGGAGCACTTAATAGGCGCATTTTCTTTACTCCTAAATCATGTAGTATCTGTCCACCTACGCCTAAGGTCCAACGTTCCTTAGGAGGTCTAGGACTATCATCTTTAAATTTTTCCTTGTTAAGTAAATCCATACGGTGAGGATCATCTTTCTTGAATTTATCTTTGTTATAGAAATCCATATTTTTTAATTGGTTGCATAAAGAATCGCTATCATTTGCAATACGTAGTACAACTATAATACCTGTTCCTTCCTCGGTAATTCGATTCATTGCATCACGTATTGGCCAGCCACATCCATAACCGTTACCAAATAAAGTGTCACACAGGGTATTTTCTATATGAACTCGTGTTAATACAGGCGTGTCAGGAGTTATTTCACCTTTGACTAATGCAAAATGAACTTCCTGATTAACTGTATCCGCATATGTTATTAGGTTAAATTGACCACATTCAGTTGAAAAAGGTTGCGATGATTGACGATAAACTGTTCGCTCATTCTGAATTCTATAACGTATTAAATCCTCAATTGTCCCTATTTTTAAATTATGCTCTTTGGCAAACTTTTCTAATTTCGGTCGACGAGCCATACTGCCATCTTCATCCATAATTTCAACAATGACGGAAGCAGGTTCTAACTGTGCAAGCCTTGCGTAATCACATCCGGCTTCAGTATGACCTGCACGCGTCAATACTCCGCCTGCTTGAGACATTAATGGGAATATGTGGCCGGGTTGAACAATGCTATTACTACTTGCATTGGGCATGACTGCCGTTCGAATTGTGTGAGCACGATCATAGGCAGAAATTCCAGTAGTAACACCTTCTCTGGCTTCTATAGAGACAGTAAAATTTGTTGTATGGTCTGCTTCTGTAAAATCAACCATTAAAGGCAAATTCAATTGATGACAACGCTCTTTAGTCAATGTTAAACAAATCAGGCCGCGTCCAAATTTCGCCATAAAGTTAATGTCTTCAGGTTTAACTAATGAAGCTGCCATTAGAAGATCACCCTCATTTTCACGGTCTTCATCATCTACAATTACCACCATTTTTCCGGCAGCAATGTCTTCAATAATTTCTTCGGTCGAGTTAAATTTCATAAGTCAGAGTTAATTATAGGTATGTAATCGCTCAACATATCGAGCAATAAGATCAATTTCTAAATTGATCTTCGTCTCTAGTTGATAGTCAATTATAACGGTATTCTCAAGTGTATGCGGGATAATATTGACAGTGAAATCATCTCCGTCAACGCTATTAACAGTCAGACTAACGCCATCCATACAGATCGAGCCTTTTCTCGCGATATATTTAGCAATGTCTTTAGGAGCTGTTACGGTAAAGCATGTTGAATTACTCTCTGTTTCAATATGTTTTACTATTCCAATGCCATCGACATGACCTGTTACCAGATGGCCACCCAAGTGATCAGCAAGCGTTAAGGCCTGTTCTAAATTCACTTTGCTATCTTTTTCTAATTGCTTAAATGAAGTGCAACGAATAGTTTCAACAGAAACGTCAGTTTTAAAGATGTCTGCATCAAATGAGGTAACGGTTAAACAAACACCATTAACACAGATACTATCACCCACTTTTACATTAGCAAGAAAATCATTTGGTGTAGCGATAGACAAAACACATGAACCATCATTGACTTCAATCTCTGCAATGGAACCAATGGCTTGAATTATTCCAGTGAACATTAAGTTAACCTTCTAACTCTAGACAGTATTTAGTCAAAGGCAATGCAGTACTAGTATGAAACTCAGCACTAGCTTCAATAGCACAGGTGGCGATCTTTTCTGCATCATTCTCAATTTTATACATAGCATATAGTGCACCTAATGCAATTTCTGCACCTGCGCCAACAGCCCAAAAATTTTTATATTGGAATACTTCACGCAACGAGTACACACCAAAAATGCCTTTTTTATTTACTATTAATGCATCAATTCTCGAAGACTCATAGGCATCATCATCTTCGTCTTTTGGATTCAAAAAATACTGTTCTTTCAAAATAGGATGAAGATCTAGGAATGTTTTATAAATATCAATAGGTGATTGAAAATTGATTATCGAGAATTCTTTTTCTAATACATGCTTGATCACTAAATGATGAGCAGCACTACCAACGATGCCGATATAACTATCTTCATGCTGCAATATCTTTTCACTGGTTAAGTCATATTCGTTACTTTGGCGTACATCACCAAAAGTGGTGAGAGTGTCTGCAGCAATACAAACTTTTCCATTTTTTTCTACAGCGACTATTGTTGACATGTTTTGTTATCAATAAGTTATTAATGAGGTAATTCGTAAATCATTGCCTATTTTACGAATATCAGAATATTCCAGAGATATGCAATTATCCATTTGTGTGATTTCGTCAATATCTAACATTCCATTAGATGAATTCCCCATCAACTTTGGAGACATATAATGAATTAATTCATCCACTAACTTTGAATTAATTAACTCCCCCACTAAAGAAGAACCCGCTTCGACCATTACGCTATTGATTTCTAATGCGGATAGCTTTTCCAGCATTAACTTCAAATTAAACTTGCCATCCTCATCAGGCAGGTCGATTATTTCACAATTTTCTATCTCATTGAATTCATTGCTACTGACGCCTTGTTTTACAAATATCAGTGTTATCCCTTCCGTATGCAATAATTTTGCTTTTGAAGAAATCTTCAAGTCAGGATCAATGATGACACGATAAGGTTGGATAACATTTCCTTCAATACCAAGTTGTTTACTGCTAACACGTACATTGAGCAGCGGATCATCAGCGAGCACGGTACCAATACCAGTCAATATTGAATCACTGCTTGCACGTAGCATCTGCACATCGTGACGAGCATGTTCAGATGTAATCCATTTAGACTGACCATTGTTTAAACAAGTTCGGCCGTCCATGCTTGTAGCAGTTTTAACGCTTACCCATGGCATTCCTTGTGACATGCGCTTTATGAATCCACGATTAAGTAATTTCGCTTGCTCGCCTAGCAGGTTGTCAGTGACATGGATTCCATGTCGTTGTAATACTTGTATTCCTTTTCCCGCGACTAATGGATTGGGGTCTTGCATTGCGACCACAACATTTGAAATGTTTGCATCTATTAATGCTTGCGTACAGGGTCCTGTTTTACCCTGATGACAACATGGTTCAAGCGTCACGTAAGCAGTACCAGCATTAGCTTGATCACCCGCTTCTTTAAGTGCATGTATTTCTGCATGAGAATCACCTGCTCTAGCGTGATAACCAGTACCAACAACATCGCCATACTTATTGGTGATAACACATCCAACATTCGGATTGGGTCTGGTGGTATAACGGCCTCGTTTAGCCAGGCGTAGCGCAAGCGACATGCACTCGACATCACGTTGATTGGCCATGCTAATAATTAGCTATCAGAGATTAGAGACAACTGACTTTTTCGCATTTCCGGAGAAAGATCATTCTCAACATGTTCGATAATTTCTCGGAACTCTTGCACATCAGTAAATGAACGATATACCGATGCAAAGCGAACGTAGGCAACTTGATCAACATTTCTCAATTCGTGCATCACCCATTCACCTAACTGATTAGCAGGAATTTCCCTATCACCATAGGCGAGACAAAGACGGCGAATGTGGTCAATTATTTTTTCCACTTGATCGGTAGAAACAGGTCTTTTTTCAATAGCGTGAATAATGCCGGAACGAAGTTTATCTGTAGTAAATGCTTCCCGGCGACCATCACGTTTTACAATTCTTGGTAGATCTAATTCCGCCGTCTCAAAGGTTGTGTAACGTTCTTTACATTTCGCACACTCTCTACGACGGCGGACTTGGCTACCATCTCCCGCTAAGCGAGAATCGATTACTCTAGTATCGTTAGCACCACAAAATGGACAGCGCATTATCTTTCTCTAGAATAATAGTGGGTTAGACAAGTATCTTAAGATCCGTAAACTGGGAACCGTTTACACAGCTCAAGTACTTGCTGTTTAACCCGATTTCCAATTTCTGCGTTCTCAAGATCATCCATCACATCACACATCCAGTTAACCAACTCAACACACTCCGCTTCCTTGAAACCACGAGTAGTGATTGCAGGAGAACCTACACGAATACCACTAGTCACGAATGGTGATTGCGGATCGTTTGGAACAGTGTTTTTGTTCACTGTGATGTTTGCGTTACCTAAAGCGGCATCGGCTGCTTTACCGGTAATACCTTTCTTGATTAGATCAACCAACATTAAATGGTCATCAGTTCCACCAGACACGATGTCATAACCGCGACTTTGAAATGCTGTTGCCATCGCTTGTGCATTTTCAACAACTTGTTGTTGATAAGCTTTAAACTCAGGCTCTAATGCTTCTTTAAAGGCAACTGCTTTTGCTGCAATCACATGCATTAACGGGCCGCCTTGCATTCCTGGGAATACAGCAGAGTTTAGTTTCTTAGTGATTTCCGCATTTTCGCGAGCGATGATAATGCCGCCACGAGGACCGCGTAGAGTTTTGTGAGTAGTTGATGTCACAACATCAGCAATAGGCACAGGGTTTGGGTATAAACCAGTTGCCACTAAGCCAGAGACGTGAGCCATATCAACTAAGAAGTATGCGCCGACGCTGTCTGCAATATCGCGGAAACGTTGCCAATCCATGACTCGTGAATAAGCTGAGAAACCAGCAATGATCATTTTTGGCTTATGCTCTTTAGCTAACTTTTCAACTTCATCATAATCAACTTCACCTGTCTCAGCGTTCAAACCATATTGAACAGCATTGAATTGCTTACCAGAGAAGTTAACGTGTGAACCATGTGTTAAGTGACCACCATGTGCTAGAGACATACCTAGGACAGTATCATTCGGCTCTAATAACGCCAAAAATACAGCAGCGTTTGCTTGTGAACCAGAGTGTGGTTGTACGTTTGCGTAATCCGCGTCATATAATTTTTTAAGTCGATCTATTGCTAATTGCTCAACAGTATCAACATGCTCACAGCCACCGTAATAACGCTTGGCAGGATAACCTTCCGCATATTTGTTAGTTAACACAGTTCCCTGTGCTTCCATGACTCTTGGGCTTGCATAGTTCTCCGAAGCAATTAACTCAATATGCTCTTCCTGACGCTGCATTTCACTTTTGATTGCATCAGATAATTCTTTGTCGAAGTCACTGATACCCATATCGGCTGAAAACATGTAAATACTCCTGTCTTAAATATAGTCAAAATCCATAATCGGGCGATTATACCCCAAAATATTGTGGATGAACTAACCCTCCTGGCCTATATGAGGGCCTTAGAGGTAGGATATATTCGAATATTGCTTAGCTAGACGACGCTGGCAAAGTTTGAAATCATGTCTGACTTCATATTCGGCTTGTACCGATCAAATTTCGACCTAATCAGCAGAGTAATTTATGGCCCAATACGTGTTTTCAATGAGTGGGGTGGGCAAAGTTGTCCCACCAAAAACAGAAATTCTCAAAGATATTTCTCTAAATTTCTTCCCTGGCGCAAAAATTGGTGTTCTAGGCTATAACGGCGCAGGTAAATCTACCCTATTACGTATTATGGCGGGCGTGGATAAAGAATATATCGGTGAAGCTCGTCCCCAAGCAAATTTAAATATTGGTTACCTGCAACAAGAACCGGAGCTAGATAAATCGCTAGATGTACGCGGTAATGTTGAACTGGGTATTGCGCCACTTAAACAAGCATTAGATGCCTTTAATGAAGTCAGCATGAAGTTTGCAGAACCCATGTCTGATGATGAAATGACTGCTTTATTGGAAAAACAAGCTGAGTTGCAAGACCAAATAGAAGCTGCAGATGGATGGAATTTAGACCGAAAGCTAGAAGTCGCCGCTGATGCACTTCGGCTGCCACCTTGGGAAGCCAATATTGAACAACTCTCTGGTGGTGAACGCAGACGTGTTGCATTGTGTCAGTTGTTACTAGCTAACCCAGACATGTTGATTCTTGATGAGCCAACAAACCATTTGGATGCTGACTCAGTGTCATGGTTAGAGCAGTTCTTAAAAGAATTTCAAGGCACGGTAATCGCTGTGACTCATGATCGTTACTTCTTAGATAATGTTGCTGGTTGGATACTTGAATTAGATAGAGGTCACGGCATCCCTTGGGAAGGTAATTATTCAAGTTGGCTAGATCAAAAAGAGACGCGTTTAAAGCAAGAAGAGAAACAACAACAGGCACGCATGAAAACCATTTCGGCAGAACTCGAGTGGGTGCGCAGTAATCCCAAAGCACGTCAAGCAAAGAGTAAAGCGCGTTTAAAACGTTTTGAAGAACTCAATTCACAAGAATATCAAAAACGTGCGGAAACTAATGAGATCTTTATTCCTGTGGGTGAAAGATTAGGTGACCAAATCATCGAAGCCAACGGCATTACTAAGCGTTTTGATGATCGTGTATTGTTTGACAATGTTTCTTTCAATCTTCCTCGCGGCGCGATTGTCGGTGTGATTGGTGGTAACGGTGTAGGTAAAACAACATTATTCAAGATGATTGTTGGGCAAGAACAAGTGGATAGTGGTGAATTGAAAGTGGGCAAATCGGTAAAGCTAGCCTATGTAGATCAGTTGCGTGATGACTTGCAAGGTGACAACACTGTTTGGCAAGAAATCTCTGATGGTTTAGACAATATCACTGTTGGCAATTACACCATGCCATCAAGAAGTTATGTCGGTAAATTTAATTTCAAAGGCAGTGGGCAACAAAAACTAGTTAAAGAATTATCCGGTGGTGAACGCAATCGACTTCAACTCGCCAAGTTACTTCGTAAAGGTGGCAATGTGCTACTGCTAGACGAGCCAACTAACGACTTAGATGTGGAAACATTACGTGCGTTAGAAGAAGGTTTATTAAACTTCCCTGGAAGCGCAATCGTCATTTCACATGATCGTTGGTTTTTAGATCGAATCGCAACCCATATGCTTGCGTTTGAAGATGAAGGTAATGTGCATTGGTTTGAAGGTAATTTTTCAGAATATGAAGAAGATCGGAAAAAGAGATTAGGCGAAGAAGCAAGCCAACCTAAACGAGTGCGTTATAAAAAATTAGATGCATAAATGAAAAACGCCAACCGTGATCTCTCACGATCGGCGTTTTTGTTTTTAAACTTAGCTTAAAAGTTTAAAGCAAAGATTTTGCTTTATCCATTGCTGAGTCCTTAGCTTCTTCTTCAGCTTTGTCCATCATTGCATCTTCAGTCTTAATCCATTGCGGCATCTTTTGCATCCGATGCCATATCACCTGCTTTGTCCATCGCATCACTGGCCATATCACCTGTTTTATCCATTGCGTCGCCAGTTGCATCTGCTGCATCAGAAGCCATATCGCCAGCTTTATCCATCGCGTCGCTGGCCATATCACCTGTCTTTTCCATTGTAGACGATGCTTTATCCATCATTGCTTCACCTTGTTCTGGAGCCATATGATTCATGTAGTAGTACGCTGCTCCGGCGATAATGATGATTGCAATTATAATTTTTGACATTTAAAACCCCTCTCGTATATTTTTAAGTGTGTATATAGCGATTAAGCTATTTAAATTATTGTTATTTAATAGTTTTTAACTCTCCAGCCGTCATTTTAATCCTTTGCACTAAAAGATAGCAATTTGTTTTATTCATATTGAGCTTTATTAATACATATATTTATTCTATTTGTGTGTTAGCAATTGAGGTTCGGGAGACGGTGTACTTGTATCCAGCTTCAAATTTACGGTTAAATATGATCCTTTCGCCAGTTGACCAAATCACCGCAAGCTTATTTACGATTGTTTTATCACCTAAACCAAAATGTGCATAAGGGGCATCAAAAGATAGAAATCCTCCCCCTGCTTTGATCTCTCTAATTTGCTTTACTTCTTGCTCACCGGATCCTGTCGCAATAAGTACTTTACAACCAATGCAATTGGCGTTACCAATTTCATCTTTAATCTCAATCATGATTGAGTGATTCCTGTTATGATTATTTTTAAATACTTTTAGCCCGCCATGAGTGGTATTACCGATAATATCTAAATCACCATCATTATCCATGTCGATATAAGTAAAGGCAGAGCTATGGTCAAAATCGTCTAATCCATAAGACACATGCTTTAATGAAAACTGTTCACCTTTATTATTATGAAAGAACATATTTGGTGAATGCGTGGTAGGACCAACAAAGGCAGCATAAACAGATCCATTAGCGACATAGATATCTTGCCAACCATCATTATCTAAATCAGCAAACTTTCCTGCCCAACTCCATGCACCGTATTGTGCATTTTTATCTTCAGAAGTATTGATGAAACCTTGTTTACCTTTATTCTCAAGTAAGATATTCGATACTGGCACTTGCTCAATAAAGCCTTTTGTATTTAAAACCACTCGCTCAGGATAACCTTCAATAGCATCACATAATGTTTTATAGGTTGTATAGTTGGCCGGAACTTTGCTACAGGATTTTCTATCAAATTTCATTTGGTGCACACGTTCAGTGACTAAGCAATCACGAACAGTCTCATCACCATAGCGCTCTCTCATTTCTTCGCATTCTTTGAAATTTTTTACTAGGTTGATTTTACTTAACATCCAGATTTTTAAACATTCTTTTTGTTCTTCTGAGGTTTGTTTATTCAAGCAATACTGCGAATCTTTATACATTGCCGCAGCACGTTCATTGTCAGGTGTTTCGGTCCAAGATCCTCCTGTCATATAAATATCTAACGCAAGGTCATTGTTATAATCTGCTGTATCGATACTCATATTTAACTCTGGTGAACTCGGAATAACATTCTGTTTGCTTGATAATTGTCCAAATATTTCACCTTCTAGATTTATGTAAAAACAATCTGGCACTTCAAAGTCATTACCGACAATTAAATCCATGTTTCCATCTTGATTAAAGTCAGTTAATAAGGATGACAAGGTATTACCTTCAACTTCGCGCGGCATTACTCTCATTGGGAAAAAGGTAAATTCTAGATTATTATTTAACAGCATTTGATTGCGTGCTTTAGGCCCAGGGTTTGCAGTAATCTCACCGCCATTCCAATTACCGTTGAAGATATCTAACCATCCATCATTATTCACATCAGCCATGGATACCGACATTGTCAATAAAGCATCGCCATTTTCTACCATGCGCACGGGTTTGTTCTGAGTCGCGTTAGCCAAAGGATTTAATGCGATATAATTTTCTTTACCAAAAGTGGTGATATAAAAATCTAGCCAGCCATCTCGGTTAAGGTCAGCCATGGCAACAAAAATAACTTCTGTGTCAACTAATTCGGGAATATCTAACTGAACTTTCTTAAAATATTTGCCATTAATATTTTGGAAAAGATCAACACCACCAGTTTCAGCGACAACTAAATCAGCCCATCCATCATTATTAAAATCACCTGACGCCAAACCGCGCCCCAAGTAAATGGTTCAATGAAGTTGGTTTCATCAATTTTGTTATATGAATCTATACCAAAGTCACTTGCTTTATATTTAGTAAATGGTAATGCGCCATCTTGATTAGAGTCAGCAAATGCTGAACGAGTGATTACAAAATTCTTTTTAGAATAAAATTGCTCATTTGCTTGTGATGTCGTTTTATCCAATCCATGCAAAGCAAATTTAGTTATATTTCTATTCTCGATATAACCAGAATGTTTTAACTTTTTATTTAGAACTTCATCTGTATACTGTTGTTCCCATTTCCTTTCTTTATAATCGGTAAATTCTTGAGCAAAGTAACCTGCGACAACACCAAGCCCTGTTACTATAGCAAACAGCAACAGTGCCAATTTAAAGCTAAATGTACGCCAGATAATGAACCCTGAATAAACACTAAATGTTCCTAGTGTAAACAATAGTGTCATCACGACTACAATAGGCACATTCGCTGCAAACAAAGATTGTGCGAGCATGACATCAAAAGCGATAGGCATAGGTAAAAATGTGCCAAAAACACCAATGGCTATGATTGCCCATATCGAAGGTTGCGTTCCAATTAATGTATTTGGATCCCACACATGTGACACAAGCGCGCCAAGAAAACCTGCGACAAACATAAGCGGCACTGTACGAATTACTATGTAAGTGAAACTACTCCAATAATCTTTTAATATTCCAAACAGTGCGGTTGGCCATGTTTCAGAATAGACAACGGGCACCTCTGGAATAGCGCAAGCAATTGACTCATGATTAGATGCTTTATGAGAAATAAATGGGACAACAACTAATATTAAGAAAATTGTGAACGCAAGTTTGATTAATG
>CALJEX010000018.1 GCA_938074525.1 uncultured Gammaproteobacteria bacterium
AGTGATTATGAATTTTGGCGGCTAACAAATCTTACTTCAAGCGATAAGATTTTTGTATGCTTATCTAATCATCGTGAGAATATGTATATTGTGAATTTAGCTAAACAGCTGGGTTATAAGAATGTGCTTGCGGTGGTATCTAGATTTCATGATGAGGAATTAGAGTTGAAGGAATTAGGATGTATTGCATTTAATTTATATGCTGAAGCCGGCCATGGTTTTGCTGAGCATGTGATAGATGAGCTGGATAATTAATGGATTGGAAAATACATCAAAAAAAACTTGCTTATAATGGCCATTTTAAATTAACTAAATATGAGTTATCGCATGAGAAATATAATGGCGAGACAACGCCATTGCTTCATCGTGAGTTAGTTGAACGAAATGATGCAGTAGCGATGGTGGCATATGATCCTGTTACTGATGAAATAGTTTTAGTTGAACAATTTCGCATGGGTGCGATAGATGAAGATCAACCTTGGTTGATCGAAATTGTTGCTGGCTTAATAGAAGAAGGCGAATCTCCCGAGCAAGTCACTATTAGAGAGTCCGAAGAAGAAATTGGTTGTACCCCGAGTGAATTAATTAAAATTGCTGGTTTTTATACTAGCCCTGGTGGTAATTCTGAATGGATTCACTTGTATATAGGCAAAATTTCTGTTGAAGAGCTGGGTAATTCAGGTGGATTAGAAGAAGAGGGTGAAGATATAAAAATTACTGTGGTGCCAGCCAGTGATGTGTCTTATATGTTGTCTACGGGTGAAGTGAGGTCAGCAATAGCAATTATAGGGCTGCAATGGTTTGTCATGAATAGAGACAATATTCGCCAGCAATGGTTGGATTAATTGGATAACTCTATTTTTAAAAATATTTTGTTATAGCGTTCTTCGTTTTTCTTGGTGCGATACAACACACCTGTAGACTCGCTATTGCGAGTATCAGTATTTCCGCCAATTTCAAACCATTCTCCTAAAGGAACTCGCAAGGTTGTGTCTACATAGGTCTGTTCTTGACCGTATCCTTGATATGTTCGATTACTACTTGTCGCGCTTTGTACGCTGATATTGGCAGATTTACCATCAGCGCTGCGTGCAACCACATAGAAGCCATCTTGTTTACCAGGGGATAAGTGATTGTGTTCAATTAAAAAATTACCATTGGGTCGCTGCACATAAGAGTAAATAGGTGTAATGCGTAAATTTTCCTTTGAGATATAAGCAGGCTTACCTTCTTGTACTTGCACAAATTGAGTTTTGTCGCTTTTGCTTTCTGTATTGCGTGTATCTATGTTGACAGTCACACCAGGCTCTTTTCTGGGATAGTTGCCGACATTGACTTTTGCATCGCCCGACTCTACCTGTACTGACGCATTGAGGTTGTTCTCATTGATTGCGGCATATTCATCGCTAGTGACAGAAATGCGAAAAGTTTTACTAGCTCGGTCTACAGCACTGATAAGATTTTCAATTTCTTCAATACGATTGCTTGGCGCTTTAATGAAAAGTTGATAGCCATCACCGCTTATTACTTCAGCATTTTGTAATAAAGGGCGTATTAGAGGTAAAACTTCATCGGCTGGCCGATTTTTTAAATCAAAATAATGAATAGAATCGCTTGCTAATAATGCGGGGGTTAATAAAGCAAGCATTAAAAATGTAATAAGTTTTTTCATAATTTATATGCTGACGCGTCTTAAGTCTGGTGAGGCTTCGCTTTGATGCCAATGGTCAGTAAATGTTTTATCTAACTCAGCACAACGAATGTGGTCATTAAATGAGACGCTACCTTCGTATCGATCCGACTGAGGATTGTGTAAGAAGCCCTTACCATCTGCTGTCACTAAGCTCTCATTGTAATAAGTATATTCTTTGGGTAATTTTTTTATTGATATCTTAGATGGCACTCTATCAGCAAGATTTATTAAACGATATCCGTCTTTGATGACATTGGTGTTATCAAATAAAATAATGCGTACGTTGGCATTGCGATTTTTGCGAATGAATCTGCTGAACGCTTCGACAATATCGCTGCGATCAAATATCTGATGATTAAGGCATCTAGAGATGATGTTGATGTCGTGTACCGCAGAGCTCGCTAATTTATGCACAGCCGCAATGTTCAATATGCGGTCCTCGACGGAAATCTCACCTTCAGTGACTCCGAGCATGAAATTCTCAAAAAATCGTTCTTGCTTCATCTTTTTGTCGGTGGTGGAAAATGTCTGAGAATACCTGAATATTCAGGTAAGATATGCACCAGTCTTCCAAATTGGCGGATTAAGTGCCTGTTTGGTATCAATATTCAGACTGTTTAAGGGTCTGATTAGTTCACCTGCCAAGCGTTGGGAACTTGCTATATCTCAACAGTGTCATCTACTTGTCAATGTGTAGTGAATTTGGTAAAAAATGCCTGCTTAATCTGTATGGCTGGCTCATCTCGGGCTTAAAAATAACAATATAAATGTCATGATTGAAATTGAAAATTTAGTCAAAAAATTCGGTCCCTTAACGGCAGTCAACGATATTTCTTTTACAGTGGAGCCCGGTCAAGTGCTGGGATTTCTAGGTCCTAATGGAGCTGGTAAATCAACCACAATGAAAATGATCACCGGCTTTTTGGCGCCTACTTCGGGGACTATTCGTGTTTGTGGTCATACGGTTGAAGGCGATTCACTTCAAGCTAAACGAGAAATCGGATATCTTCCAGAAGGTGCGCCTAGTTACGGGGAAATGACGCCCATTCAATTTCTGCAATTCATTGGCGATGTGCGAGGCCTTAAAGGGGCAAAGAGAAAAGAGCGCATAGATACCGTGATATCTCAGTTACATCTGCAACAAGTGATCAATCGTCCAATAGAAACATTATCAAAAGGTTTTAAGCGGCGAGTAGGATTATCTCAAGCGATTTTGCATGATCCTCAAGTATTAATTCTAGATGAGCCAACTGATGGCTTAGACCCCAACCAAAAATACGAAGTGCGAGAGCTTATTAAAGGTATGTCGCAAGATAAAATTGTTGTGATCTCGACACATATTTTAGAAGAGGTTGATGCAGTCTGTTCCCAAGCAATTATTATCGCAAATGGAAGAGTAGTCGCCAACGAAACGCCTCAGGAGCTTCTCTCAAGATCACCTACTGGTCGAATGGATGATGTATTTAGGGAAATCACATCAGCAGAGGAATTATCATGAAAAATATAGGGATTATTTTTAAGCGAGAGTTGGAGAGTTATTTTGCAACGCCAGTCGCTTATGTTTTCATGGTTATATTCTTAGTGCTCAGTGGCGCACTCACTTTTCATATGGGTAACTTTTATGAGCGCGGTCAAGCAGATCTTGCGCCGTTCTTTAATTTTCATCCTTGGCTGTACTTATTTTTAGTGCCCGCTATCTCAATGCGTTTATGGGCGGAAGAACGTAAATCTGGCAACATCGAACTACTGTTAACCTTGCCGATCACTATGATCGAAGCGGTTATTGGCAAGTTTTTAGCTGCGTGGCTATTTACCTCGATTGCAGTACTGTTGACTTTTCCGCTATGGATTACCGTGAATTACTTGGGTGATCCAGATAACGGTGTCATTCTTGCGGCTTATATAGGAAGTTTGTTAATGGCCGGTGGCTTTCTTGCTATTGGTGCATGTATATCTGCGACTACAAAGAATCAAGTGATTGCCTTCATTATTAGCGTAGTGATTTGTTTTGCGTTTTTGTTAAGTGGTTTTCCGATTGTGCTGGACTTTTTCCGAGGTTGGGCGCCGCAGTATATAGTCGATGCGATTGCTTCATTAAGCTTTTTGACTCATTACACTTCAATCAGTAAAGGGGTGATTGATCTGCGCGATATTATTTATTTTGCGACGTTGATTGGTTGTTGGTTATACGCCAATGCAGTGGTAATCGAAATGAAGAAGGCGAGTTGATATGAGTTCTGAGAAAACAATGAGTAAAACTATCAGCTATTCAGGATTATTAATACTGGCGATCTTGTTTGTATTGGTGAATATGGTTAGCGGTAATCTGTTTAAAAGCTCGCGCATAGATTTGACTGAAGATAAATTGTATACGCTTTCTTCTGGCACATTGAATATCTTAAAAGATATTCAGGAGCCAGTAACATTGCATTATTTCTTTTCGGATCAGGCAAGCCAAGAAATTCCACAGTTAAGAATCTATGCCAATAGAGTGCGCGAGTTGTTACAAGAGTATGCGCAGTTATCAAATGGCAAGATAACATTACATGTGATTGATCCAATCTCTTATTCCGAGGAAGAAGATCAAGCTGCTGAGTTTGGTTTGCAAGGCGTGCCGACAGGTCCCGTTGGCAATATAATTTACTTTGGTTTGGCGGGTAGTAATTCTGTCGGCGAGTTTGAGTTGATCCCATTCTTTCAGCCGAATAAAGAGCAGTTCTTGGAATATGATGTTACTAAATTAATTTATACCTTAATCAATACCAAAAAGCCGGTTGTAGGGTTAATGTCAAAAGTGCCCATGTTTTCTTCTTTTGATATTGAAACACAAAAAATTCGCGACCCATGGGTGATCACAACTCAACTTCAACAATTATTTGATGTTAAGAGTATCGATTTTTCTGAAACTGAACTTGATGAATATATAGAGCTTTTGATGTTGGTGCATCCAAAGGATCTGAGTAAAGAAACTTTATATGCTATTGATCAATATGTCATGAATGGCGGTAATTTGATTGTCTATGTTGATCCATATGCTGAAGCCGATGTGCCGTTGGCGAATACTGATTCACCAATAGAAGCGGCAGGCGTGCGTAGTTCAAATCTTAATTTGTTATTTGATGCATGGGGAATAGATTATTCGCCTGCTTATGTTGTGGGTGATCGCAAATATGCACTCACTGTAGATGTGGGTAACGGTCAGCAAGAACGACACTATGCGATTTTAGGATTGGATAAAGAAGCGTTTCAAGAGGGTGACGTAACCACGTCTAGCTTGGATTTCATTACAGTCGCCATGGCAGGATCAGTGAAAGCAAAAGACGGTGCTGATGTGACGTTCGAGCCATTGATACATTCAAGTAATGAAGCCATGCATTTTGAAAGTTCTAAGTTTAGGTTCTTGCCTAAAGTGTCTAGTTTGTCTGAGAACTACACGCCGACAGATGAAGAGTACGTGATTGCGGGACGCTTTCAAATGCAGCCTGATTCTGCATTTCCTGAGGGCGCGCCAGAAGGGATGACCGATAGTGAAAGTCACGTGGCAAAGGCTGCTGATACCGTCAATGTTATCGTCGTGACTGATGTAGATATGTTGACAGATCGTATGTGGGTTAAAGTGCAAGATTTCTTGGGACAAAAAATTACTGATGCTTGGGCGTCTAATGGTGATTTTGCTGTCAACGCAGTGGATAATTTACTCGGTAGTTCAGATCTCATTAGTGTACGTGGTCGTGCGACTGCAACCAAACCCTTCACGCGAGTAGAACAATTGCGCAGAGAGGCGGATGATCAATTTCGTGCGCAAGAGCAGATTTTGCAGAACAAGCTAAGAAGTGCAGAGCAAAAAATTGCACAACTACAATCTCAACGTGATGATCAAAGCTCAACTATTTTAAGTCCAGAGCAAAGCGCTGAGATACAACGTTTCCAGGCTGAAAAGCTACAAGTGCGAAAAGAGTTAAGAAAAGTTCGCCATGAGTTGGATAAAAACATTCAAAGCTTGGGTTCTTGGTTGAAAGCAATCAATATTGGCTTAATGCCAATTATTTTAACAATTCTTGCATTAGTACTATCAGCATTGCGAATAAAGAAGCGGGTTCAACAGCGCGTATAAAACTATGAATACAAAGTCTCTCATTATATTAATCATATTTTTGCTTGTCGGCGCTGGTGCGTATTTTTCTTCTACCGCAAAAAATAGTATCAATACCTCTGAGAGTATTGGTGCTGAGATAATTCCAGGACTTCAAGCTGCGCTTAATGATGTGACTGAATTACAGGTGCTTCAAGCTAATAATCAAGTGCTTGCTACTTTGCAGCGTCAACAAAATGGTTGGTCTGTCAAAGAGAGAAATCAATATCCTGCGGATATTTCTAAAATACGTTCAGCACTGTTAAGCTTGGCAGAAGCAAAGATGGTTGAGCAAAAGACTTCTAATCCTGATTTGTATAATAAATTAGGTGTTGAACAATTAGATATAAATGATGCGCAAGGTGTGAAAGCAGTGATTACTTATGGTAGTCAGAAAAGTGAGTTGATTGTTGGTAAGCCGGGCCCACAAATTAATAAGTCACGTTATGTGCGTCCTGCTAACAGTGATGTTAGCTGGTTGGTAGACCGAAAGATTGATTTAAAATATGAGCCAGATTACTGGTTGCGTAAAGACATACTCAGTATTGAGCCAAGTGACGTTGCAGCAGTCACAATCCTATTGCAAGATAATGCCAAATTGGAAATTAGAAATAGCGGTGATGATAAAGACACCTTTGAAGTGGTTAATTTAACTGATCCAAACTCACGAGCTATTGAAGCAGAATTGCATCAAGTGACAAACGCGCTATCATCATTTCAACTGCTTGATGTGGCTGAAAAAGCTACGTTTGCAAATATTGAATCAACCATGAAAGTGAATTACCAGTTAAAGTCTGGTGTCAACATTGATGTGACAGCTTATGAAGTGGAAGAAGAGTACTTTGCTGCGCTTGATTTTGGGTTGATTAGTGATATTAGCGCTGAGCAGAAAGCAGAGGCTGAAAAATATGTCACTGAGTTAAAGCAGCTAACATCAGGCTGGGTATATAAAATACCCAACGTGACTTACGATTCTATGAATAAGCGCGAAGCAGATGTGCTTGAGATTACTGAAGATCAGTTAAATTAATATTATATTTTTTTAGCTTTGTTAACAGCGTTGCCTATATAACTTTCCGGAGTCAGTGCTTGTAGCTCTTTCTTGGCGCTATCGGGTATGTCTAAGCCTTCGATGAATTCAATCAATATTTGTTGATTAATTTTCTTGCCTCGTGTGAGCTCTTTTAATTTCTCATAAGGTTTTTCAATATCGTAACGGCGCATGACAGTCTGAATCGGTTCTGCTAATACTTCCCAGTTATTATCTAAATCAGAAGACAATCGCTGCTCATCAATCTGAATTTTATTCAGCCCGCGTAGTAGAGATGCGCAAGCGATTAGGCAATA
>CALJEX010000019.1 GCA_938074525.1 uncultured Gammaproteobacteria bacterium
ACAGCAACTGCAAAAGCTTCACAAGCAATATACTCATCACCCCATTCATGAGCGACTTTTTCAGTAATATTTAAGACACCTGAAAGACTAGAAGACACATGCACTTCACCACCGGCTCCACTTACTTGCGGCATAGACTCAATCTGCTGTTGTAATTGTGCAGTTAATTGATCTACATCAATATCAGCATTTGCATATATGTTGTAAACACCACTGCCTTGATGCGTCAGCATAGCTTGCAGCACATGCGCGGCTTCTAACATCTGATGGTCATGTCGCACAGCTAAGGACTGCGCTTCTTGCAGGACTGTTTGAAATGTTGTGGTTAGCTTATCTGTTCTCATTGGCTTCAAATATAAATTTAAGATGCTATATATTTGGGGACGCTGATGAAAAACTTCAAGGGCAAATTGTTAACGCCTGGCAATAATCGTCGCCATTCTTCCGGTTACTGCATTACGTCGATATGAGAAAAACTGATCTTTATCACTATAAGTGCAATATAATCCGCCATATATATTTGTTATATCGGCCGCTCGAAGAACAATCTTTGCTGCTTGATAGATATCAAGATTCCACTTGCCGGGTTTTTTAATTTTAAAACAAGATTCAAAATTAGCATTACGCTTCATATAATCCTCAAACACATCTTCTCCCACCTCAAATGCGCTTGGTCCAATCGCGGGTCCCAGCCAAACATGGCTTGGTTTAATGTATTGCGACATCGCCTTAATAGTATTCTCAATCACACCGTCGACAAGACCGCGCCAACCCGCATGCGTGGCGCCAATACACTCACCATTATGATCAGACAACAATAACGGCAAACAGTCTGCAGTTAATACGGCACATGCAACATTATTGCTGGTAGAGAAAGAAGCATCTGCATCTATAACATCTGCATCAATACTAGCCGCATCCACAGCAATGGTACTGTGTGTTTGCTTCAGCCATTTAACATCAACACCATCACTCAAATATTGTTTAATATTATTGCGATTCGTTAAAACATTTTTCTCATCATCACCGACATGCAAAGCAGCGTTAAATTCATTATAAGGTTTTGCACTAACCCCCCCTATTCTACTTGTAGTAAACGCCGTCACTTTATCTCGCAACGGCCAATCAGGATAAATTAACTGTAAACTCATAGTGATGAGTGTTCTCTTAGAGTATTAAGCAAGCCATTCATATCATCTGGCATATCGCTATTCCACTTCACAAGCTGATTCGTTACAGGATGCTCAAAAGCGAGTTCAAATGCGTGCAATGCTTGGCGCGGGAACGAGCATAAGCACTCATTTAATTCTTGAGGAACATTTGCCACTCTCTGAACACGTGGCGCATAAACGGCATCACCTATTAACGGATATTTTTTAGCTGAAAAGTGAACGCGAATTTGATGAGTACGACCCGTTTCCAGCTTAGCTTCTACCCAGGTATGTCGTTTGAATTTCTCAACCACTTTGTAATGTGTGCAGGCGGGTTTACCTTTCTCAGATATCGCCATTTTTGTTCGGTCGTGAGGATGGCGGCCGATAGGTTCATCAATCGTTCCTCCAGAAATCATATGTCCACGTACGATCGCATGGTAACGTCGTTCAACCAAGCGTGCTTGCAGCATATTAGTTAACGCGGTATGTGTTACTAAAGACTTAGCAACAACCATAATTCCACTAGTATCTTTATCTAAACGATGAACTATCCCTGCACGAGGCAGTAATGATTGTTGCTCATTGTAATGCAACAACGCATTCATTAGCGTGCCAGTATGGTTACCTGCACCTGGATGCACTACCAGACCCACTGGCTTATTCACCACCATAAGATGGTCATCTTCAAACACAATGTCGATAGGAATATTTTCAGCATCATGTTGAGTATTTTGATCTTGCTCGACAGGATTCAGTATGACTTCTTCCCCTCCGACCACGCTGAATCGGCCTGCTTGGAATTCGCCATCCACGGTCACTAGCTGTTTAGTGATCCATGCTTGTATCTTTGAGCGAGAATATTTTGGAAGCAACATTGCTAGCGACCGGTCAAGCCTTAACCCGGCATGATCTGTGGGAATGGTGATTATTTGTTTAATTTGATCAGACATGTCGCTCGCAATCGCATGTGTAATGTATACTTGCCATCAAAATAGTTAACTTACATTAGCAAAGATGAACCATAACACCCGATATTTAGAATTAATTTGTATTCTCAGCCTAGTGCTGATTTCCGGCTGCTCCACAGTCAAAAGTTTATTTGGTGACGACGAAGATGTAGATCCCACGATAAGTGAGGATATTTCCGCACGTCAACTTTACACGAAAGCCAATGGTGAAATGCAGGCTAATCGGCACGATGATGCTATTGAAAGCTATTCTCTTTTAGAATCTCGCTATCCATTTGGTCGATATGCGCAACAAGCACAGCTAGAACTGACTTTCCTACATTACCGCCAGAGCAATATGGATGCAGCCATAAGCAGTGCAGACCGTTTTATTAAGCTAAACCCGCAGCACCCTAATGTTGATTATGCGCATTATATGAAAGGTTTGGCTAACTTTGATAAAAGTAAAACTCTATTTAATTTCATCTTGCCGCGAAATCCATCAGATAAAGACCCCGCTCCTCTCCTGGCTGCTTTTGATATTTTTAATAACCTGATACAAAAATACCCAAATAGTGATTATGCAGACGATGCTAAACAACGCATGATTTACTTGCGTAATGAATTAGCCGAACATGAGCTCACAGTGGCCGATTTCTACATGCGCAGAGGTGCATATGTAGCAGCAGCTAATCGTGCTAAATACATTATGGAAAAATACCAAGGTGCTCCCGCCATGCCTCAAGCCGTTTACACTCTTGAACTAGCATATCGTCAGTTGGGAATAAATGATCTAGCTTACGATACGCACAAGGTATACGCTGTTAATTTTCTTGACGAAGACGGCAAAGTGCTTGATCCTAGCTTTGCAACCACGAAGATTAGTTGTGCCACTAATGTTTGGGATAGAGTTTTAGAAAAACTCAGCTTGAAAACATACTATTGCAACTAATCATCTAAATAATTTAGCACTCCTGAAGTGATCGGATAGCGTCGGTCTTTGCCAAAAGCACGTTTAGTAATCTTGATTCCAGGTGGTGCTTGACGTCGCTTGTACTCGTTTCTAAACACCATTTTAATAATTCGCGATACCATTTCAGCATCAAATCCTTGCGAGATAATTTCATCACGGCTTTTATCTTGTTCAATAAACATTTCGAGTATTGTATCCAGTACATCATAAGGCGGCAGGCTATCTTCATCCTTTTGATCTGGTGCTAACTCTGCACTTGGCGGCCTATCGATAATTCTATTCAGCACTACTTCTGATAAAGTATTTCTATATTTAGTTAACTCATAAACTAAAGTCTTAGGTACATCTTTTAGGGGCGCAAAACCTCCGGCCATATCTCCATACAGAGTGGCATAGCCCACAGCCATTTCACTTTTATTCCCTGTCGAAATGACCATTTGACCAAATTTATTTGAAAGCGACATGAGTAATACGCCTCTAATTCGCGCCTGTATGTTTTCTTCAGTGTTATCTTTTTTTGTCGATTCAAATAATGGTTGTAAAGATGTTTCAAACGCGTCAACCAAACTATCTATCTCGATCACCGAGTACTTCACTCCGAGATTGGCTGCTAA
>CALJEX010000020.1 GCA_938074525.1 uncultured Gammaproteobacteria bacterium
TCTCCTAACATTGCAGGCTACACTTTCTGTGTAGCCAGACGTTTCATAGCTTGTAGACTTAAAAAGATAATAAAAAAGCTACTCATGCAAGAACCACCAATCCCGGTAGATGAAGCATCTAGAATGTCTAGTTTAGTAAAACTAGATGTCCTTGATACTCCTCCAGAAGAGCGCTTTGATCGCATTACTCGTTTGGCTCAACGTGTCTTCGATGTCCCGATAGTATTAATAAGTCTGGTTGATAAGAAGCGTCAATGGTTCAAGTCTAAACAAGGTTTGGGCGTGAATGAGACATGTAGAAAATCATCTTTCTGTGGTCACGCTATCTCGTTACCGGTGACGCTAGACCCAACTAATAGAATTATGGAAGTGTCTGATACTTTATTGGATGAAAGATTTCATGACAATCCTTTAGTGGTGGATGATCCTTATATCCGTTTTTATGCAGGTTTTGTTTTACAGTCTCATGATGACCACAATTTGGGAACACTATGCTTAATTGATAACAAACCAAAAAAGTTAACCAATGATGATCGAGCTGCATTGTTTGATTTTGGTATGATCACTCAAGATGCGCTTCAATCGCTCAGGTATGAAGATAAGGATATATGTACTGGTTTGTATAATCGAAGAGGATTTCTTTCGGTAGCGGACTATATTTTAGAAGGAGCAGCTAAACAGGAACTGCACACTACGCTTATCTATATTCAAAAGCTAAATTTTTCACGTTTAATAGAGGAGTTTGGAAGTTTGGTTGAGCGAGAAATACTAATGAATTTTGTCGATACACTAAAAAGCACGTTTAGATCTTCAGATGTGGTTGCGCGTATAGGCGATGATAAATTTCTTGTGCTCACTTCTCATAACCAATCATTTGCAATAGAACGCGTGCTAATGCAGCTAAAAGAAAAAATGCAGCTTGCTAATAATAAGAGACAAAATGACTTTCAGACGCAGTACCAAATTGGTAGCTTTAGTTTTGCTCCAGAATATTTCCAATCGTCTGGAAGATTAATTGACTTGGTTGATAAGCGAATGAATGAATCACAGTATTCTGAGTCTTATTCCTTAATCAGTGGGAATTCTTCCGGCTAAACATGTTCGCCTGCGGCGGCCCCAGAAGCCCACGCCCATTGGAAATTGAACCCTCCCAAGTGGCCAGTCATATCTAATGCTTCTCCAATAAAGTACAAGCCTTTTTGCTTGTTGGCTTGCATGGTTTTCGAAGAGATTTCATTACAATTTACTCCACCTAAAGTCACTTCTGCAGTGCGGTAACCTTCAGTGCCGTTAGGCTTGAATTGCCAACAGTGGAATTGTTTAGCAATGCTAGTTAATTCTGAGTGGCTGAACTGATTGATTGCTTTGTTGGTGAATGCAGAATCTGGGAACCATAATTGTAGAAGTATTTGTGCCATATTCTTAGTGATGAATTGGGTTAGAATTGTTTTTAATTCTGATTTTGGATTTGAGCGTTTTTTGTCTTCAAGTATTTGTAATAAATCTAACTCTGGTAATAAGTCTATTTCTAAGCAATCACCCTGTTGCCAATATGAAGATATTTGCAAAATGGCAGGTCCGCTCAGGCCTCTGTGAGTGAATAGTAAGTTTTCCTTAAAGCTCATGTTGTTGCAAGATACGTTCACAAGCAGAGAGCTGCCGCTTAAAGCGGAAAGCTGCCCTAATGTGATTTTGTCTGCAGTAAATGGAACAAGTGCCGCGCGAGTAGGAATCACATCTAGCCCAAACTGTTTAGCAACTTGGTAGCCAAATCCTGTTGCACCCATTTTGGGGATGGATAAACCACCAGTGGCGATAACTAAAGATTGGCAAGTGGTGAGTCCTAAGTTGGTTTGTACTTCGAAGTTTTTGTTGAGTGATGCTATATTGGTGACGCTGCAGTGTGTCCTGATTTTGGCGCCTGATGTATGACATTCATGTAAAAGCATTTCTAGGATATCTTTAGACTTATTATTGCAGAATAGCTGACCTAACTTTTTTTCATGATGTGGAATATTATGCTTATTGACTAGTGCGATGAAATCATAAGGTGTGTAGCGAGATAGCGCTGATTTGCAGAAATTAACATTCTCTGAAATGAAATTACTCGGCTCGCAATAAATATTAGTGAAGTTACAACGACCTCCTCCAGACATGAGTATCTTTTTGCCTACTTTATTAGCATGGTCTATTACTAAAACACTGCGTCCTCGTTGGCTGGCAACTAAAGCACACATTAAACCCGCTGCCCCAGCGCCAATAATAACAACGTCGACATTTTTCGGTAAAGGCGTAGTAGAGGGGTTACTCATTTAGCTTGATTATTTAAAGACTTTAGATAGTCTATTGGATTAAATGAAATCAGGAGTATGTAGCATGCCTTATGTGAATATAAAAGTAACTAAGGAAGGAGTGACTAAAGCACAGAAGTTACAGCTGATAAAAGGCGTGACTGATTTGCTCGAGAATGTGTTGGATAAAAATCCAGCAACAACAGTTGTAGTCATTGATGAAGTGGATACTGATAACTGGGGAATCGCAGGAGAGCAAGTTACCACTCGAAGAAGTAAAGGGTTGTAATTTATTTTTCGTTTAATAGATTTATGATGGCCTGTTCAACATCATCTTCGCTGAATTGTTGGTTGGGGTTGTCACCCGTTAAACGATAGCGCTCCTTGCCTTCTCTGTCATAAATGAGCACTGCAGGGATTCCGATTAGATTGGTCTTTTCAAATGCAACCATAAGGTTTTCATCCATGCGGTAGTGATCAAATTGAGCATTCATACTGCGCAAGAAGTCATTCGCAGCAGACAATGACTCTGGGTCGTCTCTATCGTCTAAATTCATGCTTGCAAACACGATATTGTCATTCTTGTAACGTGCGTGCATTTTCACCATTTCTGGGAATCGTTCAATGCAACTGACACACCACATTGCCCACATATCCACAACGACAATGCTAGGTAAATGTGATTCTAGCTTGTGTATCCATTGTTGATAGTCTATTGGCTTCATTAAAGAAGCATCGTCAGCATTGAGATTAGAAACAGATATTGCCAACAATAATAGTGTTGGCAATATTAATCGGATAAATCTATTGAACATATTTTACAGTACATCCATGTGCGCGAGTTTCAGATGGATTGACTTGTTTGTTGTCAAGTGTGGCTAGAATTGCATTCTCAACATAAAATTCACTTGGTTCACCATTAATATGTTTAACAGTCCCATCATTGCTCATTTTTGCAGGGGAATTGTATAGTGCTCCTGTATAAATTAATTTGCGTTGCTTATCGAACACAAAGTATTCTGGTGTGCGAGTAGCACCTAACGCTCTTCCGAACTGTTGGCTTTCGTCATATAAATAATCAAAGTTATATCCAACTTTTTGTGCATGCACGGCCATGGCAGGCAAGCGATCATCTTCGCGATGATTCATGCTCAGCCCGATAACGAGAACACTATCGTTATTGAATTTATTGCTCAGGGCAACCAAGTCGCTATCCATGCCTTTAACCCATGGGCAATGGTTGGCCAATGACACGAATACTAAAATATCTTCATCAAGCTGATCAGAAGAGATTGTTTCACCAGAGATGGACGGCAGATTGTTAAATGCGGGTAAGTCGTCACCAATATTGAGTATCGAGTTGTACTGTCCTGAGGATGCAAATGGTGATTGGAGAAAAAGCATTAGTACAAAGAACGAGTAAGCTATGGTTTTCATTTTATGTCCTCAAATTGAATACTGTAGACAAGTTGATCTGGTAGTGGTTGCTGTTGAAGATAATTTATTTTCCGTAACAAGCGCTATCATGCATATGTGATCGGTTATAGAATGAATAATTAACATATAAATTCTAATGGATCTTCAAGAATTGTAGCCTCAGCGTGTCGAATAAGAAAACAATCATAATTGACTTTGGAAAAATATCCACACCTTACTGCGGGCTTGCGGAAGTAGCTTTGAACTACGCACAAGCGCTGGAGAGGTTGAAACGTAATGATCTGGAATTTAAATATATTGTACCTAAGCCATTATTGGAAGAATTCAATAAGCAAGTAGGCGTTGAAGCAATATCGCCAAAATATTCAGGACTTAATCGACTATGTTATTACTTAAGCAGGCGAAGGCAGTTTCTATGTCGATTACCAGAATTCGATTTATATCACTACTTGCATTTTTACTCTCCATGGGGACCTAAACTTGATGGTGTGAAACCCATTTTATTGACCGTGCATGACCTGCATGCCTTAGAACGAAAAAGAGCAGAAAATAGATTGCGTCGTAAGCTTGATCAAGTTTCGCATATTGCATTTATTTCGCAATTTGCGGCCAAAGAATATGACAAGCATTTTGCTGCGTTGACTAAACAAACTCGAGTGATTGTTAACGGCGTGAAGAGACCTCCTGTGGTGGATCAACACTGTAGCGATGAATGGAAAAATAAATACGCAGATTTTTTGTTTACCTTGGGTGGGTTGAAACGTAAAAATATTCATAGCCTGTTGGGTATGTTAGAAGAAAATAACCAAGTTGATTCGCTGAAAGATATTAAATTACTTGTTGCTGGCAGTGTTAAAGATAAATATAAAAAACAACTAATTGCCGAAGCAGCTCAGAGAGGCGTTCAACACAAAGTAGTATTTCTCGGTTCAGTTTCTGAGCAGGATAAGTACGCGTTAATGCAAGCTTGTCGCGCATTTGTGTTTCCTTCTCTGCAAGAGGGGTTTGGTTTGCCGGTGATTGAAGCGCTACATTTTGGCAAACTTGTATTTTGCTCGAATAAAACAAGCCTTCCTGAAGTGGGTGGGGAGATGGTTTATTATTGGGAACACTTTGATGCGGCTTATATGTCCACTATTTTGCAGCAAGGTCTACAAGACGATGCATTCAACGAAGATAAAATTACTCAGCGTAAACATTATGCAAACAACTTTGATTGGGATAAAAATGCTCAGCAATATGTCGATTATTATTTGCAGATCTTGAAATAATAATTCAGTTACTTAGCATGTCTTTTGCGTAAGTGCTTCCACTTACGAGTGCTTAGGCTACGTTTTAATCGAGCAATTTTCTGTTCTATTAATGGCTTTTTCGGGGCGATAATTTCAGTGCCTGAATAGAATGGCCAAAAATCAAGAACATGATCCTGCATACGCGCATGGCAGGCTTGATCATATGGAGTGGGAAATAAGTCTGTGGCTAATTGTCCACCTGGATGTAGATGTTTATTGACAAAAGTCATTTCCATTACATCCGGGACTTTGTAGCCATCAACAATAAACATGCTAGCGTAATTGTTTGCATGTACATTCCAGCAATGGAAATGTTGAGTTATTTTTTCCATCACAGCAATTTTTTGTTCTAGCGACACTTGTGGGTACATAGTGTTTACGCCAAGACCTGATAAGTCATGAACTTCAATAGCAATTTGGTTGCACTGCAACAGAATATGCTCTGGCATATTTAGAAAAGTTAGCCATTCTGCTCCTTCGACATCCATTTTTAAAAAGATGCGTCGATCTTGATCAGAATTACGTGCTATATGGGATTCAAATGTATCGCAATTCTCGGTCTTTTCGTGACTTATGCCTTCTTGAGTGAAGCTGAAACCTTGTCTCTGAGGGGGAGGATCAATTGAAAAGTCATACTGGCGCACATTGGCGCCGGTATGTTTATGGTAGTGTTGATCAAAGCTGTCGTTATCTTCAATGCCGTAGGAGTATAGGACTGTTTCAGATAAATTCTTATGATCCATAATGACATAGCCACCATCACCCGAGCAGCCCATGCGAATCCTTTTTGCGTGGTCTACCTGCCTTGGTTGTAAGGTTTTTAATAAATCATTAATTTTCATGCGGTTGCTAATAAGTTAATTGTAGACTGGAGTGGACGCTGAGCTTGATAATCAAAGCGAGTAATGCGCTTGTATTATATCATTTTAGCCGGTGACTGATTTGCTTTGTTGCTTGTTGGGTATATTAAATCTAGTGGAGGAGTTTTTCCTTAAATGAATCAATCTATCTTCAAAATATGTGTGCTGACAATATTGGCAAGCACTTCAATAGCCAGTGCTGATACCTTGTATGTGGGCGCAAATCAAAAATATGGATCTATAGATGAAGTTCAATCTGTCGTCGAAGATGGCGATATTGTTGAAATCGTCCCTGGGGTATACCGAGACTGCGCAGTATTTTATGCGGATAATCTTATAGTCCGCCCTAAGGGATGGCCAGAAAGCAAAGAAAAAGTTCGTTTTAAAGATGTTGCTTGCGAAGGCAAAGCAATTTTTGTCATTGTAGGTAACGATGTGCTCATTGAAGGTATTGAGTTTGAGCATGCTCGAGTACCAGACAAGAATGGTGCAGGTATTCGGTTTGAAGGGAAAAACCTTACCATTAACGATTCGTATTTCTTGAATAATGAGTTTGGTATGTTCGCCAGTTATAACGAAGAATCAGAAGTGATTGTTCGTCGCTCAGTATTTGAATTGAATGGCAAAATGCCGCCTCGTTGGGGGCATGGTATTTATGATGATGGGTCTAAGATACTACGCGTCATAGACTCACAATTTATCAAACAAAAAACAGGTCATCATATTAAGTCGAGGGCAAATTATACCGAAATCATAGGTAATGAGATTGCCGATGGCGCGGACGGGAATGCTAGTTATTCAATTGATATTGCTAATGGCGGAAATGTATTGATTGAGAATAATATTATGCAAAAGGGGCCACTAAGTGATAACACTACTACGGCGATATGCTTAGGATGTGAAGGTACAAGAAATGACTCTGAAAGTATTATCGTAAGGAATAATCAGTTCACCAACGACACCCCTAAAAGTGTTGTATTTTTGAGGAACTTATCTAGTACTAAAGAGGTGCTGGAAAATAATACCTTTAAAGGCGGTAAAACAATTTTAGTCGAGAATGAATACGCTGACTAACGGCTAGATTTTTCTGCATTATAGTAATGCCATAAAAATAAACTGCCTGCGCTACGCCAAGGTGCCCAATGCTCAACTAGAGCACGCGCGACTTTAGGTGTTGGTCTCGTGTCTAGTTTCTTTAAACTTTGCAACGCGGCTTGTAATGCTAAATCATTGGCGGGAAAGATATCCTTTCGCCCAAGAGAAAACATTAAATAGATTTCGGCACTCCATTCACCGAAGCCATGTAAATTGGTGATTGCATTAACCGCGCTTGTGTCATCTAGAGAATCGAGCGTGTCTGGATCAAATTGACCGTTTTTAATAGATTTAGCCAGTCCCTGTATATAATCGGCTTTGCGTTCTGACAGTCCGGCTTTCCTTAAGGTGGCTTTACGTCTGGCAAGTACATTGCTTGGCGTCACGTCGACTAGTAAGTCTCTTACACGTTGCATGACTGTGCTAGCAGCCTTGGTCGAAAGCTGCTGATTGACGATTGTCACTACAAAGGTCTCAAATCCTGCTGGTTGAATCCTGGGCTGAGGGTACCCATAGATGTTAAGAGCATGCTTAAATTCCGTGTCGCGCTCTGCAATCCTAAGTAGGCTCTTTTTTAGATGTGCTTTGTTCATTAGATGCTGTTGGTGGCAGGTATGTGCAACATACTACTAGTAAGCTGTAAGCAAATAAAATTATATTGTCGGTGTGCTGAAATATTTTCTGCTAAATACCTGTCTTAATATTTATGGATATTAAATTACAGAAAATTTTTAGTCTCGGAGCGAGTGCGTTGCTATTGCTTGCGATTTATTCAGCACCAATACAGTCTCAACAAAGTGATATAACTGTTGGTGATTTTTCCAGCATGGATGTTTCTGGCTGGGATGAAAAATCATTTAATGGTGATACAAGCTATGAAATTGAAGAGCAGTCAGGATTAAGTTATTTGTATGCAAGTGCAGATAAATCTGCGTCAGCCTTATATAAGAAAATCAAAATTGACTTAGACAAAACGCCATATCTGAATTGGTCCTGGCGGGTGGATAAGCAGCTACCTGAGCTAAATGAGCAAACGAAAGCAGGCGATGATTATTCAGCGAGGATATACGTGATAGTTAAGCGAGGTTTGGCTCCTTGGAATACCAATGCGCTGAATTATGTTTGGTCGAGTAATAAAGCACCTAAAATGTCGCGGCCAAATGCATTTACAGATAAAGCCATTATGATTCCTTTGCGAACCAGTTTAGATGCTCATCAACAGTGGGCATCTGAAAAGATTAATGTCAAAGTAGACTTTGAGCAGTATTTCGGTGTCAGCATAGATGAGATTGATGGTGTTGCGATTATGGTAGATGCAGATAACTCAGGACTTCACGCTGCCGCCAGTTTTGGAGATGTCTTTTTCTCAGCAAATTAGTTGGCGGTAATGATAGGGTTTAATTTCAGCTTGCTTGACGATGTTGCTCAAATTCCATTTCGGAGCTGACTTGCTTAGTATTTTTATCGGAGCTAGTAGCCGAAAAGAAGTTCATCAGTGCATTCATCTTGTTAGCCTGTTCGAAAAGTTCTGCGCTAGCTTTTGTCGTATCTTGTACTAAGCGGGTATTTTTCTGCGTCATTTCATCCATCTGATTGATTGTGGTATTCACTTGTTCAATTCCAAGCGACTGTTCTTGATTGGCTGAGGCTATCTCGGACATTAAGTGATTAACTTGGGAAACAGAAGTCACTACTTGTTCTAATACTTTGCCAGACTCATCGACTAATTGATTGCCTGTTTTTATTTTGATAACGCTATCTTCAATAAGGTCTTTGATTTCTTTGGCGGCAGTAGCGCGACGTTGTGCCAGGTTGCGTACTTCGGTGGCGACCACTGCGAATCCTCTGCCTTGTTCTCCCGCTCTGGCTGCTTCAACGGCGGCATTTAAAGCAAGTAAGTTGGTTTGGAATGCAATCTCATCAATTACGTTTGTAATGCTTGCAATTTTACTGCTGGACGAGTTGATTTCATGCATTGCTTCTATAGCGCTTTTCACCACTACTCCACCATGCTGAGCCTGTTCCGTACTGGTGCTAGAGAGTTCGCTAGCTTCGCGTGCATTGTCAGCATTATTTTTTACTGTACTGGTCATTTCTTCCATACTAGCCGCCGTTTCTTCTAGGCTAGCAGATTGGTTTTCGGCGCGACGCATCAAATTTTCACCCACATTGGTAATATCTTGGGAAGAGCTTGTGATTACAGTAGATGCTGATTGAATCTGTCGAACCATATCTTCGAGGTTGATGAGAGTATCGTTTATGCTTTCACGTACTTCAGCAAATCGTCCTTGATCTTTGGTGCTAACATGGTTGCTTAAATCTCCTTTTGACATAGACATAACAGTGCTAGCAATGTCGTCAAGGTTGGTTTCAACCACAGTGATCAAATCATTGATTCCGTCGCTCAAACGCCCAAAGAAGCCTTGCTTATTTTTCAGATCAATTCTTTGACTAAGGTCGCCCGCTCTAGCGGCAGCGACAATGTTATTGATCTCATTTTCTATCTTGAATTCGTTAGTATGGTCTTGCCATTCAATAATGAATCCAAGGTTTGCGCCTGAGTCGTTGCGGATAGGATTGATAATCACTTTAAATATTTGGCTGCCAATTTCTAATTGTAGGCTTTCTTGTCTATTTAGACTGTGGTAATCAAGATTCTTCTGTGCGCAATCGAGCAAAGGCTTGATAGATGTACCATTAGGCATGTCGCAATCTAAGGTTGGAATTAGCGACTTGATTTCATTCATTGAATCATCAAACAAGGTTTGAACAGTGGAGTTGCAGTCAACAATTTCAAGGTCTTTGTTCGTCAGCATCAGGCTGACACTTGCTTTATCTAGCGCGCTACGAAGAGATGTGTTTGAGTTCATTAGGTCCAGCAGGTCATTGACTAAGTGCGCGTATTTGTTTGTTTCGGAAACTTTGCTGGTTAAATTCTTGTTGGTGATAACATTGTCTAAGGTGGAGATAACTTCCATATTGTCAAAAGAAGTATTTAAGTTTTCACAGAATTGTTGGGTGATCTGATAAATAATGACACCCAACATTACTGATTCCATGACAGCAAATACAGCGTGAATGAAAATAATGTCTAGTCCCGTTCCATAGTTGAATAATGTTAATGGCGCGCCGAAAGCTGAAATGCCAGCACTTTGACAATAATTGATAATGAGATGGTGGACCAATATGGTGGATAAAGCCGAAACCTGTGGAAGTATATCTTTATAACGCGCCAAAATTGCAAGCGCGACAAACACATGGAAATGCATTTCGATCATGCCTAAATTTTGTTGGATATACACAGCTGAAAACAGCATGAAGCAAGCAGCAACAATTAGTCTAAAATATACAGTGCCTGTTAATGCGCGTTTAGCTGAATATGCGAACCCGCAAATAGCCGCACCACACACGGCGCCAAACAAGTATGTGCCGTGAGCAATCCCCATCGCCGTGGCAGCGATCACCCAATGCGCTAACAATACTTTCATCATCATGTCATCTGCGGCTCGATGATCGTCTGTCAGCGAGGTTTGAATTTTATCTTTATGATTTAAGTTATTAATGTTGTATATGCCTAACATGATGTCTTCTTTATTATGGTTTAGGTGTGTTTTTTTACTAAGTGGTTTAACAATTTTTCTTGGTCGACATTGCTATCGAATACTCTAGTCATTCTCCACTGCTGATTTACATTTTCAAAAAGATAAATTAACCCTGTATGTGAAAAGTCATCTTGTTTATGTGAGAATGTTTTTAGTGATAGTGTTTTATATAGAGATGAAGTGTCTGTGGATTTGGTTGAGTATCCTTTGAATTCTTGATGGAAACTTTGTGCATATTTGCGGGTGATCTCTGGGGGTGTATCCAGTTTTATATTGACAAAAACAACGCGTAAATCATCTTTATCTATGTGTTCTTTATAGTGAATATAGGTTTGTTGTAGCGTTGACAGACTCAGCGGACAAGCTGTGCTGCAATCTGGGAAGCCACCAAAGGCTAATACTCGTTCAGCTTGGATATTGGATAAAAATGGTAATTCGACAGCTGCGTTAGTCCTTAGGGGGATTAATGACAGCAGGAATGCTAGTGCGGGGATGATAGCTATATAGGTTAGTCCAAGTACCTTGGTTTTTTCGAATTTAGATGGTCTGTTTTTCATGTCCAACACAATTCATGCTGTTTTATTTGCGATACCTATTTAACCGGCGCAAAGGAGAAAACTTTAATTATCAACTTGGAGATTGGATGAGCTGTCGCTTGAGTCAGACGATTTGTAAAAGTTTAAGCGAGATGGGGAAGTGTGTTAGTGGTGAGTGGCAACCTCCATCACAGAGGTTTCTGGATGTTCGGGGTGAAAGCGCACCACGACTTCGCAGCCGACTGGGTAGTTATTGACATAATTTGATGCAATTTCCTTTGATCGCGTCCAAGTAAGCAGTAATGACGAATGGGTATATTTTTTGTCATAGGCATAATACTCGTAAGAGAAGCGAGCCCGATAGACACGTTTTTTTTTGCTGAATACCCCAGATGAATCTTTATAGTCTAATTTTGATTCGGTGACTTTGCCTTTGACAGTTTTCCAGTAGTCTGTGTTGTTAGTAATTTTTTCTGAAGGTGATTCAGACTCGGGAAGATTTTTTCTGGCCTTTACATAAATATCGATTGCCGCTATTAAAAAGCAAAATATAACAAGTGCGGCTAAAATTGAAAATGAGGTTATTATCTCCAAGGTCTTACTCGTATTTTGTTACTATGAACTGGCCGAGTACTTTAGTATTTGAACTACTTCTTCGGGAGTCTTTGCCCAAGCCATGGCAGCAGCATCAACTTCTTTTAGCGGATGTATAATATCTTCGTCATGTAGAGTGATATATGGCTTGCTTAAAGCCGCACAATAGCCGGCATCAAAGGCAGCATTCCATTGTTTATATTTATCGCCAAACCGTACGATAGCGATGTCACACATTTCGATTAATGTTTTAGTGCGGATACCGTTTACTTTAGAAGACTTATGATCGCGCCAAAATCCTTCGCTAACCGGTCCAAGCATGTCACCAGCTGCATCACTAGCCTCATGGTTAGTCACTGCTGAAGTAAACGTAATAGGTAGGCCAAGAGATTCTGAGCCTTGTTTTATTTGATCGCGCCAATCAGTGTGGATCTCACCTGACAAGTAAACGGTCCAATTCATTATAGTTATATCTCCACTTTATATTGCTGTAATTATACGTGAGATTAATTGTTTTTTGATATGGATTGCGTCAAATATTGATAGCATTCATCATAACTCCCACGAAAGGTAATATATTCTTTGCGCTTTTCTAACTGTGATCTGTACAAAGGGTCATAGTACTCACTTAGCAGCGGTTCTAACCATAGCAAATGATGTGATGTATCAGCATTGATTTTGTGTTGATGTAATGCCTGTTGTAAGTTTTTGTCAAGCGTCTGCCAATGATGCATCCCGAGTCTTTTGCGAATTCTTAATAGGCTATCAGTTAAATAAGCAGAAAATTTCTCAAATGCCAACTCGCGATCATGGTGAACGTCAGCAAACTCTTTTTCCATGTCGATGACATATTCTTTGAGTAGTTGTTGTAGCCGTTCTTCAACAGCTGTTTCAATCACAACTAATGGTGATATGCGCATTTTGCTATAGATGTTTTTTGGAATGTCAACGCTACCAATGTAGCGGCTTTCGTCTTCGAGTGTAATCGAGTTGTGCCCACAATTACTTGCGTTTAATAAATCTATCGACAGTTGATTTTCAAAATTGATTTGGCTGCTGGGGTGGGTGGCGTGAGCACCGAAGCTTGAGCCGCGATGATTTGCTGCGCCTTCTAAGTCAATGCCATTGTTGATGTGTTTAATTAACTGCGTTTTTCTAGAACCAGTTAAGCCGCCTAATAGAGTGAAGTCAAATTGATTGTCAGTGCGTTCTAATTGCTCGACTAGAAATCGCCTTAATGCTTTGTAGCCGCCACTCACTCTAGGGATGTCAATGCCTGCATCGTATAACCATTGCTGTGTGATCTTAGAGCGGAGCCCGCCGCGGAAACAGTACAGATAAGTGCTTTTATGCTGTTTAGTAAAAGCGATCCACTGATCAATACGCTGTTGCTTAGTGTCACCGCTAACTAATTTGTGGCCCAATTCAATCGCTTTATCTTGGCCGTCCTGCTTGTAGCAAATTCCGACACGATGACGTTCATCGTCATTGAGTAAAGGAAGATTGACTGCATCTGGGAAAGCCCCCTGACTAAATTCAACGGGTGCGCGTACATCTAGCAAGCCAGGGCTGCTGAGTAGAATTTTTTCATACTCACTACTTTGTGGAAGTTGCATATATCTGTCTGTCTGTTAGGTGATGGCCGTGAATAACTTTGAGGCAAATTATACAGCTGATTGTTATAAAATAAGTAGATGTTCTCACTGTGAGCGAATAAGGTTATGTTTTATTGCTGGAAATTAAATTGATAAATGCTATGAAATTTTTGAGGTTCGTGTTTTTTGTATGGGTGTTATGTGGCGCTCAAGTTTATGCTGGAACAAGTATGGACTTACTGGATGGAATAGATGCTTCGGCACTTTTAGTGCTAGATGCTAATGGCCAACCCCTATATTCAAAGCAAGCTGAGAAAATGCTTATTCCTGCTTCTACTGTTAAATTGCTGACGGCATTAATGGCGCTCAAACATTGGGGGCGCGAACATCGTTTTGCCACTGAGTTCTATATTGACGAAGCAACTAATATTTTAGTGGTTAAAGGTTTGGGTGATCCATTTTTGGTGTCTGAGGAAATTGACTTAATTGTCGAGAAAATTAAAAAACTAGATATTCAGTCATTCAATGGTATTCGGGTGGACTCAAGCTATTTTGGTGAGTCGCTTAATAATACTCAGCGAGCCACAACAAATAATCCGTATCATGCATCCGCCAGTGTGCTGGCCGCAAATTTTAACACGATAGAAGTTAATGTGGTTAATGGGGTGGTAAGGAGTGGTGAAGCGCAAACACCGATTACTGCTATGGCAAAATCGTTAGCGAAAGGATTGGCTAATGGCAAACACCGAATTAATCTTGGCAATGCACGCCGTGGACCGCAATATTTTGTTGAAGTATTGTCTCAAAAGTTGCGGCAAGCAGATATAGCCGTTAAGCAACTCCAGCTTTTAGAAACTGAATCTGTAGGGTTAACTTTATTGTTTACTCATTACAACACTCGTCCACTCGATAAAGTGATTGCAGCAATGCTTAAATATTCAAATAATTTCATCGCCAATCAGCTGTTCTTGATGTTAGGCGCTGAGAAATTTGCCGCGCCTGCTGCCTTTGATAAATCTAGACAAATGCTTAAAGAGTTTGTCGATGTGCATTTTCAATGGCAGCAATACGCTGTTTACGATGGCGCCGGGCTGTCTAGAAATAACCGATTGAGCGCGCGCCACTTAACCGAGATAGCACAAAAACTTGCACCATACCGAGATTTGATGCCAACTCAAAAGCGAGCTATTCGAGCTAAATCTGGCACTTTGAACGGCGTTAGCTGCTACGCAGGATATGTGTTTCGAGGAGGTAAATGGCTGACATTTGCCTTACTAATAAATCACCCGGTGGAATATCGATTTCGAGAGCGCTTGGCTGAGGAGCTACTAACGACTTCTTTCTGAATCCGTCGATCCGTTGAAGATTTCGTAAGTATCTGTTTTATATACACATACGTATTATGCGTTAAGTCAACTGTTCAGCTTGTATAGAGTTCTCCCAAAATAGCTGTAAAAGTCTTTAGTGTTAGATCGTCACTTGTAGTATTATCGCGCGGCCACAGGGAGTGGGCGTGCCCACCTTGATACCCAATTATTTAATACATTTTTAAAGATTATTGTTATGACTGAATTATCCAAATACCGAAATATCGGAATTTTCGCACACGTTGATGCTGGCAAGACAACCACCACCGAGCGTATCTTAAGCCTAACCGGAAAGATTCATAAGATTGGTGAGGTTCACGATGGTGAGGCGACCACTGACTTCATGGATCAAGAGCGAGAGCGTGGCATTACTATTCAGTCGGCAGCGACCAGTTGTGAGTGGGACGGGCACCGTTTAAATATTATTGATACTCCGGGACACGTTGATTTCACTATCGAGGTATACCGATCGCTAAAAGTATTGGACGGCGGTGTAGGCGTTTTTTGTGGCTCAGGTGGTGTTGAGCCACAATCAGAAACAAACTGGCGTTATGCAAACGAGTCAGAAGTGGCGCGTATTATTTTCGTCAACAAACTAGATCGTTTAGGCGCAGATTTTTACCGTGTAGTTAAGCAAGTTAAAGATGTACTCGGTGCGAGACCACTAGCAATGACATTGCCTATCGGTACAGAGGATGAGTTCTCTGGCGTGGTTGATTTGTTATCTCGTAAAGCGTGGGTATGGGACGGATCTGGTGATCCGATGAAATATGAAGTTCAAGATGTTCCTGCGGACATGGTAGATGATGTAGAGAAATATCGTGAAGAAATGATTGAAATTGCGTTAGAGCAAGACGATGACGCAATGGAAAAATATCTAGACGGTGAAGAGCCAAGTGAGGAAACAATCAAAGCATGTATTCGTAAGGGTACTATCGCGTTAGATTTCTTCCCAACGTATTGTGGTTCTGCATTCAAGAATAAAGGTGTTCAACTAGTGTTGAATGCAGTGGTTGATTACCTGCCATGCCCGACAGAAGTCCCTCCTCAGCCGGAAGTGGACTTGGAGGGTAATGAAACTGGTGAAGTAGCAACAGTCGATGTTAATGGCCCATTACGCGCGTTAGCTTTCAAGATTATGGATGACCGTTACGGTGCATTAACTTTTATTCGAATTTACTCAGGTCAAATGGCCAAAGGAACGACTGTATTAAATACCTTTACCGGTAAAACAGAGCGTATTGGTCGAATTGTAGAAATGCATGCGGAATCACGTGAAGAATTAGATTCTGCGTCAGCGGGTGACATCGTTGCTGTGCTAGGCATGAAGAATGTTCAAACAGGTCACACCTTATGTGATCCAAACAAACCAGCAACATTAGAGCCGATGGTATTTCCTGATCCTGTGATTTCTATGGCTGTTGCACCTAAAGATAAAGCGGCCTCTGAGAAAATGGGTGTTGCTCTGGCTAAAATGATTGCAGAAGATCCATCATTCTTGGTCCAAACAGACGAAGAAAGTGGTGAGACTATTCTTAAGGGAATGGGTGAGCTTCATTTGGATATTAAAATTGATATTCTTAAGCGCACGCATAACGTTGAAGTAGTGGTTGGTAAGCCGCAAGTAGCATACCGTGAAACTATCACTAAACGCTTAGAAGATAGCTACACGCATAAAAAACAATCTGGTGGTGCGGGTCAGTTTGGCAAAATTGATTTCATCATGGAGCCGGGTGAGGTTGGCGAAGGTTGGCAGTTTGAATCAAAAGTTACCGGCGGAAATGTGCCGCGTGAATTTTGGCCTGCGGTAGAGAAGGGTTTCAAAATAATGATGGATGAAGGTGTGTTAGCGGGTTATCCATGTGTTGATGTTAAAGTCACGCTTGTTGATGGTGCCTTCCACCCAGTGGATTCATCTGCAATCGCATTTGAATTAGCAGCGAAAGGTGGTTTCCGCCAATCTATGCCAAAAGCGGGTCCTCAAATTATGGAACCAATTATGAAAGTGGATGTGTTCACGCCAGAAGATCACGTGGGTGATGTGATTGGTGACTTGAATCGTCGTCGTGGCATGATTAAGTCGCAAGAGCCGGGTGTCACTGGTACGCGAGTTAAGGGTGATGTGCCTCTGGCAGAAATGTTTGGTTATATTGGTGATTTGAGAACCATGACTTCCGGTCGTGGCCAATTCTCAATGGAGTTTTCTCACTATAATCCATGTCCAAATAACGTTGCTGAACAAGTAATAAAAGAAGCTAAAGAACGTAAAGAAAACAAGTAGTCTGCGATAACTTAGCTGTTTAAAAAATAAAACCCTGGCTAGCATTGCTAGCCAGGGTTTTTTTATGTCTGCTATAGATTGATTTGGGCATATCTATTCCTCCATGGGAGGGTTTTTCTTTTCCTGCTTCTTCTTATCTGGCACCACGCGTTGTCTGTATTTTACATCGCGCACTTCTTTTAAGATTGGGCTGGATTTCTTTTTCTTTTTGCTCATTTTGTTTAATGCGTGCTGTTTCTCATAGCGTCATGCTTGAATAATCTATCATTAAATCCTGCTATCAGTGTAATGGCATGAATAATAACAATAAATAATTGATCTGAAATACATTACCGTTTTGTATGCGAGTAATGAGCTGTAATTAAGGAGAGAAACACTATGTCTAGTTCATTCCAATATGGACTTAGGTCGCGTTTTTATGGGCTATTTTCGCAGTTGCCTTGGTCGCTGGTGGTAACCACGATTGTGCTCTTACCTGTCGTGTATTTTGTTCAACAAGATACAAGAATATTACTCATTCAAATTGCTATTTATTGGTCACTAGCGATCAGCGTGTTGATGTTGATCAAAGACTTGTATGTGCAACGCTTTCTATTTGAATTCTCAATTCAGCGTTGTGGAGTTACCGTGCGAAAAAATGCCGATACTATGGTTGAGTATTCTTGGTCACAGTTAAGAGCCATTCGCTCTTTCCAGCAAAAGGATAAAATCTCACGGCGGACGTTAGAAGGGAATGGAGTTTTGCTTAAATTTGATGACGGGTTTGAATTACCCGTATTTGAACAGGTGTCGAACTATGATGAATTCAATTCAATTCTAAAAAGAATGGCGACGTAATTAGTTGGCCTCTAAACAAATATTGCGAAAATATTTAATTATTTCGTCAGATTCATATAACCAAGTTACTTGCTGCTGGTTTTCTATGCGTAAACATGGCACCTGAAATTTTCCCCCTTCGCTAATCAAGGTCGTCATGTCGTCAGCGTGTTTTTTAACATCGGTTCTCGCAATGTTTAGGCCGAGTCGTTTTATTTCTCGGCGCACTTTCACGCAAAATGGGCATGCATGCATTTCGTATATCTTTAAGCCGTCTGTTTTTTGATCAATCAATGCTTGTTGTTGAGAGCTTCGAGATGGAGCGCGGGGTGATGTAACCTTGTCAATCCCAAGTATTATCGCGCCAATTGCTTTTCTAGCGATTCGAATAGGCATATTAATTAATGTTTGTATAACTACAGTGATTAGGAAACTGTTTATCGTTATATGAAATAATACCTCCTGGGGTTTGATAAAAATACACATCTATTTGGGTGTAGCAGAGGGCGTATATGACAAAAAATAATGTTAAAGCGATTACGATAGCGATAATGGCACTGATACCAGTTTTCTTTGGCTCAAAGTTTTTTAAATCGATGGGGATTTCATCTGAAAACTTAGGCGCCTACACAATTGAAGAGTTATATAACAATCGCCAATCAGGCGTGATGGTGAAATTTGAAGGTCAAATTATTAAATTGCTATCTGATGATAATGAGGGCAGTCGTCATCAGCGATTCATCGTTAAGATAAGCAACAGTCATACTATACTCATTGCGCATAACATTGATGTTGCTCCACGCGTACCTATTAAATCAAATACAAATATAACCATTTATGGTCAATATGAGTGGAATGAAAAAGGTGGTGTTGTTCATTGGACACACGCTGATTCATACGGCACGCATGAAGGTGGTTGGATTGAATATAACGGAAAAGTTTATCAATAATTTAAAGGTGTTCTGAGAAATTAAATGTACTTGTTACGACTACAGAATGTGTCGCTAGAGTTTGGTGATGCGCCGATATTAAAAGAGGCCAATTTTGCGGTTAATCCTAAAGAACGAGTGTGTTTGATTGGTCGCAATGGTGCGGGTAAGTCCTCGCTGCTAAAATTGATTACAGGTGAATACTCTGCCGATCATGGAGAGATTCAAAGACGTCGTCATTTGCGTGTCAGCCAGTTGGAGCAAACGCTACTAGCTACTTCTGACGAAACCGTGCGCGAAGTGATAAAGCAAGGCATGGCTGAACAGCAAAATTTGCTGGATGAATATCATCGCTTATCCAATTCAAGCCTGAATAAGCTAGAGCTGAAACAGTTGGAAGACTTGCAGCAGCAAATTGATGCTAGCGGTATTTGGAATATCGATCAGCAGGTTGATACGGTGATCTCTCAATTAAGTTTGCCCGGTGCACGAAAGCTGAGCGAGCTTTCTGGAGGCTGGAGGCGTCGAGTCGCTTTAGGTAAAGCATTAGTGTCTGAGCCAGAATTATTGTTACTTGATGAGCCAACTAACCACCTTGATATTAGCGCAATAGAATGGTTAGAGAATCGAATTCGCGGCTATGGTGGCAGTGTTATTTTTATTACTCACGATAGAATATTTTTGCAAAAACTAGCCACTCGAATTGTTGAGATAGATCGAGGAAATCTAGTCAGTTGGCCGGGTACTTATAATAATTATTTAGAACTAAAAGAAAAAGCGTTGGAAGAGGAATCAACACACAATGCTTTGTTCGATAAAAAATTATCTCAAGAAGAAGAATGGATTCGCCAAGGCATAAAAGCACGACGTACTCGCAATGAAGGTCGTGTGCGGGCACTAATGGCTATGCGTGCAGAGAGAGCTAAGCGAATTAAGCTGCAAGGTAAAGCCCGCATCGATATTGAACAGGGCGAACGTTCAGGCCGCAAGGTGGTTGCTGCACGTAATTTAACCCATGGTTATGAAGGCCAGACGTTAATTGAAAAGCTAAACCTAAAAATCATGCGTGGCGATAGGATAGGCTTGGTAGGTAACAATGGGGTTGGTAAAAGCACGCTGCTGAAAATCATTCTAGGCATGATTGAGCCAGATGAAGGTTCGGTTAAGCTAGGCACTAATTTGGAAGTTGCTTACTTTGATCAAGTGCTGCGTGATTTGGATTTAGATAAAACAATCATGCAAAACATTGGAGATGGTAAAGACTATATTGAATTGAATGGCAAGCAGCGTCATGTAGTAGGCTACCTGAAAAACTTTCTGTTTTCGCCGAAGCGTGCGATGACGCCGGTGCGAGCGTTATCTGGCGGGGAAAAGAATCGAGTTGCACTGGCTAAACTATTTATACGTCCTGCAAATTTGTTGGTGTTAGATGAACCCACTAATGATTTGGATGTTGAAATGTTAGAAGTGTTGGAGCAACGCTTGGTTGATTACACCGGAACACTATTGATTGTCAGTCATGACCGAGTGTTTCTAGATAATGTGGTGACGAGTATATTGGTGTTTGAAGCGAGCGGAGGCGTGCAAGAGTATGTTGGTGGATACAATGATTGGGTTAAGCGTGGCAAAGCGTTAACCGAAGCAGATGTTCCAGGTGAATTGCGTGTGATGGATAAGTCAGCTGATGCTTCGCAAGCTGCAAGCTCGGTAAAAGTTAAAAAGCTTAGCTACAAACTGCAACGAGAACTAGATGAGTTACCTTCTTTGATAGAGACATTAGAGAATGATATTGATTTTCTCCAAGAACAAGTCGCTCAGCCCGCATTCTATGATAAAGATTATAACGAAACTCGAGATGTATTAGATGCGTTGTCAAACAAGCAAAAGCAGCTAGATACAGCGATGAATCGATGGGCCGAATTAGAGCAATAGTAAGAAAATTGCGATGAAGTCGTCCAAAATAGAGTCAACAAGGAAATATTGAGTGTAAAAATTAACTAATCGCGCCGATAACTTAGCTAGACAATTATAAGAATCGTTTAGCTAGTGTTATGGATAGAAATATTGATGAACCTTTGCTTGCGCTGCTCAAGCAGTGTAAAGACTTACCTACGCCTCCTGCTGTTGCATCTAAAATCATTCAACTGAGTAACAAACAAAATACTGATTTAGATACTTTGGCTGCTATTGTAGCTATGGATCCAGCCTTAAGCGCGAAAATTTTGAGCATTGCAAACTCATCAATGTATATGCGTAGAATTGAAGCAGATTCTATTGAGCAAGCTGTGGGTATGTTTGGCTGGTCGGGTACGCTGAATATCGCATTAGGATTTGCGGTGGTGGGTTCCATCCGTGGCGCGCTCACTTCTGGATTAGACTACGATTATTTTTGGCTGAGATCGCTGGCGGCGGCAACCTCTGCTCGTGCACTTGGACAAATGACGACAGCGAAAAATGTTGAAGTATTATTCTTGCCAGGCTTGTTACAAGATATTGGTATGTTGGCTTTGGATAGTGCGGTTAAGGATGTCTATCATGGCTTGGCAGATTTGCAGCAAGACCATGTCTATATTCAGAAACTAGAGAGCAAAAAAGTGAATACCGACCATGCTGTCATTGGTGAATGGTTGTTAAATAATTGGGGTGTTCCCAAAGAAGTAACTGAACTTGTCGGCTTAAGTCATATATCAAATTTTAATGTAGACGATGAGGATTTTTTAACGCATCAAAAATGTGTTTATCTTTCAGGTTATCTAGCAGATTGTCTGATGATAGATGAAGATCGTAAAGTGTTTGAAACGGTAGCGTTTCTGATGCAAAAAGAAATGAATGTATCGATGAGCGATTTCATTTCTTTGTTGGGGCACATTGCGAGTCAATTCCAAGAAATGGCAGCGCTATTTGACTTGGGAGTAAAAAATTCTAAACAAATCCAATCTATCACTGAGCTTGCTTCGTTGGTATTGTTGTCTGAGCACTAATTCATCATCTGGATCTAGCTATTTTCTCGACTAGTTAGCTTCTGCAATTCGTTTCAAATAAACCACTAAGGTTCAGTGCGTTAACATTAATAAGTTCAATATCTTTTGCTGTGTTTGTGCAAAATGTGACGCGTGTCACACTATGGTTTTTTTCATTAGTAAACTCATTAATACTTAGTAAGTTAATGTTTAAAAAACTCTGGCTAATGTTTAATAAGTAAGTGAGAATACGAGCATTAGATTAGCTGTAAAAATTAATTATTAGCAAGGGGATTTTGATGAGAACGGTTGGATTGGTATTACTTTATGTTTTAACAATTAGCTCATCACATGCGTCAATTGTTCAGAACCAGCAATATTTATTGTTGGACCATCCGGATGGTGCGCTCACAAGTAGTGGTCCTTATGGGCTTAGATTGGATTCATTGTTACCTGATGGCGCTGGTCCTACGTTTAGTGTTGAGTTAAACGGAGCAAGTGCCATTTTGGAGTGGGTGGGAGACACTGCAACGATAGTAGGAAAAGTATGGAATAATTCTACTAATGAATTATGGAGTGTTATGCAAACATTCGCAGGCGTGACAGCTGTTAAGGGTGGCTTCCAAGCTGCTGGAGGACTGCTAACAGTGACTAATCCAAGCATGAATCAATTTTTATTTGATGCAACACCCGCGGGAAATGTATTTACGGCGGACAATAGCGGACATCGTTGCGGGGGACATTCAGATTGTGGTCCTCTAGTGGCAAGAGGCTGGGTGATTCCACAAAACTTTGATCCCGTCGGTAGTAATGACTGGTTAGTTCAGTTGACTCCAGTTCCTATCCCAGCGGCACTGCCCTTGCTGATTTCAGGATTACTAGGATTTTCATTCTTCTCGCGAAAGAAAAATTTGAGTTAATATCTGCTCTCATGAGTAGTGCATGACTTATTCTAAAGACCCGCAGTGCGGGGCTTTTTTCGTTGTTAGTCATAATTAACTGATTAATCAGCTAGAATACGGAACTCAAATAGATGTGGCGACTCTTACACACTAGCCACATTTATCTATTATTTATTGTTGGAGCCTAATTATGCGTTTAAAGCCATTTGCTTTTATTATCATGATCTTTTTTGGAGGGTCTTCAATACTGCTGGCAGATGAAGCAGACAAGTACGATAAGGAAACAATAATTAGTGAGGCTCAAGGGTACTTGGGCGCCGGTGCTGAAGGACTGGCTTCTGTCATTGAAAAAGTGTTTGAGGATCACGGTCAGCCAGATGGCTATATCAAAGGTAGAGAGGGATCTGGTGCGATTGTGCTAGGCCTGCGCTATGGTGACGGTGATATTTTTTTGAAGAATGGTTACAGTCGAAAAGTTCATTGGCAAGGCCCATCCATTGGTTTTGACTGGGGTGGTAATGCATCCAAAGTGTTTACACTGGTCTATAATCTGCCAAGTGTAGAGAGTGTGTTTCAAAGATTTCCAGGTGTCGATGGAAGCTTATATTTTGTTGGCGGTGCTGGTTTGAATTATTTACAGCGCGATGAAACCATACTTGCGCCTATTCGTTTAGGTGTGGGGTGGCGTGCTGGCGCAAATGTGGGATACTTGAAAATCACACCTGAGAAGACGTGGAATCCGTTTTAATCTAGGTTTTAATCCACGCATTTTTTGGGACAGAAAAATAATAACAATAAGATAGTGCTATGCGTTGGAAAACAGGAAGAAGAAGTAGAAACATCGAAGATCGACGGGGTGCTAAGTCCTCGTTCCCAGGATTTCCTAGCGCTAGAGGTAGGCGCGGTTTAAAACGCGGAGGAGGTCTGAGCGGAGGTGTTATTCTAATCATTATTGTGATTGGATTGCTTACCGGGCAAAACCCACTGCAAATGTTGGGCATGATTGCTGGCGGAGGCGGTTCATCATACCCAGTGGCAGAATCTCAAGGTGTCCCACTTAACCCTTCTGCGAATGAT
>CALJEX010000021.1:0-25000 GCA_938074525.1 uncultured Gammaproteobacteria bacterium
CATTTAGCCCGGGCCACCGTTTAGTGGCAACTCATTAGCTTAACCATTTTATCGATAATATGAATACTGCATCATTCGCTATCAATAGCATCAGCTTAATCTTTCTTTCATGGTTGGTTTGGATGTTGTATCAATTGTATCTTGCTGCATGGCGAAAAGAGAATGCTGAGGAAAAATGGTTAGCATTGCTTAGCAGGCCATTTGGTGTATTGATGCAGCCATTTTTCAAGTGGTTTATCTTGGTTTTGTTCGCGATTAGTTCGTTTGTATTAATCTTGTTGAGTATTAATGCTTTGATGCAGCTAACTCTGTTTTTCATGTGAGGTGGTTCTGCCACATAGGTGATCAAAGCTAACTGGTATAAAGCTGCAGAGTCATTATATAAATTTAGCTGTTCAGTGCATTCATTAGATAATCAGGGTTGCCTTAAGTTATAATCGATTTATTAAAATATATGCTAGAGGTGAATTCAAATGACTAATACTAAAACCGAAGTATCCATCAACCAAAGCCGAAGAAATTTATTGGTTAGTACCGCAGCTGTGACGGCAGCGATTGCTGCAAGTAGTGCAAGCGCAGTGTCAGAATCTCATCACCATCATGGTGAGATGTTAAATAATGATCTTATTGATGCAGTGTTAGATTGCATTAAAAAAGGTGAAGCATGTAGTAATCACTGTATTGCTTTGATAAGGCAGGGTGATCACACGCTGGCTGATTGTTTGGATAGCGTGGGTGAAACTTTGGCTATGTGTGCTGCATTGTCAAAATTAGCATCGTCACAATCAACACATCTTAATGCCTTGGCAAAAGTGTGTATTGATGTATGTAAAGATTGTGAGAAGGAATGTGAGATACATGCTGACAAGCATGCAGAATGTAAAGCATGCATGGAATCCTGTGCTGTGTGTATTAAAGAGTGTGAAAAGCTAACTGCTTAAGTAGGTATTCGGGAGTAAGCAATGTCTGTTGAAAAAGCTAGTTGTCTTTGCGGAGAGGTGAAAGTCACCGTTGCTGATCACAATAATAATGTGGGGGCTTGTCATTGCAGTATATGTCGGAAATGGGCCGGTGGCCCATTTATGGCGATTGATTGTGGCACGAATGTTTCTATTGGGAGTACAGATAGTGTATCGGTTTACAGTTCTTCAGAATGGGCTGAGCGAGGGTTTTGTAAAAACTGTGGCAGCCATTTATTTTATCGGCTAAAAGAAACTCAACAGTACTTTATTTCGGCGGGCTTATTTGAAAACACTGATAACTTTGTTTTTGATCATCAAGTGTTTATTGATAATAAGCCTCACTATTACGACTTTGCTAATAGCACTGAGGATATGACGCAAGCCCAAGTGTTTGCTATGTTTGGCGATTCTGATGAGTAGACAAATAAGTTATACAATTTACACAATAAGCATATAAAGGATTCTTCAATGAAAGCGTTACTCGTCAATCCAGTGTCACAATCTGTTGAGCAGGTAGAGATAAATAGTCGTGAAGACATTGCGTCAAAGATAGGATTCGATACTATTATCGCTGACGAAGTAGGTCCTGTAGGTGATTGTTTATTCTTTGATGAAGACTGCTTTTTGCGTGGTACGCAAGGTCGTTTCCAAATTGATAGTGTCGTGCCGGTTGCAGGCCTGGGTATTGTGATGGGCTCAACAGATGGCGGCGAGACCTTATCTGATGTGAATGCTAGTGTTGAAAGTTTAACCGCTAGATTGAAGTATTTGTAATCACACGAATACCATTGTTTTTAGGTCGGCTTTTGCGCAGGCTATATTTTACGCTTTATAATCTTAAAGAATTGTTAGGCATTGTTTGTCATAATGCCGTATCTGAAGTTTATCCTTAGCTAGTTCTCTTCTTATTTAAATACATAAATTAAATGTCTCAAATCAGCCAGACTATTGCCGCTGAGCTTAACGTTAAGCTCGACCAAGTGAATGCCGCTATCGGCCTATTGGACGAAGGTTCAACCGTACCATTTATATCTCGTTATCGTAAAGAAGCGACAGGTGGGTTAGATGATACTCAACTACGTACATTGCAAGATCGATTAGTGTATTTGCGCGAACTAGATGAGCGCCGATTAGTGATTATCAAAAGTATTAACGAGCAAGGCAAACTGACGCCAACACTTGAAGCCGCGATCAATCAGGCCGATACCAAAACGCGCTTAGAAGATTTGTATTTGCCATATAAGAAAAAGCGTCGAACTAAAGGTCAGATCGCGATTGAAGCCGGACTAAAGCCTTTGGCTGATGCATTGTTCAATGATCCGACGCTGTCGCCAGAGATTGAAGCTGAAAAGTATTTGAATCCTGAATTAGCAATTAACGACGTCAAAGAAGCATTAGAAGGCGCACGTTATATATTGATGGAGCGTTTTAGTGAAGATGCTGAGTTATTAGAGCAGACGCGCCAATATATGCAAGCCGAAGCCGAAGTATCTTCACTACTGGCTAAAGGTAAACAACAAGAAGCTGCTAAGTTTAAAGATTATTTTGAGTACAACGAAGCTTATAAAAATATTCCTTCGCATCGTGCATTAGCTTTGTTTCGTGGGCGTCGTGAAGGGTTTTTAACACTTAAGTTGGATGTCCCAGAGACAGAGCCGCCAAGAGTCAAACATCCTTGTGAATTTATGGTGGCAAAAACATTTGGCATCAGTGATGAAGGCCGTGCGGCAGATACATGGTTGGCCGATGTAGTGCGTTGGACCTGGCGGATTAAGTTACATCTGCACATTGAATCTGACTTGATGGCACAACTTAGAGAGAAAGCAGAGTTAGAAGCGATTAATGTATTTGGTAGCAATTTAAAAGACTTGTTATTGGCGACTCCTGCAGGGGCAAAGGCAACGATGGGGCTAGACCCTGGATTGCGTACTGGAGTAAAAATAGCGGTAGTCGATAGTACTGGTAAGTTGCTTGATCATACGGCTATCTATCCACATGCACCGAAAAAACAATGGGACCAATCGATTGCAATATTGGAAAAATTAGCGGCTAAACATAATGTCTCATTATTCGCTATTGGTAATGGCACGGCTTCACGAGAAACTGATAAGTTAGCGGGCGAATTGATAGCGCGACATCCTGAACTAAAGCTACAAAAAATTATGGTAAGTGAAGCAGGCGCTTCTGTGTATTCAGCTTCTGAATTTGCCGCTAAAGAATTTCCTGATTTGGATGTCACTATTCGAGGTGCTGTATCTATTGCGCGACGTTTACAAGATCCATTAGCAGAATTAGTAAAGATAGACCCTAAGGCAATTGGTGTCGGCCAATATCAGCATGATGTCAGTCAAGTAAAGCTCGCGCAAAATTTGGATACAGTGGTTGAGGATTGTGTGAATGCTGTTGGTGTAGAGGTGAATACCGCATCTGCAGCATTGTTGCGACGTGTTTCAGGTCTAAGTACTACGATCGCAGATAATATAGTTAGTTTTCGTGATCAGAATGGTGCGTTTAAAAATCGACAGCAATTAAATAGTGTGCCGCGCTTGGGTGGTAAGACGTTTGAGCAAGCAGCAGGATTTTTACGCATTGCTAATGGTGATAATCCATTAGATGCATCGGCTGTCCATCCTGAATCATATTCTGTAGTTGAAAATATCGCTGCTCAGCAAGAGAAAGATATAAATTCCTTAGTGGGTAATTCATCTGTACTCAAAGCATTGGATCCCAAAGATTATATTAATGAGAAATTTGGTTTGCCAACAGTAACCGATATTATCGATGAGCTAGATAAGCCTGGACGTGATCCACGTCCAGAGTTTAAAGCAGCTGTGTTTAAAGAAGGTGTAGAAACGCTTAAAGATTTAGAGTTGGCTATGGTGCTTGAAGGCACGGTAACGAATGTGACTAACTTTGGCGCGTTTATCGATATTGGTGTGCATCAAGATGGTCTGGTGCATATTTCTGCGTTATCAAATACCTTTGTGAAAGATCCGCGCACAGTGGTGAAGGCAGGTGACATTGTTAAAGTAAAAGTGATGGAAGTGGATATCGCGCGTAAGCGTATTGCTTTAACTATGCGTTTAGATGATGTGCCTGGCGAAGACAATAGTGCTAAATCATCACGTAATGTAAATCAAGGCTCTGGCCAAAATAGCCGTTCAGATAGAGCCGGACAATCTCGCAAGCAAAGAGATAATAAAGCACATTCCAATAGCAAAAACACAGGATCTGGTTCTTCAAACAGCCAAAATGGTACTATGGCAGCACTGTTTATAGAGGCTCAACAGAAAAAGCTAAAACAAAAGTGAGTGTGATGAAAAAGATAGTATTAATGTCAGTGCTACTGATTCAGGTAATAGCCTGTAGTGCAGAAATAGGTAGCGAAAAATGGTGCAGTAATCTTGATGCTAAAGCAAAAGGGGACTGGACGATGAATCAAGCTAAAGACTATGCAAAGCATTGCTTGTTTAAAATTGAACAGTAAAGCTTAGGTAATCATTCATGTTTCGCTTCAAGTTCTCTTTATATGCGCTAATTTTTTGTCTGTTATTTTTGCAGGCGTGTTCAGATTCAGTCTCTTTAACGCCTATTCCGCAGGACGGTGTGATTCTCGCATTTGGCGATAGTTTAACTGTCGGTGTAGGCACGTCAGATGCCTATAGTTATCCAACAGTATTATCGCAACTAAGTGGGCGTGAAGTGGTTAGCGCGGGTGTCTCTGGCGAAGAAACAACACAGGGGATAATTCGTTTGCCAACAGTCATGGATGAAACAAATCCTAATTTGTTAATTCTATTGCAGGGTGGTAATGATATTCTGCGTAATAAGAATTTGCATAATACAAAAAAGAATCTGGCGGCAATGATTGAGCTGGCTCTAGCTCGAGGTGTGCAAGTAGTGTTAATTGGTGTACCTGAAAAGAAAATATTCTCAGACGTGGCACCTTTATACGAAGAATTAGCAGAACAGTATGGATTGGTGTTTGCTGATGACTTGCTATCTGGTTTGTTGCGTGACAATGAATATAAATCCGATGCAGTGCATTTGAATCAACAAGGTTATCGAGTGTTGGCGGAATCAATTCACCAGTTGCTTGTCAAACACGGTGCGCTTTAACTAAAATCTTCTAATGGCGCATATTTGTGCCTGAAAAAATCATAATGAAAACAACAATACTTTTACTTAGCACTATGTTGGCTGCAAATTTTTCTTGTTCAATTCATGCTTGCGAAGATGAATCGCGTATGTTGAAAGTCACCGCGACTGCCTATACCTCATCGGTGGGAGAAACGGATTCCACGCCAAATATTTCTGCCTGGGGTGATCGCTTAACACCTGGCATGCGAGTAATAGCTGTCTCAAGAGATTTGCTGGCTATGGGATTGACTCATGGGGCTTTGGTGCAAGTGGAAGGTTTTGAGAAAGATTTTATTGTGCTGGATAAAATGAACAAGCGCTGGACTAAAAAAATTGATATTTATATGGGTAATGATAAGCGTGCGGCACTTAACTGGGGTAAGAGAAAAGTAAATATCTGCTGGAAGTATCAATAAAGCCTATATACTTTTGATTATGCGTAGCATTTCTTCAAAATCATTGTTGCTTGCCTTGTCAGTGTTTGTGGCCGTGGCATGTTCATCTGATTCTGGTTTAAGTCCATTTACTAGTGATGGTTGTTCTTTGTTTCCAGATGCATATTTAATTAATAATAATGATTGGTGCGAATGCTGTGTAGAGCACGATAAAGCTTATTGGAAAGGTGGTACTGAACAACAACGCGAAAGAGTGGATACGGCATTAATGCGTTGTGTTTTCATAAAAACTAACGATCATGTGCTCGCCAATGTGATGTTTGAAGGCGTACGTTTTGGCGGTAGTCCATATTTTTATAACTGGTATCGGTGGGGCTATGGCTGGCCATATGATCGCAAGTATCAAGCACTCACTGAAGATGAACAAAAGCAGGCGCAGGCATTAATGGCTGAATACCAAGCCAGTGGACAATCAGTTTGTAAGCGTTAATCTCTAAAAGAAATTATTTCCCAGTTATTATTTTTTGCATAGTTGCGCAAGTTGTCATCCGGGTCGACGGCATAAGGGTGTTGCACTGCGTTTAATAACGGTATGTCGTTATGAGAGTCACTGTAGCCATAGCTGCCTTGTAAATTTAATCCGCATATCTGTAACCACTCATTAAGTCGGTCTATCTTGTGATGAGCAAAGCAAGGCGTATCTAGTTCACCAGTATATTTGCCATCGATAATTTGTGGTTGGGTAGCAATCAGTTGATGAACTTTATACAGCTCAGCAATTGGCTGAGTAATAAAATTATTGGTCGAAGTGATAATAATTAGGTGGTCACCCGCGATACGGTGCTTCTCAATTGCATCCATGCCTTTTTCGGTCATGATGGGCTTGATTTTTTCTTCTACAAATTCTGTACGCCATCGTTTGAGGGTTTCCAATGGATACTCGCTGAGTGGCTTGAAGGCGAATCGAGAGAACTCATATATATCCAAACTACCTTGCTTGTATTGTTCATAGAATTCTCGGTTGGTGCGCTCATAGACCTCTCCGTCTACTGCGCCTTGCTGGACCAGATGTTGGCCCCATAAGTAGTCGCTGTCACCAGCAAGTAGGGTCTCATCTAAGTCAAAAAGAGCGAGTGGCAATTATATCTCCTTACTAATTATGGTTATTTAGAACCAGTTTTACCGAAGTTAGTCGCAAATAGCAGAGTATTTGCGCCAATTAGGTGCATGTGAAAGAATGGGTGAAGTGCATTTATTCTAACAATATAACAAAATGATAGATTCACAGGGGTATCGAGCTAATGTCGGCATTGTATTGTATAACGATGCTGGACAGCTATTGTGGTGTAAACGTTGCGGGCAAGATGCATGGCAGTTCCCACAAGGCGGTATTAGTGAGAACGAATCTCCCGAGGATGCGCTCTATCGCGAATTAAAGGAAGAGACTGGCCTAACTCGGCAAGATGTTGAAGTCGTCGCTAGCTCGAAGAAGTGGCTTAAGTATCGTCTTCCTCCTCATTTAGTACGTCGTCGCTGTTTTCCAAAATGTATTGGGCAAAAACAACGTTGGTTCTTATTACGTATGGTGTCTGATGAGAGTCGTATTGACTTGCAGAACTCAGATATTCCTGAGTTTGATGGTTGGGCCTGGGTAGATTATTGGCAACCTATTAATGATGTAGTGTTTTTTAAGCGCAAAGTTTACCAAAGAGCATTAACTGAATTTGCACCAATAATGAATATTGCAGTGGATTAAATTCCACTAGTTAGGCTTTTTTCTTAACCAAATCAATATTCCACTGACTGCTAGTACTATGAATAGTACTGCCGAGGCAGACATAATATTTTGACCCCATCCGCCTAATAGTCTTCCGCTATGTAAATCTAGAAGCACACGTTCGTAATGGATTTCGTTGCTGCGAGCGTGTTGTTGGATTAAAGCATTAATATTGTTAGGTGTTTCTACCGGAGCGACCCATTTAGGGTGAGGGCCTTGAAGTGGTTGCCATGCTGATAGTTCATCACTGCCTTTCCAATAGGTATTGATGCCTCGAATGACAGGGTGACCACTGTCAGTGATTGAGATACCAAGAGGGTCTTCAGGTAAGCCAGTATACTTTCCAATTTCATCTACGATCTGACCATCCTGATCGATAATCACTAAGCTTACTTGTGTGGCGAGTAATATATATTCGCCGAAGTTAATTGCACCAACTAATGACTCTTTAAGGTTCAGTGCATATTGACCATTTAAATAAACAAAATCGCTAGCCTGAGAGACCAGGTGCTTATCTGCTTGAAACGAGCTTACAGTGAAATTGCCAATATTATAGTGATCGAGTATCCACTCTGTACTGGTGTGAGATTGGTTTAATTTGAGTGAGTCACTAAAATTAAGGAATAGGCCCGTTACAGATAAAATTATTACAAATAGTGAGACTGTAACTCCGGTATAACGGTGCCAGATATGTAGCTTTGCCATGGATTGTTATTATTAGTATGCCCTTGCTTAGGCGGTTGACCCTGAGCCCAGTATATTATTAACAGAGATCTATTGTGGGTAATGTTATTCGCTGCTTAGCACTTGCTTGTGTAAGTAAAGCGCCATTCTAGACAATTTCTTCATAGCATTCACGGACATTGTTGCACCCGTGATATTGTCAATGGGTCGATCTAGCTTGTTTTTAGTTGTGAGATGAGCGCCGTCAAATTGTTCTGTAAAAAAATCATTGCGAATTTCCCAGCCGCGGCTCTCTCTAAAGACTAACACTTTGAATTGTTCGACTTGATTCTCTGAGATGACAAAGCCGGCAGTAATGGGTAGTTCTTTGCCGATTTTTTCAAGAATCCACACAGTGCGATCGCCGTCGCGCCAGTAGGGGATACGAATTTTACTATAGCGATGATCAAGAATAGCTTTTAGACCTTTGCTGAGATCACCTTTCACAATAACGCGTTCCGCCTTAGGAGGGTTGTTTGAGAAGATTTCATTAATGAAATCCTCAGGCGACTGATATACCCCTTTAGCCCAACTTAAAGAATGGGCTAAAAGGGTTGCCAGTAGTAGTGTTAAAATGCTTATACGCATGCAAGCCTCGATTGGCTGAAAAAGGCCAGCATAATACAGCATTCACACATACTTAGAACGACCAACCAATACCAAGGTTGTAACCTTTGAAGTCACGATCTTCTTCGGAATCTTGATCGTGTTCTCTGTCTTGGTAATCAACTTTTAATACTACGTGCTCATGTAGCCAGTAGTTTGCACCCAGAGTCCATTGATCAAACTCATCCTGATCACGCGCACCTTCTACATCTTCATAACGGAAGAAGAAGCCAATATTTTCCACTGGCTTGATGCTCGGCTCTATATACCAACCTTTTTGCTCATCATCATCTGCGGCTTCAACAGCGTCACCATCAAAATCCCATTCTGCATAGTAAGCACGTAAGCCAACACCTAGGTTGCCAATGTTGCCGTCATACGCAAGGTGAGCTGCATATAAGAAGCCGTCATCAAGGCCATCACCACCAGTTTGTGATGCATCATCTTGGTGTTGAAGAGCTAAGCCAACTTCTAATCCTTGAATACCTGTGTAGGTCGCAGCACCCGTATAGGCGACGTGACTACCATCTGCGTTAGACGCTTTTTGACGACCACTACGCACACGGAATGCGCTACCGCCAGATGTTGGAATTTCTAAGCCAGAGTGCACAGCAGCTTCCAATTTGAAGCCAGCATCAAATATATGAGTTAACTTAGAGCCAACAGCCCACCAAGTGGCAGGAGTAATCACGCTTTCAACGTTATTTCGTTCTACGCCATAGAATGTATCAGGCTCATGTGTTTCGTTTAGTATACCTATTGGTAGCAGGAAGACCCCACCAAGTGCACTAGTATGTTCGTTGAAATCGTACTCTATATAAGCCTGCTCAATTTCAACTTCTCCACCGAGTGGGTCACCATCACTCTCTACGCCGCCATGCTCAATCTCAAACTCAGAAAAGAAGCGAAGGTTATCTGTAAATTGATAGCCAAAGAATAGTACGAAACGATGGATATCAAATTCATCAAGGTCACGACTATCATCTTCAGCATTTAGATTGTTGTAGTGAACTTCACCGTAGCCACCAATAGATAAGTTTTGTAAGCCTTCAAGAATAGGAGACTCAGCAGCTTCGGCAGCGGCTTCGGCAACCTCGGTGGCTTCTTCTGCATTTTCTGTCGCGACCTTAGCTGAAGCGGCAGCTTCTTCTGCAGCTTGTTTTGCTTCTTGGACTGCCTGTTGGTTTTCTTCCCGTTCTGACATCAAGAATTTAACTGCGGCTTTAAGCTGCTCGTATTCATCTTTATCTACTGTGATTTGTTCTCCGGCAAATCCATTGCCAGCCATTAGGACGGATATGCTCATAAGCATGCCTAATGATAATTGTTTGATTTTCATTGAAAACTCCCTAAGTTACTGAAAAAAATATAATTAATTAAGAGGAGACCTACATTTGGAGGAGGGATTTTAAATCAATAGTAATACAAATGCAACTCATTCTTATTTGCATTATTGTCTCTATTCTAGTTTTAGAGTATCTATGCTAAATTTAAGCGTGCGCTAGCTAAGCGACTGTTAATCTTCAGAGGCATGCCTGAAGAGGAAAAAATTTAAATGGAAATTAACTAATGAGTAAACGAAAAACTATTTTACTGAATGCATTCCTTGCATCATTTCTGCTGTTCTTAACGCCATCATGGGCAGATTCGAATTCTAAAGATGTCGCACGTCATTATGTTTATCTTGCACATAGTATGTTTGCAGACACTTATGAAACTGCACGGGAATTGGAGTTGTCGATTAACAACTTCATAGATAACCCCACTGAGCAAACCCACGATATGGCTAAGGCTGCTTGGGTGAAAGCACACACCACTTATTCACAAACGGAAGTATTTCGTTTTGGGAATCCCAACGTTGATGATTGGGAAGGAGTAGTGAATGCGTGGCCAATGGATGAGGGGTTACTAGATTACGTCGACGCCAGCTACCAATATGAAGACGGCAATCCTTACTCAAAGCAGAACATAATTTCGGATCAAGTCGAAATAAATGTTGAGCTTATAAAATCAATGCATGAGAAAGCAGGCTCTGAAGCAAATGTTGCTTCGGGATACCATGCCATAGAATTTTTGCTTTGGGGACAAGATCTAAACTTAGAGTCAACCACTTCAGGTAACCGTGCTTATACGGACTACTTGCAAGATCAGCGCTGCACAAATCAACACTGTGTCCGTCGTGCGCAATATTTAAAGGTTGTGTCCAATTTGCTAGTGCAAGATGTATCAGAAATGGTTGGACAGTGGCGCCCAGAAAAAGGTAGCTATGCTATAGAATTTTTAACGCTTGCTGAAAGTGAGCAAGTGAATAGAATGTTGCTAGGTATGGGTGGTTTGAGTTTTGGTGAGCTGGCTGCAGAACGTATTCGTGTTGCCTTAATCGCAAACTCGCAAGAAGATGAACAGTCTTGCTTCAGCGACACTACAGACTTGGCGATCCTTAGTAACGCAACTGCGATTAAAAACCTGTACCTAGGCGAGTATAAAACTTCAAATGGTGTCACTATAGAAGGACCATCCCTGAGTGATCTAGTTCAGCGCAATAACTCGCAACTGAATCAAGAGCTGGTCGTTCAACTTGAGGCAAGTGTTTTGATAGCAGAAGAAATTTCCAAACATGCGAGAGATGGGGAATACTTTGATCAACAAATCCTAAGCGAAAATAAGCAAGGGAACTTGCGTTTGGAAAAAATGATTAGGCAGTTAAAAACTCAGACCCAAACAATAGAAAAAGTTGCAGCGATCATTGCAACAGACGTATAACGATACAGGACGAAAGATTAATTGTTTAGATATGTAGGAATTTTTTTATATTTTTACTGCTCTGTGGCTTTATCAGAACCTCCTTATTCCGGAGGTGAGACAACAGTATTTAATACAAGTGTAAATGCCTTTTCAATGCCGGCAAAAAATCTGTCTTTAATTAGACGAGAAGGTTTTTTTATAGGTAATGCATTCTTTAAAAATCCTTGGGTGACTGCGCCAGCGTCGACAGCGGCTAGAGATGGTTTGGGTCCGCTATTTAATACCAATGCTTGTCAATCATGCCATGTAAAAGATGGTCGAGGGCGTCCGCCTTTAGATGATGAGAATATGATTTCGATGTTGGTTAGAATTAGTATTGATGTGCCGCATGCGAAGCAATATTTGCAGCAATTAACTGAAAACGGTTTGATTGCTGAACCCGTATACGGTGGGCAAATACAGAACCGTGCTATCCGCGGAGTTAAACCAGAAGCTGAAGTGACTCTTGAATGGCTTGAGTCTGAGTTTAAGTTTCCAGATGGTGCCGTTGTTAAGTTGAGAAAGCCCGAAGTTGTTTTCTCTGATTTGGCTTATGGTGAGTTGGATGAAAACACGGTAGTTTCAGCGCGTGTCGCCCCTGCAATGATCGGTATGGGCCTGCTTGAGGCTATTCCAGAAAGCACGCTTAAGCAATTTGTCACTACCCAGAAACAATCTAAATCTGGTGTATCGGGGAAATTGAATTACGTTTGGGATAGGCGATTACAAAAAAAGATGCCTGGACGGTTTGGTTGGAAAGCGGCTATGCCTAATGTGAAGCAACAAGTTGCTTCTGCTTTTTCTGGTGATATTGGCATTACTTCAAATTTGTTTCCTGAGTCTTCTTGTACAAGTAAACAAGTTAAATGTTTATCGGCGCCTTCGGGTGGAGAACCAGAATTAACTAATGAAATTTTGGATTTTGTAACATTCTATTCTAAATCACTTGCGGTACCAGCAAGAAGAAACATGGATGATGCAAGCGTGCAACGTGGTGAGGAGATATTTGCAGAAATAAACTGCAATAGCTGCCACGTGGAAACAATGCTAACAGGGGCCGATAAAGAATTTCCAGAGTACAGTCAGCAAGAAATTCATCCTTATACGGATTTGTTGCTACACGATATGGGTGAAGGTCTCGCCGATGGTATGAGTGAGTTTGAGGCGCAGGGGACTGAGTGGAGGACGCCACCTTTATGGGGCATTGGTTTATTGCAAACAGTTAACGAGCACACCAACTTATTGCATGATGGTCGTGCTCGTAATATTGAGGAGGCAATTTTATGGCATCAAGGTGAAGCGCTTAATTCTAGAAATGCCTATGCTAAATTGTCTTATGAAGATCGACAAAAATTATTAGATTTTATTAATTCTCTTTAGTCATTGCTTTCGCTGAGCATCATCTCTTGTAAGTAATTTTGAATACCAACATGGTTGATGCGATCGAATTGTTCTTCAATCCAATCAACATGCTCTTCTTCGCTTTCTAGAATATTTTCAAATAACTCTCTTGAGACATAGTCTTTAACGTTTTCACTGTACTCGATAGCTTCTTTTAAATCTGGAATTGCTTCCATCTCTAACTGAAGGTCACACTTAAGCATTTCTTCAGGAGATTCACCGATGTATAACTTTCCTAATGATTGTAGATTAGGTAGGCCTTCTAAAAACAAGATGCGTTCGATGAGCATATCTGCGTGCTTCATTTCATCGATTGATTCATGATATTCATGCTCGTTGAGTTTTTCTAATCCCCAGTTTTTATACATACGTGCATGTAAAAAATATTGGTTAATGGCAGTTAGTTCGTTTTTAAGTGTTTTATTTAAAAACTCGATTACCTTTGCATCACCTTTCATTAAAGTTCGTCCATGTAAGTTAATTATGTAGCGGATTATAAACTATAATTTTCTAAAACATCGATTTGGAAATGCAAATGCAATCGTAGAAACGATTGATTATCATTAGCTAAGTTGGTTGAGGCAGGTGGAGATGTTAAACGACGTTAACGACGTATTCGTTTGCAGGGGTATTATCAGAAACAACGTTACTCTGACACTGATTACGACAACTTCTCATGCATTGGCGTGCATGATTTTTACATTCGCCACATTGGGTTGCGACACCTAACTCAGATTGAACATCTGAGAATGATGACGCACCATTATTCACGGCGTCTTTTATTTGGCCATCGGTGACCTGATTGCAGATACATACGAACATGGGGTAAAGATAATGCAAATGAGAATGATTGTCAATACCATCCATAATGGGATAGATCGCGGATTCGCGGAAATGCGAGTAAAGTCCTATTCCTATGGGCTTGAGTCGATTTTTAGCAGTTTAGGTGATCAAAAATGAGTGTTAAAACTCTCCAAACGTACGCACTTTGGTTGCTTTATTCGCTCGGGTCATTACTGATCAGTTTCTGGTTAGCCTGGCAATTATCTGCACAAGTAAATTTTCTATACCCGCTCTGGTACTCCGCTTTGAAGATCGATCAAACGATTGAACAGACAATGCCAAAGCATTTATACAAGAGAGAGTTTATTGCGACTGATATCGATGAACATCACCGATTGTTTGCGCAAATCGTCACTTCTATACAAAACAATGGCCAAGGCTTAGATACGATAAAATTTTATAGTCCCTCTGGTAAAGAATTAGGGTCGCTATTAACTGAGAGTGAAATTGTCCATTTGAATGACGTTGCTGCGTTAGTCGATATACTCGGTTGGTTTTGTTTGGCGATGCTTATATTCTGCTTGACTGTACTGGCAGTGATCATCATGGTTCGCGTGGCGATGCCATCGACTAAGAAGCTACTAGTCAGTATGCTTAGTGTTGTAGTGGCAATAGTGGTATTGATTGTTGCTTTAGGAGCGAAGAAATTTTTCTACTGGCTACACACAGTAGTGTTCCCAGATGATCATCAGTGGTTTTTCTATTATGAAGAGTCCTTGATGAGTACTTTAATGAAAGCTCCCGATCTGTTTGCACCGATTAGTATTCAATTACTGGTATTGAGTATGTGTATATGGATACTGCATTTGATGTTAGTGCGTAAGTTTGGTCGTTTTAGAACGGTTTAACTACGACTAAAATAATAATCGCAATAAGTGCTAACACGGGTGCTTCGTTAAACCAGCGATACCAAACATGCGACTTAGTGTTACGATCATATTTGAATGCCTTGACTAAAAATCCACACCAAATGTGGTAAAAAATCAGCAGCCAAATTAATCCTAATTTGATGTGCATCCAATATCCGATCATATAAGCATCCCAAGAAGGGATTAACAGCCATAGACCAAACGCAATGGTGAGTATTGCGCCAGGCGTCATGATGCCAAAGAATAATTTTCTTTCCATTACCTTAAAGCGCTCATTACTGATTTCGTCATTCGACATGGCATGATAAACAAATAAGCGTGGCAGATAAAATAACCCTGCGAACCAGGTGACCATAAAAATAATATGTAAAGCTTTAATCCATAGCATATTGCTACCTCATATATAACTGTTCAAATTGCTCGCGCGTTAATACGCCATAAACATAACGTGAAGCATTCTTGTTCCAATGCGTGACGCATAATGCTTCAGATGTTTCTTGGTTGAAGGTTTCTCTAGCTTTAGCAAGGGTTGCGCGTAAATCTATTTGCGAAATTTGCATTCTCTTGGCTGGGATTTGCATTAGATCAATTTCATCGGCAGCGTTATCATCTTTTTCTAAATACTGAACTAGATCAATACCTCTAATTAAGGCGATTGGAGTGCGTCCATCTTGTATGCAAATCCACTGCGGGTCATTTTCAAGTGCTTCAAGCGCCTGGTTTAAATGAGTGATGATGGGTAACAGACTAAAGCTTCGGCTCATGGCTCTTGCGATACCTGTTCTTTGTAATGATTGCGTTATTGGATCTTCGTAAAAATCTAAACCGCGCACATTTAGTAGTAAGTCGAATACGGGTGGTTGTTTGAATAGTTGCCGACTGATTAATTGTGCAACCACAATCGCAAGCATGCTTGGCCAGATTACAGAATGGTTGGCAGTGATTTCAAACACTGCAGTCAATGCGGCTAATGGTGCTTGTAAGCAAGCGCCCATCATTGCGCTCATGCCAATAAGTGCATACAGGCTGGAATTTTCTAGCGGTACGCCCATGGCTTGGTGTAAGAAGATGGCCATTAAAGATCCACCGACAGCACCGATGACTAAGCTCGGTCCGATCAGTCCTGCCGGCATGCCGCAACCAACAGAGATTGCAGTGGCTAACAATTTAGTGACCATAATGACGAGTAATAAGGTCATGGGTATTTGACCTAATACTGCGGCATTTAATGTGTCATAGCCTAAGCCCATTACCTGTGGGACTTGCAATGCGATTATTCCTGTTGCGCAACCCGCTATTAGAAAGCGAATACTTAAACCTAACGGTTGGGTGAGTTTAGTGATATGCCTAATTAGTATTGTGAATAGTGTGGAGGCAAATCCAACCAATAAGCCAATTAATATTACAAAGGGAACTTCGGCTAAGGAAATAGTAGGGATGTTTATGAATGCGATTAGTGGTTCATCTCCTAAGAAGCTGCGTGAGACACCAGTGGCGGCGACGGCAGCAATAATGATAGGTATAAAACTAGCAAAGGTATATTCCACCATAATAATTTCCATGGCGAAGATAACGCCTGCTAATGGCGTATTAAATGCGGCTGAAATTGCTGCCGCGGAACCGCAAGCGACTAACGTTCGTATAGCATTGTTAGGTAGTCCAAATGATTGCCCTAGCGCGCTGCCTAGATATGCACCTAAGTGAATAGCAGGGCCTTCTCGCCCCATTGATTGCCCACTAATGAGCGCAATACTTGCGCCGATGAACTGAAGGATAAAACTGCGGAATTTTAGGTAACCTTGATGGTAACGAAGTCGCTCTAGCACATTGACGACACCGACGGCTGAGTCGTCTTTAGCAACCAGCTTAAACAAAATTGCCAACAAAGTTGCGCCGACTATTGGTGCTATCAATCTCGACGTCGGGGTTAAGTCTTCGAAATTTTCTGCAATATTATTGGGTAGCCAAAAACTAAGTGAACGATCAATGATCAAAATAAAGGCGACTAGAACACAGCCGACTAATAACCCTACCAACAGCCCTAATAATGATGATTGGATGAGGGCGTCAGGTTTAGCGGTTTGTAGACGAAATTCGTCTAAACTATCGGTAATTCTGTGACTTAGCGGCAGCTTGGGCTTCATGCGTGTATTATGCCACGCTAGAAACGTATGCGACTTTAAAAGTTAGTCTCGAAAGCATATGAATATAAATTAGGATTTAGGAACATGATTAAAGTAGGTATTGTTGGCGGCACTGGGTATACCGGAATCGAATTGATTCGATTACTGCATGCGCATCCTCAAGTGGAAATTACTGCCATCACATCACGTAGTGAAGAGGGTAGGTCTTTGTCGGAACTAGTGCCTAGTTTCTTTGCGCTTTCTGATCTTAAATTTCAGAAACCTTCTGTCGAAGTACTGTCAGAGTGCGAATTAATTTTCTTTGCCACACCTAATGGCACGGCAATGAAGATGGCGGCACAATTATTGGAGGCTGGAAAGCGTGTAATAGATCTTGCTGCTGATTTTCGTATTAAAGACATTGATACATGGCAACAGTGGTATGGAGAAACGCATGCCTGCCCTGATTTAGTAGCAGAAGCCGTATATGGGTTGCCGGAACTAAACCGTGCCGAAATAAAAAAAGCTCGCTTGATTGCAAACCCAGGTTGTTATCCGACTTCGGTGATATTAGGTTTTTTGCCGCTATTAGAAAATCAATTGGTTGATCCTAAGCGACTCATCGCAGATACAAAATCAGGTGTCAGTGGCGCTGGTCGAGGTGCGAGTGTGGGTGCGCTGCATTCGGAGGTTAGTGAGAATTTTAAAGCTTATGGGATTGGTGGTCATCGTCACCTTCCTGAGATTAGTGCCATCCTCAGTAGTGTATTACCCGCTGAGCAAGCGCAATTAACCTTTGTTCCTCATTTGTTACCTATTAATCGAGGCATTCATGCAACACTGTATGCCTTTGCTAATAATGATGTGAATGATTTAACTGCATTATATCGAGAGCGTTATGCGGATGAAGCATTTGTCTCAATATTAGATGCAGGCATGCATCCAGAGACGCGTGCGGTACGCGCAACTAATCACTGTGTTATCTCGGTGAACCGAGTATCAAAAGAGCAAATAGTTGTTTTGTCTGTGATTGATAATTTGGTTAAAGGTGCTGCCGGACAAGCAATTCAGAACATGAATATTATGTATGACATACCAGAATCATTGGGGATTGAGGCGATTGGATTACTGCCTTAGTAGATGAATAAAGTTCTATGAAAAAAACTAAAGTCAAAATTCAAGTTCCGCAACTAGAGAAGATCTATATGAGTGCGTATCACCCAGGTTTGAAGAGGATTCAAATTCTGGTGTCGATTTTGGCTGCAGTAGCGGTCGCTTGGGCTTTTTATGAGGTAGGTGCGTCAGGGATCGATTTACCATTTGAAGATAACGAGCAAAGCGTTGCTGAATTGCGAGTCGATCTTGTTAAAGCGAATAAAGATTTAAAGTCTCTGCGTCGAGAAGTGGCAGGCTTAACTCGATCTACACAAGTAGAATTGCAAGCCGCTGAACAAACTAAGCAGACGTTGCGCGAAAAAGAAATGCAGATACTCAAGTTGACTGAAGAGTTGGTTTTCTATCGTAGTTTGTTAGCACCAGAAAAAGCTAAAGTAGGTGTAGAGATACGCGATTTTAGCCTGCGTTCAGCAGGTAAGAGTGAATATTATTATGATTTTCTTTTGACTCAATCTAGCCGTAGCAAGAAGGTCGCAAAAGGAAAAGTTAATGTCACTATTGATGGCAAGCAAGATGGTGAAATGCATAGAATTGAAATATCTGATATCGAAGCTGCGACTGGCGATGATATTAAATATTCGTTTAAATATTTTCAAAGGCTGAATGGCACCTTTGAATTGCCTGATAATTTTGAGCCAAAGAAAATATTGGTTGAAGTAGAACCTGATTCAAAGTCAAAGCAACCCATTCAAATATCTTATTCTTGGAATGAACTCATTAGTGGGAGTTAGCATGTTCGGTAAAAAGAAAATAAAAGCAGCACAAATTGATACATTAATAGGTAAGAACACCGTCGTTAAGGGTGATATTCACTATCGAGGTGGCTTGCATATAGAAGGTAAAGTGCAAGGTGACTTAATTGCTGAGAGCAATGAAAAAACCGTGCTAATTGTCAGTGAGAAGGGTTGTGTTGAAGGTGATGTGAAAGGACCTGTGGTGATCTTGAATGGAATGATAGAGGGGAATGTTTATTCCACCGTGACATTAGAGATGGCTCAACATGCCAAAGTGAAGGGTAATGTATATTACAAACTTCTAGAAATGGAAGTGGGTGCAGAGGTGAACGGCAGTTTGATTCACCAGTCTGTTCAGACAGCTAAGGTCAAAGAAAAGCTGTCTCAAGAGGAAGTTAAAGGTAAACCCAGTGCTGCTGGTTCACCAAATGATGAGGTCAATCTTACTACTGGCAATGGCTAAACTATCCCGATGGGAGTAGTCGCCCCCCGATTAGAGTAGTTGACCAAAATAGTCGGGTTCTGTAATCTTTTGCCTAATTATTGCACGTAAACGGAGAAGTACACATGGCGTCTAATCAAATTGTCGCTGATTCAGGGATGCCAGTTCCATTGGTTTTTACCGATGCCGCTGCTGGTAAAGTGAAACAACTTATTGAAGAAGAAAAGAATGAAAAGCTAAAGCTACGAGTATTCGTGTCAGGTGGAGGCTGCTCAGGCTTTCAGTATGGTTTTACCTTCGATGAAGAGTTACAAGATGGAGATACTTCTGTAGAAAATGGTGGTGTCGTATTGTTGATTGACCCAATGAGTTATCAATATCTGGTGGGTGCTGAAATTGATTATTCTGAAGGTTTAGAGGGTGCACAATTTGTAATACGTAACCCGAATGCAAAAACTACCTGTGGTTGTGGGTCTTCTTTCTCAACCTAAGTTGTTATGCCAAATAAAATAAAAAAGCCCGCTTATGCGGGCTTTTTTATTTGTAATAGATTCCACCTAAAATACACGGATGCTTTGCACCTGTAGAGTGGCATGCATTACCAGGCTTTTTCAAAAGCGTTTGCCTGGCTAACCAAGCAAAGGCAGTCGCTTCAACCCAGTCTGCATCAATCCCGAATTCCTCAGTGGTAGTTAAACGGATTGGGTAAATACGTTTTGCTAACTCTTCCATTAAATATTCGTTACGACAGCCGCCGCCGCAAGCGATGACTTGCGCAGTGCCTGATGCCCAAGCAGATAAGGCATTTTTGATGCTAGTGACGCTGAGCTCAACCAACGTGGCTGCCACATCTTTAGGGTCGATGTCTGGAAATAAGCGCAAAAAGTTTTCTAACCAAGATAAGTTGAATTGACTGATGTCCGCTGACTTGGGAGGCACTTTGCGAAAGTAAGGATGCTTAAGCAAGCTGTCGAGTAATTGTTGATTTATCTTTCCTGTTTTTGCCCATTGGCCTTTTTCGTCAAATGCTTTGTTTAAATGTTTACGTGACCAGGCATCTAGCAGTGTATTAGCAGGGCCTGTGTCAAAACCTAAGCGTGGTTGAGTGCTCTGACTCGCTAACACAGTAATATTTGCAATGCCGCCCATGTTGAGTACAACAGAGTTTTCATGTTTGCCTAGCCATGCTTGGTGAAAGGCGAGCACCAATGGTGCGCCTTGTCCACCGGCAGCGATGTCGCGACGGCGAAAATCAGCCACTGTCGTTATGTTTGTGCGCTCTGCAATAATACTAGGATTGCCTATTTGAATAGTGTATGGCTGAGCGCAATCTGGATCGTGTTTGATTGTTTGGCCATGACTACCAATGGCTTGAATACTACTTACATTTAACTTGTTGGTTTCTATTAATGCTAATGCTGCACTGGCAAACGTTTCGCCAAGTCGAGTATCTAATTCGCCGAACTGTTTTAATGAAGCTGAGTCTGTTTGGATAGAAAAAATTTCATCTCGAAGCGATGGGTCTATTGGATAGGCTAATGAGGCGAGTTCAAAGATATTATTTTGATCATCGATTGTAACGGCGACTGCATCAATGGCATCAGTGCTAGTGCCCGAGATTAAACCAATGTATGCCTTGTTCAATCTTGTTTACACTAGTTTTGATTTTGAGTAAGAACAGTAGAGGGATATAAATCTAAATTGGCAAACTGTTCTGCGGTAGCAGATTTGAATCTAGCCATTTCACTTTTAGGTAGTGGGCTAGCATCGGGCAGTTTCACTGTTAATGGATTTCTATGTACGCCATTGACTCTGAATTCATAATGCAAATGAGGTCCGGTAGCTAAACCGCTTTTGCCAACATAACCAATAATTTGTCCTTGTTTGACGCGTTTGCCTACCTGTGTATTTTTCGCATATTTATGCATATGCGCATACAAAGTGCTGTAGCTGCTGCCATGCTTAACTATGACGGTTCTACCGTAACCGCCTTTAGTGCCACGATGGATGATTTTACCATCACCAGAAGCTTTGATAGGTGTGCCGGTTGAAGCGGCATAATCAACACCTTTGTGCGCACGAATTCTGTTTAATACAGGGTGTTTGCGTTTTAAATTGAAGCCAGAACTTATACGAGCAAAATCTACTGGTGTGCGTAAAAATGGCTTACGCATACTGCGACCATTTTGCGAGTAGTAATCTGTATTACCTTTGCTGTCGGTATAACGTACTGCACGATAACTCTCACCGGAGTTAACGAATTCTGCAGCAATGATTGCACCGTCTTTAATTTTTTCTCCATCTAAATACTTTTCTTCATAGAGCACGCTAAATTGATCACCTGCGCGAATGTCTAATGCGAAATCAATATCCCAGCCAAACACGTTAGCTAATTGCATAATAAGGGAGTCAGATAATCCAGCTCGTTGGCCGGCTAGGAATAGAGAATTTTTTATAGTTGATGAAGCGACTTGAGTACGTGTTTCGAAATCTCGAACCACTTCGTCAACTTTGTAACCTTGTTCTTGCTTGACTACTTTTAAACGACGGTTAACACTGGTTTCTAATTCAATTCCAACTAGGTTTTTATTCTGAATATGGAAATGAAGTTTTTGATTTGGGTAAACTGATTTCAATTCTCTGACTTGATCTCCAAGTAGCATGATTTTATGCAACTCAGTATTTAATCCGCGCTTGCTAAACAGTGTGGATAAAGTATCGCCTTGTTTAATAGTCACTGTTTCAGTTTTGGTTGCGGAAGCACCAACAGGCGTTTGTTGTTTTGGTGTCTCAACAACTAGTGATTCGAACTTTTGTGCGGGGTTGTCTGAATCATCAACAACTATATTGGCAACGGGGGCTGCATATTTGATATCACTTGAGTTACTGGCTTTGCTTGAAAGCGCCAGTTCAATAGTGTCAACTTGGAGTGTATTCGATTGATCCTGAATGTTGGCAACGGCTTTATCTTGTGGATTGCTGACATTGGCGATCACAACACCCATGATAGAGAGTACAACCGCGGCAATAGCCCCACCTAGGATGTAATGGTGTTGTTTTTGCGATTTTTGAGGTGAAGATTGCTTATAATCTACGCCTAATTGTGATCGATATTGCACAGAACTCTTCCCAGTGTTTTTTACTTAAAAATAGCCGGCATCCAATAGACCGTCAATTGATTAGGTGTGCAGACGAGGAAGATAACCTACTGAACGAACAAAAACTACAGTTTTTGCTTATAAATAAAGCAGATAATGGAGAATGCTAGAGTGTTAGAAGAGATTAAGCGTGGATGCGACGAAATTTTGCTCGAAAAGGACCTTCAAGAGAGGTTATCTGAGGAGCGTCCACTGAGGATCAAAGCAGGGTTCGATCCCACAGCGCCTGATCTACATCTAGGCCATACAGTGCTAATAAATAAGCTGCGTCAGTTCCAGGACCTTGGCCATGAAGTGTTATTTCTGATTGGTGACTTCACCGCTATGATCGGTGATCCAACGGGTAAAAATGTTACGCGTAAGCCGTTGACTAAAGAGCAGGTACTGTTAAACGCCGACACCTACAAACAGCAAGTATTTAAAATCTTAGACCCTGAGAAGACCACAGTCTGCTTCAATTCTGAGTGGATGGGTAAAATGACAGCTGCCGATATGATTCAGCTTGCGGCACAACATACGGTGGCACGCATGCTTGAACGTGACGATTTTGATAAGCGTTATAAGAGTAATCAGCCGATTGCTATCCACGAGTTCCTTTATCCATTAGTGCAAGGCTACGATTCCGTGGCACTAAAATCTGATATTGAGTTGGGTGGGACTGATCAGAAATTTAATCTTCTAATGGGCCGAGAGCTGCAAAAGAATTATGGCCAAAAGCCGCAGATCATTATGACCATGCCAATATTAGAAGGGCTTGATGGCGTGCAAAAGATGTCAAAGTCGCTAAATAACTATATCGGCATTAACGATGAGCCGAATGATATGTTTGGTAAAATAATGTCTATTTCAGATGAGCTAATGTGGCGCTACTTTGAATTGTTAAGTTTTAAGCCTATGTCTGAAATCAATGCTTATCGAGAATCGATAGAAAAAGAGGGTGCTAATCCCAGAGATATTAAATTTGAACTTGCGATAGAAATTATTGCGCGTTTTCATGATCGAGCAGCAGCAGAAGGCGCTAAGCAAGACTTTATTCAGCGTTTTCAAAAAGGCCAATTGCCTGATGAAATTGCCGAGCATAAATTGGATGCTGCTAAAGCGCCTTGGATGATTGGTGCTGCATTGAAAGATGCAGGCTTAGTAAGTAGTACCTCGGAAGCGATGCGTATGATTAAGCAGGGTGCGGTGAAAATTAATGGCGAAAAAATTGATAATGTAAAACTTGAATTAGATTTATCTGAAGCGGTGATTTTGCAGGTGGGTAAACGCAAAATAGCTAAGGTTAGTTTTTAAAAATTAGGAACCGAAAGGTATGAATGAATCTGAAGTGGCTGAATCTATGCCAGAAAACGTGGATAGCGGTGCGATTGAAATCGATACACCGAATATAGATGGTGATGCAGTAATAGAATCAACCGCGCCAAAAATTGATTTTGAAGACTTAAAGATGCAAGGCATTGAAGTTTTTCAGCAAATAGCAGAATGGGCGCAAAGTCCTAAATTTTATGCGCAGGTCGGCATCATTGTGGCGGCAATTGTTATCGCTATGCTAGCAAGTAAAGTGGTTGGCAAGTATTTGAAGGCGCCATCACAACCTCCTCAAGCTGGTTCCATGGGTAAGTTGCGTGAGTTTCTATTTAAGTTAAAAGGTATTTTATTTCCGTTATTCCTTTTGCTGTTCTTAGGTGCTGGTGTAGAGATTGTTAACTCTTTGGTTCAACAGTCATGACTGGTTCGAATCGCGCAAGGTTTGGCAGTTGTTGGATTTGTGTATGCGATTATTACTCAGTTTATAGAAACAGAGCCCGTTAAAAAGTTCGTTAAGTGGGTCGCGATACCGATCGCAATCATGCATGTGTTTGGCTGGCTCGATGATGTCACTACTTATCTGGATTCTATAAAACTGCAAATGGGCAACATTTCTATCTCTTTGCATGCAATAGCGAGAGTGCTTATTTTTGGGTCAGTATTATTTTGGTTAGGCAGGATATCGAATAACACTGGTAAGCAGTTCATTCGCAAGCAAGAGAAAATAGAAGTAGGGACACGAGAAGTGTTTGCCAAGCTATTTGAAATAACTCTTTACGTGGTGATTTTTATTCTGCTGCTACAAGTGATGGGGATTAATCTAACGGCGCTGGCAGTATTTGGTGGTGCTGTTGGTGTAGGACTTGGGTTTGGTTTGCAAGCGATTGCATCCAATTTTATTTCAGGATTAATTATCCTGTTGGATCGTTCGTTAACTGTTGGCGATTATATTGAATTAGAAGATGGCCGTTCAGGGACAATACGTGCGTTGAATATGCGTTCTACGATATTAAAGACCTTTGAGGGCAAAGATATCATGGTGCCTAATGATAGTTTTATTACCACTAGCTTCACCAATTGGACGCACTAAAACAAGAAACAGCGCTATGCGATTGAATTTCAGGTGGCCTATAGCACCGATGTTGAAAAATTAGTCGAGGTACTCAAAGAGACTGTCGCTAAACACCCTCAGGTGATCAGTGGGCCAGAATATACTGAAGAAGAGCAGCCTGATGCAGAAATCAGTGGCTTTGGTGATTCTGGAATAGACATCTTAGTAGAATACTGGATGGAAGGAATTGATGATGGTGCTAATCGCGTTGATGCAGATCTTAATATGATGATCTGGAAAGCCCTCAAAGAACATGAAATGCAGATGCCATTCCCGCAGCGTGAAGTGAGGATTCTGAATCCATCGTCATAATTTGTAATATTTATCTGAGAAATTGTATTTTAAATAGACAAATCATAGGGATAAGCGCTTAGGTGAGCCGATCGTTTGGTTTCAAAGTATCTCTAATACTGCAATATCAGGCGCATAATTCCATTGAGAATACGAC
>CALJEX010000022.1 GCA_938074525.1 uncultured Gammaproteobacteria bacterium
CGATCCAAACGAAACCACCGATACGGATGGTGACGGTGTCGGCGATAATAGCGATGTGTTCCCGAATGATCCTGCTGAAAGCGCTGATACGGATGGTGATGGTGTGGGTAACAATGCCGATGCCTTCCCTAACGATCCAAACGAAACCACCGATACGGATGGTGACGGTGTTGGCGATAATAGCGATGTGTTCCCGAATGATCCTACAGAAACGGTTGATACTGATGGCGACGGTATTGGCGATAATTCAGACCCAACTCCAAATGGTGATAATGTCGAGACATTAGAACTATCTGCAGATGCCGCTGTATTAAATGGATCGTTTGTCTTATCAGCTAATAACCAATTCATTCAAGTGCCTAACGGAACTGGCAATGAATATGATTTCAGCGAAGGTATTAGCAGTGCAGAATTCACCTTCAATGTCGTCACTGCAGGTAGCTATCAAATTGAAGGGACTATTTTAACTGCTGGGCCAAATGTTGATGAGTCAGACTCATTCTATGTACGTGTTAATGGTGCGCCAGCTACCCCTTATCTATGGGATACGGCAGAGCAAAACACATTTACACCAGTAATTGTAACAACCCGTAATGTCGCTGGCCCTGTTCAAGTTGATTTAATTGCTGGACCTCATACTGTCACTATCTACTTACGTGAAGATGGAACGCAATTAAGCAATCTCAGATTGGTACTTATTGAACCTGCGGAAAATATTCCACCCACAGTCAACTTAAGCGCCCCAACGGCCAATGCAACATTTACAACTGGTGATGTTATTACGCTAACAGCTAATGCTACAGATATCGGCGGGACAGTGACTAATGTTGAGTTTTATGACGGACCAACATTGATAAGCACAGATACAACCGCACCATATAGTTTCTCTTGGGATAGTGCCAGTGAAGGAGCTCATACACTAACAGCTGTAGCGACTGACAATGATGGTGCCAGTACTACTAGTGCCGCCATTAATATTAGCGTAATTCCACCACAAAATGTCGCACCGACAGTGAGTCTAACTGCTCCAACCACTAATGAAACATTTACAGTAGGCGCTGTTATTGCACTCACTGCAAATGCAGCAGATTCTGATGGCACTATCACCAGCGTTGAGTTTTATGATGGCGCAGCTTTATTAGCTACCGATACAACAGCGCCGTATAGCTACTCTTGGAATGGTGCAACTGAAGGGACTCATACATTAACCGCCGTGGCAACAGATGATAATTCTGCTACTACCACTAGCGCCGCTGTTACGATTAACGTTGAGGCTGATACTGGAGATGTTAACGTCGCACCAACAGTGAACTTAACCGCTCCCACTGATAATGCGACATTTATCATTGGCGACGCCATTACACTCACTGCGAATGCAACAGACTCTGATGGCTCTGTCACCAGTGTTGAGTTTTACGATGGTGCTACATTGTTAGGGTCAGATACTACAGTGCCGTATAGCTTCACATGGAATGGCGCGACCGAAGGAATTCATACATTAACGGCCATTGCCACTGATGATGATAATGACAGTACCGCAAGTGTAGCAGTCGTTATCAGCGTAATACCTCCTACACCAAACGTCGCGCCAACAGTAAGCTTAACTGCTCCAACCGCTAATGCGACATTTACCCTAGGTGACTCTATTACTCTCAGTGCGAATGCAGCAGACACGGATGGCACTATCACCAATGTTGCATTCTACGATGGATCAACATTGTTAAGCACAGACTCTACCGCGCCATATAGCTTTACATGGAACGGCGCCAGCGAAGGAGCTCACACCCTAACCGCCGTTGCAATGGATGATGACTCAGCGTCTACCACCAGCACTTCAGTTGCGATCAGTGTACAAGCAGCAACTGGTGGAGAGATACTAGAGTTATCAGCTGATGCAGCTATTTTAGATGGTTTCTTCATATTGTCGGCTAACAATCAATTCATTGAGGTACCAGAAGGTTCTGGCAATGAATATGATTTCAATGAAGGTCTCAGCAGTGCACAATTCACTTTCAATGTTGTCACCGCAGGAAACTATCTAATTGAAGGCTCTATTTTAACTTCTGGTGTAAATGTAGATGAATCTGATTCATTCTATGTGCGCGTAGATGGGACTCCTGGAACTCCTTATTTATGGGATACTGGAGAACATAACGTCTTCGAACCTGTCATTGTGACAAACCGCAACGTTGCTGGCCCGGTTGAAGTCAACTTAACGGCCGGAACACATACGGTAACTATTTACCTGCGTGAAGACGGTACTCAATTGAGTGGATTAAAATTAATACCAGTTAATTAGTATTCAACAGAATCAATAATCCCAGCATTTTTATGCTGGGATTATTTTCATCACAAAATAATTAAGCTTAACGACAAAAGAGTAAATTATTTACTCAAGCAGATAACAACAAATTAGAATATTTAATCAATCGTTTAAGGCGATCCAAACATACAGCCCTGCTCTGTTACCACTACAGGGAAATCACCCAATCCTCTCATCGTGCTTGCAACAGCATATTGTTCTAATTGAGCACCAATTTCACTCGCCTTACTGCTTTGGGTAGCAGAATACATGACACGAATAAAGTGTGTATCGGATTGTTTGGTGAGCCGAAAGCAATAACTTTCTTTATCTTGTTCTTCTTTAATGTCGAATGCTGAAAATTCTTCTTCTAGGTAGGATAATACTGCATCACGAATTTCTATACGGTATTCAGACACGGCGATTTACTTAGCCTTTTATCGGTGCAGTTTGGGCAGCAGCTAAACGCTCATACTCTTTCATAATGCCACGAATAAATTCAACCATCTCATCCGAGTCCCACTCACGTTCACCAGTAGCTTTATATATCAGCTTGCCTGACGGGCTAATCAAAAACGTAGTAGGCAACCCTGACACTTGCCAGCTGGATAGAGACATATTTTTATCAATGACAATATCAAAATCGACAGGCTTATCTTTTAAAAATTGCTTTACTGTTGCTAATGCTGGGCCGACATGAACGCCGACGACTTCCAGTCCATTATTACCGTTTAATTTATTATGAAGCCTATTCAAGGCAGGCATTTCTTTTACACAGGGAGGACACCACGTTGCCCAGAAATTAAGTAACACAAATTTACCCTCATAATCCGACAAACTAACATCTGATCCATGAGCACTCATTAATGTGAAATTTGAAGCTTCAGTGGCGGACATTTTATCCATCAATCCACCAGCACTAGACAATGATATCGTCAGTACCAAGGTAACTATCAACCCTAATAGCAAGACATGAGACTTGAAGAAATTACTTATTCTAATAAACCTATGTTTCATAATTACCGCTTTGTTGGAGACATAAATAGTAGAGTCAAATTATTTGATTAAGTTCGTCATTCTGTACTCAGCTAACCACATTGAGATAGGCTTTTATCGAGCTTATTTCTCAGCTTCCTTAGTTTCTTCGTAATCCTTAAAAACCCTTTTTAAAAAATCTACCATTTGCGGAGAATTCCACATCCTCGAACCGACAGCACGATAGGCAAAACTACCACCAGGCGTGAGCACATAGGTGGTTGGCAAACTTGGTATTCCCCAATGTCCTAGCTCTAAATTTACATCCATCACCACAGGATAATTAACCGGCGAAATATCCAAATGCTCATTAACACCAATCACGTCAGGTCCGGCATGAATAGCCACCACTTCTAATATATCTTCGTCTGCAAATTGATTACGCAAATCCTCTAACAATGATAATTCGGCTCTGCATGGTGCACATTTAGTCGTCCAAAAATTTACCAACACAAATTTACCTTGCAGATCTTCAAGGTTAAGTTTTCCACCTGTTGAATATGGCAGTACAAAATTTTCTGCTTGCATAGTGCGCGGCATTGCGTCTAACAATCTATCGGCATAGGCAATAGAGCATGCAAATATTAATATAAGACTAGCAATTATTTTCATTTTCATATTTTTCACTTATTTAACTTCAAACTCTGTATCGTGTGCCCAGTTTGGATCCTGTGAGCGTATATCACCAATTGGTGCAGCAAATCCGTCTGCTACCAGTATTTCAATATTATCGCCCGTCAAGGCGAACATGAAGTCAACCAGCTGTCCCATCTCTTCCTCGGTCAAATTCAAAGGCGTTATCAGTGGGCTTAATAGCTCATTAGGCACTCCACCCTGATTATAGAATTCAACAACTTGGCGCAAACTTGTAAATGCACCATCATGCATATAAGGCGCGGTAAGTGCTACATTGCGTAAAATTGGTGTTCTGAATTTCCAACGATCAAATGGATTTTGAGTGATCGTGTATAGACCAACGTCATTCTGTTTAGGCGTTTGGCGAACCGAGTCAATAATTTCATTATCAACATCAACAAACACACCGGGCGCTAGTTGCACGCGTGTTTTCTCAGGTTTGATACCCATCGATACATTATAACCATGACCAGTATTATGCAGTAATTGATCAGTAAACAGCGCATATTCATCGTTAATCAAATGGCATGCTGAACACTTGGCCTTACCAATAAACAACTCAAAACCTGCTTTCTCATCATCAGTCAAGGCATCTTCTTGTTTACCGTAATACCACTGGTCAAATCTTGAATTAGCAGAATTGAGGGTTCTTTGATAACTAGCCAATGCAGCACCGACGGTTTCCATCGTGGGTCCTTTACCATCATAGGCCGCTTCGAATAATCCTTTGTATTCTTGAATACCTTTTATTTTATTAATGACATAACCTATAGAAGGATTAGCCATCTCATTTCTGGCAAGTAATGGTGCCCATACCTGCTGCTCTAAACTATCTTCTCGTCCATCATGGAAAAATATATTGTAGTAACCGACGTTATAAATAGTTGGACTATTGCGCTTAACACTACGGCCTTCAAAACCAATAGCGGTTGCTAACTCATTATTTGCATATCCTTGTTCAGGAATGTGGCAAATAGCGCAGGAGAATGTGTCATTTAACGACAAGCGACGATCAAAGAATAGACGACGGCCTAGACTCACTTGCTCTTCAGTAATAGGTTTACCATCAGGCATAACCATTTTAGGCAAGCCAAGAGGCGTTTGATAAACAAATTGCAGCAAGTCTGCTTGCTTGCCTTTACGTGAAGTCACGCTTAGAGAATTAGTCACATAATTTTCTTGGTCATAACCGTGTTTACGATCACCTGGACCAAAGATAGCCTCTTTATTAATTCCTTCGTCACTCGAACTCGCTATTAAAATAGTGGTAGTACTGACGAAAATGCAGCAAACAATTAAAATTAAAAACCAGTAACGTGGATTTGAAAAATAAAGTGTCATGTCGGATTAACTGTCTTTTTCTTCCAGCAATAAAGTTTTCAAGTCTGCAATAATCGATTGGTCATGCAAAAAAGTTGCACTATATTGCGTTCTCTTAAGACCATTTTTGTCGATCAAAAATACTCTTAGCACATGTGCGTAACTGTAAGTAGGATTACCGTCTTCATCATATTCTTGATTGATGTACTGCCCAAAACCTTGAGTTATTGGATCTAACTCTTCTCGTGAAGCGGTAGTAAGAAACTGCCATTCTGGACCACCGAAATCCTTGCTACCTTGACCATAAAATTTCATCACTTCCGGAGTGTCGTATTTAGGGTCAAAACTCAAACTCACCAGTCTGATCTGATCTGACAATTCAGGGTCACTTTTCAATGCTTCTTTTAGTTTGTAATAGACTGCCGTCACTAAGGGACATCCGTTTAGATCTGAGCATTGCGTGAACATAAAGCTGAGAAGAACGACTTTATCGCCATAAAAGTCAGATAAGCGTTTTGCTTCACCTTCATCGGTAAGTACATTGCCGTCTGCAGCTTTGCCAAATGGCGGCAACTTATAGCTACCAGGCTCAGGCAATTCAAATTGCATATCTCCCCAACCTGGAGCGTGTAGAAGTGCTTGATCTTCAAAGCTTGCGACCTCTGCCGTATGCTCTGCTTCGTTATCTGTTCTATCGCATCCATATAGCGACAACATAAACAATAGTGAAAAACAAACTAAAGATAGGTTTTTCATAATTCCTTTTTTTAATCCTTTATATAAACAAAAGGCCGCCTACGAAGGCGGCCTTTTATATTACTGCTATGACGTTTAGTTAGTTAAACGTCAGCCTAACCTTGATTTAATTACTTCTCTATTTGAGACATCATTGTATCTGAAGAGTTCGGCTTTTGAGAATAAAGCGAGTAAGCGCCAAATCTCATTTGATGTGCACGACCTAACTTCAATTGATAGAAGTCAATTGTGAACTGATGATCAAGTTTCTTACCATTCCAATGGTATAACTTGAACCATTGCTCATCATCTTTACCAGTCTTGTCCCAACTACCTAACAAAGAAGTGGTGAAGTAAGCACGCTTACCATCCCAGCTTTGAGAGATCATGTTAACTTGTGAACCAACTTTATATTCATAAGTTTGCTTAGGATTGTGTGGATCACTGATGTCAAAGTAACGAGTTTTTCCATCCATAAACGTTTGGACCCAAAGACCTTGGTCATCCGCAGTGATAGAGATATCTACAGGAAGTGGTACTTTTGAAGGGTCGCCGATATCAGCCACATCTTCTGCTTGCCACTCACCATTCTCATCTTCATAAATCAACCAGATTTTTGAAGTCAACGCGGTAGTTGTAAAACAGTAGTTATTAAGACCAGACCATGCGCAACGAATCTCTAGTGGTGCACCTGGAACGTCAAATACTTTCTTAGGCTCGCGAGTATGCAAATCCCAAACAACCATTGTGTTACCAAAGCGTTTCATTGCTTCAGGATCAGACAACATTTGACCGAAGTCCATCATGTAGTTTGACCAGCCTGTGAATGAAGAAGTGAACATTGCGTTACGTCGTGGAAGAACACGAACGTCATATCCATAACCGTCAGCAAAGTTACCAGTCTTCTGAGCACCACGAAGGTCATCATCAGTTGGGAACCAGTGAGCAGAAATAAATTCACCTTCACTTGTGTACTCTGCCATACCAGTACGACCACCATGGTCTACGTTGTTAGACAGTGCAGATACCATGATACGACCAGGTAATGCATAGAATGTATGAGGTCCAACCATGCCACCAGTTTTGTCTACAAAGTTAGTAATAACTTTATGAAGACCTGGTTTGCCTGGATTTGTATGAACATCAAAAATAAAGATCTTATTACTATCTAAACCACCAGCCCATAAGAAGCGACGGTCATCAGATAGACCAGAATGGTGAGCTTCATTACGACCACCAACTGATAAGATATGAACAACTTCACCGTAATCATCGGCATCAGGGTTAACAGAAATAGTTACAAGCTTATCTTGCTCATCACCCATTCCTTCAACACCTAACGTCCAAACGTATACATAGTCTTCCTGACCTACAATCTTAGCCATGTAAGGTGACATGCATGTCTCATCAGCTTGTACAGCGGTTGGCACTCCACCGACTAATGCCACTGCACCGATTAATGCTGAAGCTACTGCGCCTCTTGCCCATTTAAATGGAAGCATTTCTTTCATTGTTTAAACTCCATAAATTTTACTAAAAGTAGACCTAATCTCGAATCAAGATATAAATACATGGTAACGGCTTAGATCCACATAAACACACACCCACGGATGGGTTAACCAAAATCAAGTTCGATGTGCGACATTATGCCGCATCTAGCCCGACTATCAAGTTCTAATAAGATACTAGTTGTTTTAGATCAATTGGACGTAAGATACTAAAATACCTCGATTTATGAGGATATTTACTCAAATTGATTGGAATTTATACATTATTGCTATTGTGTTTCCGATTGATCCAAGTAAATGACGAAACTGCTGAGCAAAACCGCAGTCCTAAAATATACAAATAACCACTATTCCAAAAATATGGACATGCCTAGAATCACCCGATTATCTTCTCGCTTAATACTGGCCTCAATCTTTTACATTACGATGATTGCCGCACAGGCTAATCCTCCAAAACTCGGTGGTGATTTTGAGCTCACTTCTCACAAGGGCGAAACATTTCATCTAAGCGATATAAAGGGAAAGGTTGGTATTATATTTTTTGGGTTTACCCACTGCCCTGATGTTTGTCCAAATACTCTACTCGAAATTCAGCGTTTAATCGCCTCCCTAGAAGACCAAGCAGAGCACATGCAGGTACTCTTCATTAGCGTAGATCCCAAGAGGGATACTCCTGAAAAATTAGATAGTTATGTAACTTACTTCAACAAAAATATAATTGGGTTAACCGGCTCTGAAGAAGACATTGCCAAGGTACTCAAACAGTTCAATGCTAGCGTTAAATTCAGTGGCGATACCAACTCTAATATTTATAATGTAGAACACACTGCCAATATGTTTCTTATCGATAAGCAAGGTGACATTGGCAGTATCATCCTCCCGCGCACGCCTTTTGCTGTATTAGAACAACAAGTACGCAAGCTGATTGAACAGTAATTTAGTCGTATTTTATGTAGGCAAAACGCTGATCATCAGGCACACCATCTAGATCTGGTTCGTCTGCGCCCGGATTCCACTGGATAACTTCCTCAATTTTGCTAGCCAAAGCAAAATCTTTATTAGTAATACCTTTAGCGGCATGGTTCATCAATTTCACCACTACAAAAGCATATGACACGGTTAAGTCTGGATGATGCCAGGCTGCTTCTGCCAAATGACCCACGGTATTTACCACCATTAAAGTACCTTTCCAGCTATTTGTCTTGTATTTACGCCTGATCCAGCCATTTTCGTAGCACCATTTTGGCAACTCCTCCGCTAAACGTAGCTCGATTTGCTCCTCTGTATAGGTTTGTTCAGGCTGGATATCTCTCCACTTTGCCATAATAGATCTCCATTTTCTAAATCGTACGATATATGCTCGCTGTGCAAGCCGTGAAATTAATCAAAACGATGATATACGCATTCCATTAGAAATCACGTAAAATAACTCGCTCGCACTATCTCAAATAAAATTACTTAGGACTTCAGGCTCATTATGGACAAAGCTGTTAAGCGCAAACGGAATAAAATGCGGGGTGAGAAACGTGGAAGAATCGTCAATCCCCTTGCTTTACAACAAGTTCGCGAATTATTGGGTGACATGCCCATCCGACGCGATCTGCTGATTGAATACCTACATTTAATTCAAGACAAATATAATCATATCTCAGCAGATCACATGACGGCACTGGCCAGTGTCATGAAACTAGCCACCACTGAAGTATACGAAGTGGCATCGTTCTATCATCATTTTGATTTAGTCAAAGAAGGTCATCATGCACCACCAGAACTGACTATTAGAGTGTGCGACTCTGTCAGTTGCGAACTGAATGATGCACAACAAATCATTAAAGCATTAGAGGGCAAGTACGACGGCGAGATTCGTATTCAACCGGTACCATGTGTAGGCCGTTGCGAACAAGCCCCTGTGGCTGTTGTTGGTACTAATGCTATTCCTTATGCTGATGTCGACAAAATCGTTGCCGCAGTCGATAACAATGAAAAAGATGCCGTCGCGCCCGACTGCATTAGCCTTGAAGGTTATAAAAAAGATGGCGGTTACGAGACTTTAAACAAATTAATTAATGGCTCGTTATCAAAAGAAGATGTCATTACTACATTAGAAGATTCAAACTTACGCGGCTTAGGTGGCGCAGGATTCCCAGCCGGCAGAAAGTGGAGAATTGTTGGCGATCAACCTGCCCCTAGAATTATGGCAGTGAATATTGATGAAGGTGAACCAGGCACGTTCAAAGATCGTTACTACTTAGAAAGAGATCCTCATAGATTTTTAGAAGGCATGCTAATTGCCGCACATGTTGTCGGCACTGATGCTATTTATATTTACTTACGCGACGAATATGCTGGTGTACGCAAAGCTTTAACTATCGAATTAGAAAAGTTAAAAGCCAACCCTCCGCACGAACTTCCACATATTGAATTAAGACGAGGCGCAGGTGCATATATTTGCGGTGAAGAGTCTGCAATGATCGAATCAATTGAAGGTAAGCGTGGCATGCCTCGCCTACGCCCTCCATTTGTTGCACAAGTCGGCGTGTTTGGACGTCCAACTCTTGAACACAACATGGAGACATTGTATTGGGTCCGAGATTTAATTGAACGTGGTGCCGAATGGTTTACATCCAATGGCAGACACGAACGTAAAGGTTTGCGTTCTTTCTCAGTGAGCGGACGAGTGAAAAACCCTGGCGTACATTTAGCACCGGCTGGCATTACGGTTAAAGAATTAATCGATGAATATTGTGACGGCATGTTAGACGGCCATGAGTTTTATGGCTACTTCCCGGGCGGCGCTTCCGGCGGAATTCTCCCTGCCACCATGGGCGATATCCCAATGGACTTTGACACACTCAATGAATACGGCTGTTTTATTGGCTCAGCTGCAGTCATGATTTTCTCAAATCAAGACAGCGCAAAGCAGTTAGCACACAACGCAATGAAATTCTTCTCGCATGAGTCTTGCGGAAAATGCACGCCATGTCGTGTCGGTACATCAAAAGCAGTCATGTTGATGGACAAAGGTGAGTGGAACCAACCTTTAATGAAGGAACTCTCACAAACCATGAATGATGCTTCTATTTGCGGTTTAGGCCAAGCAGCTTCAAACCCAATGCAGTGTGTAATGAAATATTTTCCAGATGAACTCAAATAAGGAAATGGAGTAACAAAAAATGGCAGCTAATCCAAAAGATTTAAAAGAGTTAAAAACGGTTGAGTTCTCATTAAACGGAGAAAACATTCACGCGTTTGAAGATGAAACAATTTTACAAGCCGCACGTAGAAATGGTGTTGAGATTCCACATCTCTGCTATACCGACGGCATGCGTGCTGATGGCAACTGTCGCGCTTGCGTGGTTGAGATTGAAGGCGAACGTGTACTACAACCATCATGTGTACGCACACCGACTGAAGGCATGGTTGTCCACACCGGCAATGATCGCGTATTGCATTCACAGAAGATGGTACTTGAATTACTTCAATCAGATATTGCTGAAAAGGAATACACGTTAAATAGCGAGCTTGATCAATGGTCACAGAAACTTGATGTTGGCTTGCCTCGTTTTGAAGCACGACATAATCCTCAAGCCGATCTTTCACATCCAGCAATCGCCGTCAATCTAGATGCATGCATTCAATGCACACGTTGTCTACGCGCATGTCGTGAAGAACAAAATAATGATGTGATTGGTTACGCTAATCGCGGCTCGCATTCAGAAATTGTATTTGATATTGCTGACCCAATGGGTGACAGCTCATGTGTTGCTTGCGGTGAGTGTGTACAAGCTTGCCCGACAGGCGCACTCATGCCGTCAAAAGAATTAGGCATGCAAGAGCCAGATAGAAAAGTAGACTCCACCTGCCCTTATTGTGGTGTTGGTTGCTTACTAACATTCAACATCAAAGATGAAAAAATTATTTACGTTGAAGGACGCGATGGACCAGCTAACAAGAGCCGCTTATGTGTAAAAGGTCGTTACGGTTTCGACTACATTCATAATGATCGTCGTTTAACTAAACCTTTAATTCGCAAAGAAGGCGCCGCTAAAGTAGCTAACATTGAAGACCTGACTGAAGAAGATGTCAGCGCCATGTTTAGAGAAGCAAGCTGGGATGAAGCATTAGAATTTGCCGCAAAAGGTTTACGCGATATTCGTGATGAACTTGGCGGTAATGCACTTGCAGGCTTTGGTTCAGCCAAAGGTTCTAATGAAGAAGCCTATTTATTCCAAAAGTTAATTCGTACTGGTTTCAAAACTAACAATGTTGATCACTGTACACGCCTATGCCACGCCTCTTCTGTTGTCGCTTTATTAGAGGGCTTAGGTTCTGGTGCTGTTTCTAATCAAGTTGCTGAAGTTGAAGACGCTGAAGTGATTGTGATTATTGGCTCCAATCCAACTACTAACCATCCAGTTGCAGCAACATTCATTAAGAATGCCGCACGCGCAGGCAAGAAGTTAATTGTGATGGATCCTCGTGGCACTGAGATTGCGCGCCACGCAGACTACTTCTTACAGTTCAAGCCAGACACTGACGTAGCCATGCTGAACGCAATTATGCATTCAATTGTTAAGCAAGGTTTAGTCGACAAAGAGTTTATTGCTAATCGTACTGAAGGTTATGCTGAACTTGAAGAGCACTTAAAAGACTTTTCTCCAGAAGAAATGGAAAAGATCTGTGGTATTCCTGCAGAAACATTACATGAAGTGGCGCGCGTTTACGCATCATCAAAGGCATCAATTATTTTCTGGGGCATGGGTGTATCACAGCACATACATGGTACCGATAATGCCCGCTGCCTAATTGCATTGTCATTAATTACTGGACAAATTGGTAAGCCTGGTTCTGGCTTGCATCCACTGCGTGGACAGAACAATGTTCAAGGTGCTTCAGATGTTGGTTTGATTCCAATGGTATTCCCTGATTACCAACGTGTAGACAATCCAGAGGCTCAAGCAAGGTTTGAAAAACTTTGGGATACCAAGCTAGATCCAAATCCTGGCTTAACCGTGGTTGAGATTATGGATGAAATTACCGACGGTAAAATTCTCGGTATGTACGTTGAAGGTGAGAACCCTGCTATGTCCGATCCCAACTTGAATCATGCGCGCAAAGCATTGGCATCACTTAAACACTTGGTGGTTCAGGATATCTTCTTAACTGAAACAGCCATGTTTGCAGATGTCATTCTTCCCGCTTCTGCATTCCCAGAAAAAGATGGTTCATTTACTAACACAGATCGGCGTGTTCAACTTGGCCGTCAAGCAGTCAAGCCGCCAGGTGAAGCTAAGCAAGACCTTTGGATCATTCAAGAGATTGCCAAACGTTTAGGCTGCGATTGGAATTATTCAGGCCCCAGCGATGTATTTGCAGAAATGCGTTTAGGCATGGATTCAATCAAAGGTATGTCATGGGAGCGTTTAGAAAATAATGATTCAATCACTTACCCATGCGATAGCCCAGAAGACCCAGGTCAAGGCATTATTTTTATTGATGACTTCCCTACTACAAGCGGCAAAGGCAAGTTAGTCCCGGCTAAATTTACCAATGCTGATGAGCTACCTGATAGCGAATACAGTTTTGTATTGATTACAGGTCGCCAACTAGAACATTGGCATACTGGTGCAATGACAAGACATGCTTCAATGTTAGACGCCATTGAACCGGTACCGGTTGCATCAATTAATCCAAAGGATCTAGAGAAGTTAGGAATACAGCCTAACGAGATGATTCGCCTAAGTTCACGACGTGGCAGTATCGAATGTTATGCGCGAGTTGATAATGGATTAAGAGAAGGCCAAATATTCATGCCTTTCTGCTATCACGAAGCAGCAGCAAACTTACTGACGACTGATGCACTAGATCCATTCGCCAAGATTCCAGAATTCAAATTCTGCGCAATCAAACTAGAATCTGTAGAAAAACACTAGACAAACGCTCATAAAGACTCTGTTGTTGATTTAACAACAGAGTCTCATTTCTATAATTCCCTATATAGCCCATCAATATAAGGTTATGCCGCGTCAACCAAATCACTTCTCCAACGTTGTTAGCTATTAGAGATAGGCAATATCTACTGTTCTATTTCATAAAGCGCACTTGATAATAATTTATTTATACTATTTTATTCATTCAGTGCTTACCTACAATGAAATGCCAATCAAGTCGAGGAGATTTAGCTATGTCGACAAATTTTGCTAAGTTAACAAAAATAGCAGGCTTGGTATTACTGCTTTCATTTTCCGCGAATAGTTTTGCCAGTGGTTTTTACGGAAGTGTTGGCTACGGACATCATCCAATTAAAATTGTAGTCGGCCACCATGGCCATGGAAAACACTATGCCCATAAAAAGCACCATTACAATCATCACTATAAAAAGCATTACTATGGCCATCGATACAATCATAGACGCGCTTATAATTATGGACACAGAGCTTATCACTACAACCCGCCAAGAAGGTATTGTCGCTCAAGGTACTAACACTTGACCCGATAACAGCATCAAGCCTCTCGTATTTATGAGAGGCTTTTTTAATTCCAAATCGATAAACCTTATTCACACATAGGTTTATCGCATACAGTTTTTTTACTAATACTGATTTAATTAATCTATTCCATGTAATAAAAAAGCACTACATCCGATCTTATCAATAACTAAGTTATTTTTAATTCTACTTCATAATTAAAAATATCAGGTCAACGTAAGGAGATGTAAAGATGGTCAGGCACATAATGAGACTTTCAAAAATCTGCGCTGTACTTTTCGTGCTTTCTTTTTCTAGCAATAGTTTTGCTAGCGGACATTATGGTTATGTCCCGCTTGCATTAGCAGCGGGTTGCATTGCGCATAAAAGTTATCATCATAAGAATTACGGCTACGGCAATCGTTATTACGGACGAGGCTATAACAAACATTCTTACAATTATGGACATAGAAGTCGTTACTACGGCAAGCGCTACTACAATTACGGGCATCGCAACCGTTACTACGGCAGAAAATATTATGGTTACGGGCATAGAAGCCGTTACTAACACAAGCAATAAGGATTCATTGCTTAGCTCCAAATCAAGGATGACCCAATAAGCGAGAAGAAGAAAAGGCAGACATGTTGTTTGCCTTTTCCTTTAATCACTACTTACACATCTTTATCGCATAGCTGACATCAGCAGCTTGTCGATTTTGCCACACATCATGCACTCTAAAAATCTTAGCACCAGCCTCCACACCTAATGCCGTCGTAGCACAAGTTGCTGGCATGCGTTGCGCAGGATCTTCAGTAGCACATACTTCACCCATGAAGCGTTTACGACTAGTGCCTAGCAATACAGAATAATCAGTTTCACAAATCTGATTTAACTGCTTTAATAGTTCAAGATTATGTTGAGTACGCTTACCAAAACCAATCCCCGGATCTAAGATAATATTGTTTTTAGACAGTCCCAAGTCTTGCATTTTCAATGCTTGCGCAACCAAAAACTCTTTGACTTCTTTAGCAGCATTCTTATAGCTGGGATTATCTTGCATATTGTCTGGCCGTCCCTGCATATGCATGATGCAATAAGGCACATTTCTTTCTGCGACCAGCCTCATCAGATTCTCATCATCAGTCCCGCCAGTCACATCATTAACAAATCCCGCTCCCGCATCTAACGCTGCCTCAGCAACATCACTTAAGGTAGTATCAATACTAATCAAGACATCATTAGAAATTTCTTGAGATAAGGCAGAGATAACATCTAACACGCGGCGCTTTTGTTCCACTGCATCGACACGCTCAGAACCAGGGCGAGTCGACTCGCCACCAATATCAATAATGTCCGCTCCTTCATCTACCATTTCCAAGCCACGCGCTACTGCATCACGTGTGCTTACGTAACGCCCTCCATCAGAAAAACTATCTGGAGTGACATTTAATATCCCCATAATTAATGGACTTTGTTTTTCTAGCAGCTTATTCATAATCAATTCTCAAGATTAATGCGTTGTATATCAATAGTATTACCCACACCAATTTTCATCAAATCATAACCCATAGTGACATCGCCAGAATATTGCATTTTAATTTTATCAATCACTTGCTCTTCAGACACAGCAAACAATAAGACGTGGTTAAGCACAGCTAGCCTAGGATTAGTTTTATTCAATACTTCAGCCATTTGATCTGGATTAGTATGATATGCCACAACACTGTTTAAGCGTTTATTTCTCTTTAATAACGCAGGATCTGCTGCTGTAATTTCATGGATAAGCAAATCAGCTTTCTGCGCATGCTTGACAAGATTTTCCGAGTAAGTGGTATCACCTGAAATAACAACAACCCGATCACCAAATTCAACACGGTAACCATAAGCAGGTTTCACTGGTGCATGCTCAACCAAAAATGCACGTATAGTAACTCCCTCTTGCTGATAAACCACGCCTGGCTCAATTTCAACACTTTCAATCTTAGCCTTATCATCATCAAGGCCTACATTGGCGCCACGATATGAAATATCTGCTGCATAGGCATCACGCAAGCCATTGACTAATTGATGTGTACCCGTAGGACCACTGACATCAAGTAATTGCTGCCGCTGCCACATCCAACCAGTAATCCATAAATCATCTAAACCTGATATATGATCAGAGTGCAAATGAGTTAAGAATACTTTATCAATTTGATTAGGAGTGATTCCTGCTTGCTTTAGTCTTATGGTGGCGCCACGACCGACGTCAAATAGAAAGAACTGTCCACCTGCACTCACCAATGTAGCAGAACCAAATCGCTCTATACTTGGCCGAGGAGTACCTGTGCCTAGAAGAGTGACTTCCAAGTAATCGGCATATGCCGCTTGCAATAGCATTAGCATTACAAACGAACACTTAAGTATTTTATTCATAATCACATACCTAAAAACTGTCGTGCTTAAGAATTGTCATTTCGACGTAGACGGGAATCCAGCGGTGTTAATTCTATTATAGACTCTATTCAACATCACACTTAATAAAACTGCAGATATATTGTTAGCACCAGTCTAAATAATAATCTAGCTAGATTCCCGCCTGCGCGAGAATGACATCATCGAAAAAATAAAAAGCATCTACTTACTAACTTTAAGCACAGCCAAGAATGCCGCTTGAGGCACTTCCACACTGCCAATTTGCTTCATGCGTTTCTTCCCTGCTTTCTGTTTCTCTAATAGCTTTTTCTTACGGGTGATATCACCACCATAACATTTCGCTGTTACATTTTTACGTAACGCTTTAATAGAAGTACGTGCAATAATTTGTGTGCCAATTGCCGCTTGAATAGCTACATCGTACATTTGGCGAGGAATCAGGTCTTTCAGCTTTACTGCGAGCGCATGTCCATAAGTGCGTGAGTGGTCGCTATGTACAATCACTGACAAAGCATCTACCCGCTCGCTATTTATTAATATATCTAACTTAACTAACGGCGATGGTGAAAAATGCGAATGATGATAATCAAATGAAGCATAACCACGACTGACTGATTTAAGCCGGTCAAAAAAATCTAACACGACTTCGTTTAATGGAATATCAAATGTAATCGCAACTTGGCTGCCATGGTAAACAAGGTTTTTTTGCACACCACGCTTTTCAATGCATAGGGTAATTACGTTACCTACGTATTCATGCGGGACTAATATATTCGCTGTAATTATCGGCTCATGAATTGAGTCGACTTTGTTCGGCGGTGGTAATTCTGCAGGGTTATGAATTTTTAGAATATCACCATTGGTTAAATGTATTTGATACACCACGGTTGGCGCGGTAGTTATCAAATCTAAATCATATTCTCTTTCTAACCGTTCTTGAACAATTTCCATATGCAGCATGCCAAGAAATCCACAACGGAAACCAAAGCCTAATGCTTGAGATGTCTCAGGTTCAAATGAGAATGATGCGTCATTTAATTTTAGCTTATCCAACGCATCGCGGAAGTTTTCGTAGTCGTCAGCGTTAACCGGGAATATTCCCGCAAACACATTTGGATTAACTTCCTTAAAACCATCTAAAGCTTGTTCAGCTTGAACATCGGCTCCAGTGAGTGTGTCACCCACTTTTGCACTGGAAATATCTTTAATCCCACAAATTAAATAACCTACTTCTCCCGCCGACAATTCACTTCGATCTTCTCGCTTAGGTGTGAACACCCCTAATTTATCAACTAAGTACGGACGCCCTGTCGACATAGAAACAATTTTCTGTTTTGGCTTTAAACAACCATCAAACACTCTGACTAAAGTAATCACACCAACGTAGCTATCGAACCATGAATCAATAATCAGTGCTTTTAAAGGCTTATCAGGATCACCTTTAGGCTGCGGAATATTTGTTACTAATGCTTCGAGAACATCTTCAACACCCTGGCCTGTTTTTGCACTCACCAATATAGGATCAGTCGCATCAATACCAATCACTTCTTCGATTTCTTCAGAGACTCGTTCAGGTTCCGCCGCCGGCAAATCAATTTTATTTAGGATCGGTAACACCTCTAAGCCAAGCTCTACCGCCGTGTAGCAGTTAGCCACACTCTGAGCTTCTACCCCTTGTGATGCGTCAACAATCAACAATGCACCTTCACAAGCGGCTAGAGAACGAGACACTTCATATGAAAAATCTACGTGTCCAGGCGTATCAATAAAGTTCAAATAGTAAGTATTTCCATCTTTGGCTTTATAAGGCAGTGATACGGCTTGAGCCTTAATGGTAATACCCCTCTCTTGCTCTAAATCCATAGAGTCGAGTACTTGGGCACTCATCTCACGATCACTCAAACCACCGCAATGCTGAATGAATCGATCTGCTAAGGTCGATTTACCATGATCAATGTGAGCAATAATGGAAAAATTACGTATATATTTCATTTATGAGTGAGCAAAAAATAATCGGTCTACAATAAAAAAGCGGGCTGATTCAGCCCGCTTTGGATGATACACCGCAATTATGAGGGAAGTGTATGCGAACCGCTACTTTTCCTCTGCTGGCATCTTAAGGGCGAGGAATTGCGGACCCTGACGTCTCTGTACCAAGATTGAGGCAAACTTACCTTTAGGTAATTGTTCTACAATCTCTTTCAATTTCTTCACCGTCTGAACTTTCTCACCATTAATCAATTGCAGCACATCGCCTTTACGTATGCCTGCAGATTTAGCAGCGCCGTCAGTGACAGACAATACTTGCAAGCCATGGGATAATTCCATTTCTTCCAATTCATCCTTGGTTAAAACACGAACATCTAAACCCAGTATCCCTTCAGAAACTTTTTCTAAGGCTTCACCAACAATGGGTTGATCTGAATCTGGCAATTGGCCAATTTTTACTTTCACCGTACTCAACTTACCGTCACGCATGATCTTAAGCTTAACTTGTTCACCCACACGCACACGTCCCACCATGGGAGGTAACGCAGCAGAACTTTGTACTTCTTGTCCATTGAAGGAAAGAATCACATCGCCAACTTTAATATCAGCTTCTTCCACTGGACTGCCATCCATAATTTTTGCAACCAATGCACCCATAGGTTTATCCATTCCAAATGACTCGGCTAATTCACGCGTCACTTCTTGAATATAAACACCTAGCCAACCACGCGACACATAACCGTTATCTTTAAGTTGATCGATGACATCCATCGCCACTTCAACGGGGATCGCAAATGACAATCCCATAAAACCACCGGTACGACTATAGATCTGCGAGTTGATACCGACGACTTCGCCAGCTAAATTAAACAATGGTCCTCCTGAATTACCCGGATTAATTGCCACATCCGTTTGAATAAAAGGCACATAGTTTTCGTTAGGCAGGCTTCTACCTTTAGCACTGACAATACCTGATGTAACAGAATGATCAAAACCAAATGGCGAGCCAATCGCTAACACCCACTGCCCAACTTTTAAGTTGTTAGCAGAACCAAGTTTTACAACCGGCAAATCTTTTGCTTCAACCTTTAACAAAGCAATATCGCTGCGTGGATCGCTACCGATTAGTTTTGCTTCCAATTGACGACGATCACTCAGCTTAACGATAATTTCATCAGCTTCTTTAACCACATGATGGTTAGTCACCACATAACCATCAGCAGACACGATGAAGCCTGAGCCCAAAGAACGCGAATTAAAGTAATCTTCATGCGGGCCTTGCTGGCCTCCGAAAAACTTCTCAAGAAAATCACCCAGTGGACCATCTTGGGGCATGTCAGGAATTTCTACATTAGGCGGCAACGCACGACGCGTTGGCGCTTGCTTGGTAGTACTAATATTGACTACCGCACCTGCATTATTCTCTACTAGCTTAGTGAAATCTGGCAATCCCTGCTCAGCATAGGCAGTACTAAATAATGCGAGTGATATTAAAATAAAGAAATATAAAAAAGATGTTCTAATTTTTTGCAACAAAGCTATTCTCCTTCAACAAGCAGCTTTATGAATTTGTAGTTCCACTGTGTTTGACTCTTCGTTTATTCCATTAGAGTCATGATTCATTCCATATTTATGAATCACCTTACTGACAAAACCGACCCGCCAAAAGTTCTAAAAAATTTAACTAGTCGCCATGTACGATAGACGAACCGATCATTTTAACGGTTTCGTTTGGCACTTCACCTAGCACGGTGATCTGATGATCATCGAAACCTCTAGAAAAAGCATTGATAGACCCGCGCCGACTTAAACCTTCGAACATATTGCTAAGCTTACGTGGTTTGATGATAAATACCGATACCGAAGCAACACCATCAGACACCACCATATGATGAACAGGCTCATCGCTGGTTGTCATTAAACGTTGACTGATTTTACTCACAGAAAATCCAGGCGGCAGCTTAGATACGCGCCAACCTTTACTATCCTCTACTGATGCTTGCGCACCTTCACCAGGACGCGTTGACTTACGCCATGTGAAATTTTCTATATCGTTTTCAGGATGAAAATTGATATGGTCTACCGAATCCAAATATTCCACATTGGTAAACATCACCTCTTCAAGCAAATGCCCACGCGGATGAATCATTTTTGAACGTAGCAGCATGCCACTTTCAGGCTCAATACATAATTCATAGCCATATCTAAATTGATCAACCGGTTTAATCGCTAGCACTTTGCAGTCATGCTCTGCAATTCTACTATTCGGACCAGATATCACCGTGTAACTTTGAGTAAGACTTTCTAATTCTCTTGGCACAATAGTAGGAATACCATGATGTGCGGAAGACGGATCCACTGTCACCAAGCTACGCTTTGGCCATACACAAGTGACCGTTTCATCATCACGCACTACTTCACGTGGCTCACCACTTAATGAGGTTAATCTTTCTTTAACTTCGCCATCAACAACGCCATGGACAATTCGCATTGAATCCAATCGACCATTATGCATAAACACAAAGGTGCCTTGATAATTGATTTGGTCTGCATGGTCGAGCATTTTAGTAATAAGTGCATGACCATCGGATTGGGCATTTATTTTAATTGGCGACACAACAGGCGACTGTGCTTGCACACTCGCAGCCAATAAAACAAACCCCGCAGCGAATAAGAATCGCATTGAACTATTCTTTAACATCCTTTAGCTCAATAATTTCTACATAAGGCGAGATAATGCGTTGACTACCATAACCTGCATGGCCTTGAATATAAGGATTTAACTCTTGATAATAAACTTTTTCTTCTACTTGTGGATTGCGCTGAATCGCTTCTAGTTGCTGCACAGTCGCCGGTGCGAATTCAACTTGCTGGGAATCTTGCAATGTCATTGCGGCCGCAGGTTTCATTTCATTCGCGGCTTCTTGTTCAATAATCGCCAGCTCAGGGCCATCACTTACTGTAGGTTGATTGAAATTCTGATAAGTCACAATTGAAAATGCAGCTACAGATGCTGCCACTGCTAATCCGGCGACTTGTTTGACATAGCTGCCAACTCGTTTAATGCCTGCCGTTGCAGTTGACTCTTGTTCTTGATGATAACCTTCTTCGCTAATCGCCTGCATCACTTGTTGTGAAAAGTCATTATCAATATGCGCAGGGAAATGTTTATTCATGACGGCACTAACAGCATTATAACGCACCCATGCTTTTTCACCTTCGGGGGTAGCTAACACACTGGTGTTTAATCTACGTCTTTCAAATTCTGAAAGATCTTCATCAAGACTAGCGCTGATTAATTCCAAATCTTTTTCAGATAACTCTGTTTCTATACTCATAATTGTGACTCTATTAAATAATTAATCCATTAATGGCTGAACAACTTTATCGATTGCTTCTCGCGCTCTAAATATTCGCGATCTCACTGTACCGATAGGACATTCCATTGCCTCTGCAATTTCTTCGTAGCTCATTCCTTCTAACTCACGCAGCGTTATCGCCATCTTTAAATCATCGGGCAGTTGATGAATCGCATCAAACACCCTAGTTTCTAACTCTTGCGACTGTAAAACTCGATCTGGTGTTGCGTGATCTCGCAGTACAGCAGCATCGTCAAAATACTCTGCATCATCAACATCCACTTGACGGTCTGATTGTCTACGCGATGCTGATAACAAGTAGTTCTTTGCGGAGTTCACTGCAATTCTATACAACCACGTATAAAATGCCGCGTCCCCGCGAAAATTCTTTAAGCCACGATAAGCTTTGATGAACGCTTCCTGCGCTACATCTTGGGCTTCCTCGGCGCGAACATAACGACTCACCAAGTTGACCACTTTGAACTGGTACTTCTTTACCAACAGGTCGAAGGCGCGTGTATCCCCTTCTTGTGCCCGTGCGACCAGTTCTTTATCGTTATTATTATTCTCGCCCATCTTGGGCTTATCTCCTTGGGCGAATAGGTATCCGCTGGTGGTATGACTATATTGAGTCGGTGAAGTTCGCTCGACTTCAGGTAGAGTGAGTAATTACGGCGATATACTAACGATAGATGCTAACGACGTCACATATTTTATGACAGAATTGGAAATATGAGCTCAAAATCAACAAATACTAGGCCAAAATCCCATGATTATGATGTTCTTATCCTCGGCAGTGGTGCCGCAGGACTGAGCACCGCGCTGCATATAGATCAAAATTTGCGCATTGCAGTGCTATCCAAAGCCGAATTAAGCAGCGGAAATACTTCATATGCCCAAGGCGGCATTTCTGCCGTATTAGATGATGGCGATTCTTTCGAACAACATATTGCTGACACCATCTCAGCCAGTGCGGGTTTGTGCGACCCAGATGTGGTGGCAAAAACCGTCTCTGAAGGCAGCAAAGTTATCGACTGGTTACTGTCTATTGGGGTGGATTTTACCCGCGACAACAACCCACAGAATGCTCAGCAATTACACTTAACACGTGAAGGCGGCCACACGCGTCGACGTGTCGCCCATGTGGCCGATGCCACAGGTAATGCAGTACAAAACCAACTCATCGATGAAGTACGCAAACGCGACCATATCGATCTACACTCTAACTATATCGCCGTTGATCTAATTACCACCCGAAAACTAGGCATGAAAGGCAACCGCTGTGTCGGTGCCTATATTCTTAATATTGAAAGCGGTGAAGTTGAAGTATTCCGCGCTAAAAATGTAGTCCTTGCCACCGGTGGCGCCAGCAAAGTGTACTTATATACTAGTAACCCAGACGGCGCCTGCGGTGATGGCCTGGCTATGGCTTGGCGTGCTGGCTGTCGTGCCACAAATATGGAATTCATGCAGTTCCACCCTACTTGTTTGTATCACCCCAAAGCCAAGTCTTACTTATTAAGTGAAGCCATTCGTGGTGAGGGTGGCAAAATTATTTTAGAAGACGGCACCGAGTTTCTACATAACTTCGATCCTCGCGGCGTATTAGCCCCAAGAGATATCGTGGCACGCGCGATTGACTACATGATGAAAAAACATGGCCTTGATAGCGTATTTCTGGATATCAGTCATAAATCTGCTGATTTCATTCAAGACCATTTCCCCAATATCCATGCACGTTGCCAGTCACTCGGGTATGACATGACCAAACAACCTATTCCCGTGGTACCCGCCGCACACTACACTTGTGGTGGTATTGTGACTGATGAACATGGGCAAACCGACATCGAACAACTGTATGCCATCGGCGAAGTCGCGTTTACTGGCTTGCATGGTGCCAACCGCATGGCGAGTAACTCGCTATTAGAATGTTTAGCCTATGGGCGTTTTGCCGGCCGACATATTAATCAATCAAAAAATAACAATATACAACATGTCGATATTCCCGCCTGGGATGCCAGTCGTGTCTCTGATTCTGATGAAGAAATTGTCGTTGCCCATAACTGGGATGAACTGCGTCGCTTCATGTGGGATTACGTGGGTATTGTACGTAGCACTAAACGTATGCAACGCGCTAAGCATCGAGTCGATTTATTATTAAGTGAAATTGACGAGTATTACAGCAATTTTAAAGTCACCAGTGACTTAATAGAACTACGTAATATTGCTGTGGTGGCAGATTTGATTATTCGCAGCGCGTTAGAACGCAAAGAAAGTCGTGGGCTGCATTACACATTAGACTATCCAGAAACTAATGCTGCACTAGACAATGTAAATACTATTTTAACGCCAGACTTAAATGAACCCGCCGCTGGCTGGAACACTGAAACTCAGTTAACTAGCGGCCACAAATAATTTAGCGCGATAGTGTTTTAGCTCATCAATAGAATCCCGAATATCAGCCAAGGCTAGATGCTCTGATTCTTTATCAAACTCAAACCCTTTACCTGAATACCAACGTTTAACCAATTCCTTCAAAGTACTGACATCTAAATTTCGGTAATGAAAGTATTCTTCCAATAATGGCATTTGGCGCGCCATAAAACGACGGTCCTGGCAAATACTATTGCCGCACATAGGCGACTTGCCTGGCGAGATATATTTCTCTAAAAATGCAATGGTTTCAGCTTCCGCTTGCGCCAAGGTGTATTTGCTATCCAACACGCGCTTAATTAAGCCTGATTTACCGTGCTGATTTTGATTCCACTCATCCATTTGGTCTAAACGACTTTGTGGTTGATGAATAGCAATCATCGGACCTTCAGCAATAATATTAAGCTCTTTATCCGTGACGATGGTGGCAATTTCAATGATTTCATCATTGACCGTGTCCAGGCCTGTCATTTCTAAATCGATCCAAATCAGATTATTATTGTTTTTTAAATCATCCATATATAAGGTCCACTATGTTTTCACACGTTGTATAATCAGCAGTGAACAGAGTGTACACCAACTACATTCATATTATAAAAATTCAACCGCCAAAATTAATGAGAAACAATATCCCCATGAAATTATTACCCAGCCTGTTACTACTATCGTTAGCATTTACCACCCTAAGTTCATATGCTGAAGATGGTCAGGCACTGCATCAATCCGAATGCACCGAATGCCACGGTCGCATGACAGGTGGTGACGGACACGTGATCTATTCACGCGATGAACGCATTGTGAAAAATATTAGCGAATTAAAAGCGCGTGTCACGCACTGCGCAAACGGAGCAAACACCGGCTGGGGTGAATCCCAGATTAGCGCTGTCACCGACTACTTAAACCAACAGTTCTATCATTACTAAACGCAGCACGCTTTTATGTACTTAGCCCACGTCATCGCACGGCAAGGAAAAACCTTCATTGTCGAAGATGAACATGGCGAACAACATGCATGTCATGCGAGAAGCAAATCAGTCGATGCGGTGTGTGGCGACAACGTCGAATGCGAAGCTAAAGATCAATCAAAAGATGTGATTGAAAAAATATGCGAACGTAAAAATCAAATCACACGCATAGACAATTTCAAACGTGAAAAAACTATCGCCGCGAATGTAGACCATATCATCATCGTGGTCGCCGCTACTCCCGAATTCTCCACATTACTGATTGATAAATACCTGGCATGCGCACAACTCAATAATTGCAAAGCCACACTAGTGATTAACAAAGCAGAAATGCTCAACGATAATAATATCGACATCACCAAACTAGAAAACACTTATAAAGATTTAGTTGAACACCTTATCATCACTAGCGCAAAGTTAGGTTATGGCATTCAAACATTGCGCTTAGCCCTTTCCAACGAAACAAGTATTTTAGTTGGCCAGTCAGGCGTGGGGAAATCATCATTAATCAACCGCCTACTCAATAACAACAACATAAGAGTTGGTGAACTTTCCGAAAACATCCAACAAGGCAAACACACTACTTCTAACGCATTCGCGCATAACATTAACAACAGCGGCAAACTCATCGATTCACCCGGTGTACGCACCTTCATGCCAATATTTAAAGACGTCAAACAAGTCATGCTAGGTTACAGCGAATTTCTCTCCCACCTAGGCAACTGCAAATTCTCAGACTGCCAACATATCAACGAACCTCACTGCGCAATAAAAACCGCTGTAGAGAAAAACATCATTCAATCAGAACGCTACGCAAGTTACTTGGAAAACATACAAGAAGTTAGCAATACATAGCACGATATAAACCGTTATTCACAAACATCGTCGTCATTCTCGTGCAAACGGGAATCCAGCCGTCGCACAAACAACCTCTAGACATATTACCTATATATAATTGCAATTATTATTTATTGATTCTATAGTAATTTCATAAGCGTGCTTAATTTACTTAAGTCAACAAAATATTTTAAGTTTTACCATTATCACAAGCTTAGTATCTATTAGCTTTCTGCCTGCTGCTGTTATGCTAATGCTAGTTAAGACGATAAGATATACATAACAAGGCTTAACTGAACGCCAGTTAACCCAACCATTACGAACATCAACAATGAATAACATAGAAAATATTAACAAATTAAAGAAAAGCAGAAATATCTGGATATTAGTCGCTGTCGTTGCTGCACTTGGCGCTGCCATGAGATGGTTTGGTGTATACGGTGAAGGTCCAGGGACTATTAACTGGTTAACTATCATTATGGCCATTGTTGCTATCGTCATAGTCATTAGTAGGTATATCAAACTGAGCAACTTAAGCTCTTAACAACTATACCTCTCCATCGGGCCCGGCACGTGATATTCGCGTTCCTCTTAATTCAAGTTTTACTTACATCCTCTTTCCAGAATTAAATAGGCTTAGGTACGAGTTAACTATATAAGAGCAATTCCACAGAATGAGAAGCTGCAACTAGACCCAACATAAAAAACGCATAATAATGGCTCAGATTAACTATGCATCGCCATTATTATTCAAAAAGGATTTATTAATGCCCCAATTCGACAATGTTTCCATCCTCAAGGAAGCTAATATTTATTTTGAAGGACAAGTCACTAGTCGCTCAGTGATTTTTCAAGATGGTTCACGCAAGACGCTAGGCATTATGCTGCCGGGTGAATATGAGTTTAGTACCGATGATAAAGAATTAATGGAAATTGCCTCAGGCGAGCTAGAAGTGCTATTACCTAATGGTGACTGGCAAAGCATTAATGGCGGCGAGAGTTTTGAAGTCCCAGCGAATTCTAAGTTTCAATTGAAAGTCACTGTCACCACGGATTATTGCTGTAGCTTTATTAAATAATGGACTGGGTTAGCGCACTTCTTATTGGTCTTATTGCATCAACATTGCTGGCTTACTTCTATGGCGTATTCCACTACCCTTACGGCATACTAATTTTACTCGCGATGTTGGTCTCTAGAATTCTACTAATTCAGAGTAAAAAGCAGCGTTAATCTTTAATTAAAACAAACAACCCTACAAGGAATTTAACATGGCAGGCGGATGGTCGCGTGATGGCGCGGTGCAAGATCAAATTGATGCCAGCATTGAAGATGCGGTTAAACAAGCACGTAGCCAGCTACCCAAAGGCGCTGGTCTCAGCCATTGTGAAGAGTGTGAAACAGAAATTCCTCAAGCCCGTCGTGTCGCTGTTCCTGGTGTACGTCTATGCGTGAAATGCCAAGAACTATTAGATGACAAGCAAACCACCTCTAGCGGTATTAACCGACGAGGCAGTAAAGACAGCCAATTAAGATAGTCATGCAAAAAGAAAAAATAGGTCTATTACTTATTACTGGGACCGCCATTGCGGTATTACTTGCACTGTTAACCCGAGCACCGATACCCCAAGATCTGGCTTACCATGATTTCTCAGATAGTGTCGGCATGTTTAATATTCCTAATATATTAAATGTATTATCCAACCTGCCTTTTATACTAGTGGGACTATTAGGCTTACACAAACTAACGCGCATTAACTCACTTAACATTGTTAGTGAAAATAAGCTTGCTTATATGGCTTTGTTTTTTGGCATTACGCTAGTCGCATTTGGCTCAGGCTATTATCACTTATGGCCAGATAATCAAACATTGGTATGGGACAGATTACCAATGACGATTGCGTTTATGGGTCTCTTCTCTATTGTGATTAGTGAATATATTTCTATTAAGTTAGGAAAAATATTATTAATACCATTGCTAGCACTTGGCTTACTGTCAGTTTTCTATTGGCATTTCACCGAAGCCAATGGTCAAGGAGATTTGCGATTTTATGCGTTTGTTCAGTTTTTCCCGATGTTGGCTATCCCGATTATCCTGCTTACATTCAAATCTTCCTTTAGCCAGACAAGTGGCTATTGGTGGTTACTTGTGGCTTACATTGCTGCGAAAGTGTTTGAGCATTTTGATACTGAGATTCATAGCCTACTGGTAGTGGTTAGCGGCCACTCAATCAAACATGTTGCTGCCGCGATTGGGGTGTATATTTTATTACGCAGCTATGAAAGCAGAGTTGAATATGCTTAGAAAATCTATCTTTGATAAAAAATGCTGGCTAGCTTATTTGGTATCACCCAACCTTAAAGCATGACTGGATTCCCGCCTCCGCGGGAATGACGATATTAAATATAGTATGACCTCATTGAGCCAGAAAGCGTGGGGCAATCATTGCGATAGATGCGGTTAAACTAACATAGCCTATCAATCATAATTTGTTCTTGTCTCAAAAGCTTGAGACAACGTATTTAAGTCTAGATATTCCAACTCCCCTCCAATGGGAACACCTTGAGCAAGTCTTGTTGTTTTTAGACCGTTCTTCTTAACCATTTCTGCGATCACATGCGCGGTGACTTCACCTTCCATGGTTGAACTGGTCGCTAGAATAATTTCTTCAAGCTCGCCTGATTGTAAGCGCTCTTCCAGCTTATCTAAACCGAGCTGATCTGGACCTATACCATCTAAGGGAGAGAGTTTTCCCATCAGCACAAAGTAAATGCCGTTGTAAGTTGTGCCGTTTTCTATCGCCATTAAATCGGTTGGCGTTTCAACAATACACATTTGAGTCGATTTGCGGTTAGGGCTATTACAGATTTGGCATATCTGCTCTTCTGTATAATTTCTACATTGACTACAATGCTTGATGTTCTCGACTGCTTTGCAAATCACTTGCCCAAGCTTAATCGATTTATCTTGCTCTACCTTTAACAGGTGCAAGGCCATACGTTGCGCTGACTTTTGACCAATACCTGGTAACAGTTTAAGCGAATCGATCAGCTCTGTGAGTAATGGTGAATGTTCTGCCACACACAATCCTTTTAGAAAGGAAGCTTCATGCCTGGTGGCAATGACATGCCCGAAGTGAGATCTGCGTATTTGTCTTTTGTAGTCGCTTCTAATGTATGTACTGCATCATTCATTGCGGCAGCAATTAGATCTTCCAACATATCTTTATCATCACCAATTAAACTGTCATCAATAACAACACGTTTCACTTCGTGACTTCCCATCATGGTAACTTTGACCATACCACCACCTGATTGACCTTCTACTTCAATTAGCTTGATTTCTTCTTGCGCTTTCTGCATGTCTTCTTGCATTTTTTGCGCTTGCTTCATCAAATTGCCTAACCCACCTTTCATTGCTCGCCCTCTTGTTTCGGTTGTAATGATCCCGGCACTATTTCAGCCTGCATATCTCTTTTTAACGCGGTAATAAATTCATCTTGCTCTAAACTAGCTTCTACTTTGCTTAAGCGTTCTGCATCACGATCTCGTGTATGTTGTGCAGGACTATCAATGGTATCTTGCATCACTTCAATAGTGACATTGATATTATCACCAAATGTTTCTTTTAGTTTCTGTGTTAGTTTGGACACAGTCGCACCCGCCATTAAACTTTCATGTTCGCTTGCTAACAACAACTTCATGTCATCGCCTTGATAGCTTTGTAGCGCACAGTGAGTAGCAAGCGCTCTTACCACACCAGCAAACTGCGCTTTTTCAATTATCTCTAACCATTGCGATGGATCTGCTGTTTCTGGACGTGTTTTTTGCTCAACCATTTCAACTGGCGCTGGTGCAACCATGGCTTCAGCAATTTTTTCTTCAGGCGCTGATGCCTGTTGCTCAATAGTCGCAGATTGATCCACCGGTTCAACTGTTGCTTGAACTGCGGATTGTTTACTTTCTAATGCTGCCGCCATTGCCGAGGCTCTGCCTTTAGAAGATGGAGCTGTCGATACTCTTTTAGCATGCGGGGCTTTACTATCACTGCCCAGCCTAAACATAATCATACGCAACACGGCCATTTCAAAACCAGCCCGTGGAGAATGCGCAAGATATAGATCTTTTCGACTATTGAGTACAATCTGATAAAACAATTGAATATCTTCAGCGGCAATTTTCTCACTGACCATTTTTACCGTGTCACCAAATAAAGCAATTTGTTCTTTATAATCTGGTACCGCCTGTGAAATAGCAGAGGCATGAAAAATCATAATCAGCTGATCAAGTAATTTACTGAAGTCTACATTCAGTGTTGTTAATGAATGAATTAACTCTATGGCCTTAGCTGGATCAAACTCGCAGATAGCATCAATCAATGCGTTGATTTGTTCACTAGGCACTGTGCCTAACATTTGGCTAACGGTGTGTTCTGACACGTCACCCGCAGAATAAGCAATGGCTTGGTCTAATAAGCTTAATGCGTCACGCATACTGCCATCAGCAGATTCCGCTAATTGTATTAACGCAGGTGTTTCAGATTTTATATCTTCTGCATCAAGGACTTTCTCTAGCTGACCTGCAATTTTTTGAGTGGAAATATGCCGCAATGTAAATTGCAGACAACGTGATAACACAGTCACTGGCAGTTTCTGCGGATCTGTCGTGGCTAATAAGAATTTTACATGTTCTGGAGGTTCTTCTAAGGTTTTCAATAAGGCATTGAAACTATGTCCAGAAAGCATATGTACCTCATCGATGAGGTATATTTTGAAGCGTCCTCGTGTAGGCGCATATTGAACGTTTTCTAATAATTCCCGAGTATCTTCGACGCGCGTTCTCGACGCCGCATCGACTTCAATTAAATCAACGTATCGACCTTCAGTAATTGACTGACAAGCATCGCAAGTACCACATGGCTCAGTCGTAATGCCCTGTTCACAGGTCAACGCTTTTGCCAACACTCTTGCCACGGTGGTTTTACCAACACCCCGGGTTCCGGAGAACAAATAAGCATGATGTAGGCGATTTGCTTTTAGCGCATTCACCAATGCCGTGACCACATGCTCCTGGCCCACGATGTCGGCAAACGTCTGCGGACGCCATTTTCGCGCTAATACTTGATGAGACATTGATTAATTTTTGTTTTGGCGGCAACCTGTGCCAGTAGGAACTCAGCACTCGAATCAATCGTTACCGTTGCTCCCTTCCGGGCCTGGCGGAGTTCACAATCTATCGCTGCAAAGGAACCGACACAGATCACCAATACACTTTACGTCATAGTAACATTTCAGGGCTTAAAAGCTGTGTTTAAACAGCCACAAATAATCGCCCGCAACGTTTATATTTTTTAAAGAGTGGGCAACATACTTGGATTAGAAATGAAGTCAAGACACAAATATTCTATCATATTTAGTTCTTTATATTTCAATAAGATAAAGACAATTATTAAATATTAATTTTTAAATACCCTTTAAGTTAAAATTATATGACGACCCACTTTGCATACTATTCATTCAATTTGTCATGATTAATCGACGAGAATTCATACAGCTGCTGACTATTGCATCAGCCAGTGGACTTTTACCTCGAACTAGCATGGGGCAAACCTCAGATTTATACGAGGTTGCAAATTTTGGAAACACACGTTTATTGCATTTCACAGATTGTCATGCACAACTGAATCCAATTTATTTTCGCGAACCCCACATCAATATAGGTTTAGCAGACTCGTATGCTCGTCCTCCTCACGTAGTTGGTGAAGCCTTACTCAAGTACTTCTCACTTGAAGGTAATGCTCAGCTTTCTCATGCCTATACCCACTTACACTATGAATCTGCTGTACAAAAATACGGCAAGGTAGGTGGCTTTGCTCATCTAGCCAGCTTGGTTAAACAACTACGTGCGGCAGTTGCTGACAACCAGAGTTTATTACTCGATGGCGGCGATACTTGGCAAGGCTCTGGCACTGCTTTAAAGACTAATGGTATGGATATGGTTGGTGCCTGCAATTTGCTTGGTGTAGACATCATGACCGGACATTGGGAATTCACCTATCAAGACCAACAGGTATTAGAAAACATTGCAGCCTTTAATGGCGAGTTTATCGCGCAGAATGTTAACGCCACTGAAGAAGCATTATTTGATGGTGCGCAAGTGTATGACGAAGACAGCGGGCATGTATTCCCTCCTTACACTATTAAACAACTTGCCAATAGTCGCATTGCTGTCATAGGACAAGCATTCCCATACACACCAGTAGCCAATCCCAAACGTTTTATTCCTGATTGGACATTTGGTATTAACGACGGCGAATTACAAAGCCTAGTAAATGAGATTCGCGATACTCAAAAACCAGATGCAGTGGTGCTACTGTCACATAATGGTGCTGACGTAGATATTAAAATGGCTGCTTCTATAACCGGCATCGATGTCATTTTAGGTGGGCATACTCATGATGGGATTCCTAATGCACTAGAAATTAAAAATTCTGCTGGCACCACGCTCGTCACTAATGCCGGGTCTAATGGCAAATTTCTAGGCGTCATGGACTTGGAGATTAAACAAGGCAAAGTACGTGGTTACCAATACAAGTTACTGCCCATATTCTCAAACTTAATTGAACCTGATAAAGAGATGCAAGCGTATATTGATAAAGTACGCGCGCCCTATATTGATTGGCTATCAGAAGAATTAGGTAACACAGAAACTACTCTATATCGCCGAGGCAACTTCAACGGCACGTTTGATCAACTAATTTGCAATGCATTACGCCAACAAAATGATGCACAAATTTCTTTATCGCCAGGATTCAGATGGGGAACGACCTTACCAGTTAACAGCACTATCACTATGGAGCATGTACTGGATCAGACTTGTATGACCTACCCAGAAACATATCGCAGAGAAATGTCAGGCAAAAACATTAAACTAATATTAGAAGATGTATGCGACAACCTATTCAACCCTAACCCTTATTATCAACAGGGAGGCGACATGGTGCGATTAGGAGGAATGGATTACAGCTGTAAACCTAACGAGTCTATTGGCAACCGTATTAGCGATATGACTCTAGACGATGGCACGCCTATTGATGACAATAAGACTTATATTGTCGCCGGTTGGGCAACAGTTAACGACAAGGCCCCTGGCCCTCCGGTATGGGAACAAGTGTCAGACTACATTAAAGACCAAGACACAGTAAAAATAGACAAGCTAAATACACCAAAGCTTATTGGCGTAAAAAATAATCCTGGAATAAGTGACGTTTAATTTTATACTGTCTGAAGATTTACCAACCATGCAATGACAAATATTTGTGGCACAGTAATTAGCGGCAAAAACAGCGCAATCTTCCAAGAACGGGTAGACTCTTTAAGCACCATTATTTCTGTATAGTCAGTGGACACACCTGCCATCAAAAAGGCAAAACTGTTTCCAGGTGAATTTGCACGCGTGAGCAAATCCGCGGCAATAGGTGCCGAACCTTCAGAACACACTTCAATAATGGTCGCCGCCACTAATGTAAATAGCAGTCCTACCATAGTGGGGCCGAAGTATTGTTGAAATAGAGACACATCCACAAATGCACGAATCAAACTGGCGAGTAACACACCAAATAAAATCCATCGCACTACCATGCGTGAATCTAATAAACCACTTTTGATCATTTCTAATAGTGTATTGCGATTGAATGTAGCAGTTGCAAATTGCGTTTTAACTTCACTCCAAAATTTAAATTCAGCAGGCAACTCTACTGTATGTGGGTTTGCAGGTAGCACACCTTGTTTCTCTAGTAGATCGAACACCCAACCAGAGAATAATGCTATTAGCATCGAAGCAACTATAAAGAATAATGTCCACTTCAAGCCAATCAAGGCAAACAAAATAATGGTCAGTGAAAAAGAGTTCCACGGACTAGCAATTAAGAATGCCATTACTTGGCCAACACTGGCTCCACGTTCATATAATTTTGCGCCCACCATTAAAATACCATGGCTGCATAAATCTAATAGAACACCACCGATGGTTGCGCGGATTATGCCTCTAAATCCAGTGCCCGTACCCAACACTGAAATAACAAATTCACGTGGCACTTTGGACAGCAACGCGAGCATAATAATGCCCAGCAATATCCCCCACCATACAATATTTAGCAAAGAGAACACTGACTGTCCCATCACTGCTAACCATTGCATATGATCTAAAGACGCAGAGAATTGCCAGTGCAAAACATAAAATATGGCCGAGAAAAACATAGAACCCCATAACAAATAGTCCACTGAACTATTCGGCTCATGACAACTTTGTTCTTGTTTGGGAGTATTACAACAGCTTGACATCGATTTCCTATTTAGTGATCTTGATCATTTAACGTCCTGTACAAAAATTTATGCATTATAGTTGTGGCCTTTATACTACAGTGATTAGCAAAACAAATCCCTCACCCACATCAGCAAATACCATCAATTCAACTTTCAAAGTTTTACGTGCAATCACCTTTAGTTTATTGGCTCAGACAAGATCTTAGAATCAATGATAATGCAACATTAATAGCGGCTGCTAAAACAGACAGACCTATTATATGTACTTATATCCTCGATGAAAATCAAAGTAATCACTGGCGTAATGGCGCCGCTAGCTTATGGTGGCTACATCATAGTCTTAATCAACTATCTGACTCATTAGACGCTCTAAACATCAAACTGATTTTACGCAGAGGGTCTGTTGTCGAACAATTAGAAGACATTATCAATACAACTGACGCGACGTGTTTATATTTCACCAGACACTATGAACCCTATAGCAGCGAATTAGAGAATCAAGTTAATCAGCACTTCTCAGACAAGATTGAAGTAAAACGATTCAAAGGTTATTTATTATATGAGCCGGAAGAGATTCGCACAGGCAATGATGAGCCATATAAAGTATTTACGCCTTTTTATCGAAAATGTTTAAGCACCCATACACCTAGTAGCGCGCTGCGCTCACCAAAAAAGCTAATTGCTTATAAGAAAAAAATTAAAAGTGATCGATTAAACGATTGGAAGTTACTTCCCAAAAAACCTAACTGGGCAAAAGGTTTCAATGATTATTGGGTGCCGGGTGAAGCAGGAGCACATGAAAACTTAAAAGATTTTATCAAGCATGCCGGAAGTAAGTATGGAGTATTACGAAACCGGCCTGACATTTGTGGCACTTCCAGACTATCTCCACACTTACACTTTGGAGAAATCAGCCCTAGACAAATTTGGATAGCAATCAAGAACTCACAAAAAATTCTCGAAAGCGGTAGTGAATCCTATTTGCGCCAATTAATTTGGCGAGACTTTGCTTATCATTTATTAGTGCATTGGCCGGACTTTCCAACCAAACCATTTAGAAAAAAATTCAATCAGTTTCCATGGAAAAAAGACACCAAGTTATTACATGCATGGCAACACGGCAATACCGGTTACCCTATTATCGATGCTGGCATGCGCGAGCTATGGAAAACAGGTTGGATGCATAATCGTGTTCGTATGATCGTTGCTTCATTTTTAATTAAAGATCTTTTAATTCACTGGCAAAAAGGCGAAGAATGGTTTTGGGATACATTAGTTGATGCCAACCTTGCTAATAACGCCGCCAGCTGGCAATGGGTGGCGGGTAGTGGTGCAGATGCTTCACCTTACTTTCGAATATTTAATCCTGTCCTACAAGGTGAAAAGTTTGATCCACTTGGAGATTATGTGCGCGAATGGGTGCCCGAATTAAGCGCTATGCCGAAAAAATATATTCATAGCCCATGGTTAGCACCAGAGGATATTTTAGCCACAGCCAAAGTGACATTAGGCAAAAATTATCCTTGTCGGATTATCGATCATAGCTTTGCAAGAGATCGTGCTTTAACAGCTTATAAAAAAATAAGGACCTTAGCTGATTAATTGATTATTCTGAAACAGCAAATTTTTCCAATCGTACTAAATGCATAAGTTCTTTGAAATCATCCACAACAACATCAGGCCGGTGTGGATGATTAACGGTTCCTGGGAAAATTTTATCTAACCAATCTTTATCCCAACCAGCACCATTATAATAAATTGCCGTTACCCCCGCTTCTTTTGCTGCAATAATATCTGTCGTACTATCGCCGATATACCAGCAACTTAAACTTGGCTCTTCGTGCAATTCTTCTAGTGCTAATAAAATTTGATCAGGCGCTGGTTTCCTCTTTTCTACATCATCGCCACATACAATGGTATGGAAAAAATGCCCCCAGCCAGAGCCATTAATAACCGATACCTCGTGCATCATAAATTCACGATTACGATTAGTCAGGGCACCTACTTTTAAATTTAGCTGATGCAAATCTTCGAGCATTTCCTCTACATCTTCTTCAAAGGGATATACCTCTCCATAATAATTACGATAGGCATCATCAAAAGCTTCGTGCACTAATTTCTTAGCAGCTTCATCATCACCAAATAACACTTGGAAAATATCAGTACGTGAAACTTTTCGTGCTGCTTTCAGTTTAGGATGCAGTTTTTTATTCTCACGAACATATTTAACCAACTTGGCATCTTCTAGTGTTTTGCTATCTTCTGTTTTCACCATCCGATCAATCACATTTAGTTCATGTAATTTAGGTAAAACATCATCAATTGCGTAATACATCGCATCATGTGTATCCACCAGCGTCGCATGCCAGTCAAATAGCATTATTTTAGGGGCCGCATAAGGCATATCCACAATGCTCATCGTATAAACCACCTGGAATTTATATTCATTTTTTAACAAGTTCAGTTGGCAATCAAATTATCACTATTAGCACGCATAAATTGTAAAAAACTGTCACTCAATTTACTGATGTGAATTGATTCACTTATCGATTTCAACATTCTAATACAATTGCTTGCATTAAAATTTAAACTTAATAAAAATAATAATGGACTATCGGCTACATATATACAGATAAGTTCATAAAGAGACACTACAATGATTGACGATCCAAATGACACACTTACTACTATTGAAGCTAAAGTGCTTTGCTTAAGGTATGGCATTAAAAATATCGATGCCAGTAATAGCGTAAAAAAACTACGTAAACATCATGTGAAAGAGCTCAGCCCTAGCAGCAGCAGAACCGATATTGCAAAAGAACTTGGCTCAGATAAAGACACTGTAAAAAATACAGAACTGAATGCCCTGAGAAAGTTAAATATCACCAGATAGTTATCGCTATGCCATACAGCACTAGGCTAGTGCAGATTGTCCATTTATTCTGAAATTTACCTCAATAACCAACGGGAATTAGCTATAGTCTTATTTTATTGTCAAATATTTTGAATATAGCCGTTTTATTTAGCAATCTACAATGTCTAGCCAAATAAAGAAAAAAGAGCAGCATGCTGTGGTCGGTATCCCGTGGTACTCGGAGCGATCGTGGAGAAAAATGAAGGAAATTGCCGACGACCAAGAGAATTTCCATGACTCTTATCAGGTATGGCTGGCACATGCCGATAAAAGTGTTGTTATTTTGACCAATCGCAACAAACCTTTCGAAAGACTACAGATTGATCCAGTTAGCTACTCATGGTGGTGTGAAAATCAATCTTGTAGACGAGACAAAGAATCTCGCCGAATGTACATCCAGTATTTACTCAAAAATAAAATAAACGAATAGCCAATTGGTTATATTCAGCGTCCTATTTGCGTAAGTGACAAGCTTCACATATAAAGCGCATATCAACACATTTTCTAGCTGGCAGAGGCTCACTATACTGGGTCATGTGTTAATATTCGCAGCTACAATAATACATATCTTTTCTATCTCTAAAGAACATCCATGACTTACTGCGTAGCAATAAAAGTTAATTCTGGAGTTGTATTTTGCTCGGATTCACGAACTAGCGCCGGCGTCGATCATGTGAGCTCCTATAGCAAGATGCATAGCTTTAACCTACCAGGGGATCGCCAGATAAGTTTATTATCTTCAGGCAACCTGGCCACGACCCAAGCTGTGTTAGCTAAAATAGAAAAGGATATTAAAAGTTCTGCCAAAGTTAACCTGCATAATGTTACCTCATTAAGAGATGCGGCGAGCTATGTGGGTGAATTGAGTAGCAACGAACAAAGTAAACACAGTTCCGATGAAGCCAATTATGAGTCAACTTTTATCATTGGCGGACAAGTAGCCAATAATCCCCACAAAATTTTACTCATCTATCCACAGGGAAATTATATTTCCACTTCTGATGACACACCTTTCTTGCAAATTGGGGAAAGCAAATATGGAAAACCTATTTTAGACAGAGTGCTAACACCAGAGACCACCTTATCAACCGCAACTTCAGCTGCACTAGTGTCGATGGACTCCACCATGAAAAGTAATCTGACCGTGGGACCACCAATCGAAATCAATATTTATAAAGCCGGCTCATTAGCTACTCCTCTGTATAAGAAGTTTGAGGAAGGAAGCGAATACTTACGAGAACTTAAAAACAGCTGGGACCAGAGAATACTGGAAGCATTCAACAAATTACCCCCGATTGAATGGGCTAACCAGTGGGATCAATCACCTGATGAACAAAATTCAATTTCTTAATTACTTCATCACTTAACACAAATGGGTATGTGTCATTCACACCCATACTACGATTCAATTCATTCATAATCACAATTAAGCTTGACCAATCTGCAACACATTCATCCAATGAACAATCACTGTTGTCTTCCATAATATTCTGATGACGCGCTGTTTCTAACGTGTCATACATATGTAAGTAGTGCGCCCAACATTCAGCCCAATCTTCCAAAGGATGTGCTTGAGCATAGCGACTAATATAATCGTTTTGCCATTGTTGATATTGTTTATGGGAGTAATAATCATCTAGTGACTGTTTATAATCCACTCTTTCATCGCCAAATAAAGACCTAAATCCATCAAGTTGTTGGCTATTTGCGAGTAGCACATCAAAATAGTAATGGCCACTTTCATGTCGAAGATGACCTAGAGGGGTTCGATAATTTTCTCCTGTGCTGACTTTAACCTGTTCTCGAGATACACCATCAGCCTCATCAAGGTTAACGGTTATTAAGCCATGATTATGCCCGGTATAAACAAATTCATTTGGTACATTCGGATTTCTTCTTTGATCTTCTAAGAATGCAAAAGCTAATTTACATTGTTGTTGATTCACCATTGAATCAAGTGGCAGCTTCAATGATAGCAAAGTTCTAACAAGCCTTCTTTTTGCAAACTCAAGCTTCTTCCAATATTGAATATTATTGGGGTTCGTTAGATTTGGAATAGTTTGATTTAGGCTACAGGCAATGCACCAGTCTGAAGTATCATCATATGGTACGCAGGCGTTACATACCCCATATTGTTCATAATGATTGCATAACTTATATTGTTTTTTCTCCTGGTTTTGATAAATATTATTAGCAGATTTAGTTAATGATTGCATAACATCTTTTTCAAAATCATATGCCAACAATGACCCACATGCATAACATTGAGTATTTTCAAAGAATACTGCTAGTCCGCAAGTGCATGAGAATTTTTTCAATTTTTCTGCCTTAGTTCAAAAACCATTTAGCTTCGATTTTGTTGTTTATGTTTGCCAAATCAATTTGCAATTCATCTACAAATTCGTGTAATCCTGACTCTATCAATTTAACAGCATTTTTTGACTTAATTTTATGGTCGATACCATCAATAGATTTAGCCAATTTATTTCCATTTGGTAATTTAGATAGACACTCTTTAATTTGATTCAAACAATGCATGATTGCTCTAGGCAAATCTTTATCTGTCAATAAATACGCAACAACATCCGACGCTGTAACTCGACTCTGCATATGCTGCCTATACATTTGATATGCACCTAGTGAAATTAATATATTCATCCATAGTATTGGTTCATATTGACTCACCGCATCGGATTCATCTTTATCTTCCAATAAATGCCAATCATAATCACTCTGATTAATTATCGACAATTATTAATATTTGTTAAGTATTAATTTTATGTATTGCGCTTGAACATAGTGACTTACGTCACAATAGGAGAAAAATCAGATAATCGGCAATAAAGACTGCACTGCCTACTAGATCATTTGAATGAATATTAAATTAGTAGTAATATTAAATATTTTCTTTAGAAACTATTTTTGTAATCACATTGTGCTAACTTTTACCAGCATCAACCATTGTTATTGAGATATGTCCGCTATAGGTCGCAAGCAGGCTGCCAGTGAAACATGTTGACTCTGTTATTATTGAATAGAATATTGAAAGTACCTCTAGAAAACTTAAAGAATCTAGCCAAAATGTATTCTGATGATTTATTGGTGTTAATTGGCAAACTGGAAAGCGAAGGATTTACCCATGCCTACATAGATGGTGGGAAAACAATTCAATCTTTCCCAGATCTCAAACTGATAAATGAAATGGCACTAACACGTGTACCAGTGGTACTCGGCGAAAGGATTCCTCTTTTTCGGAAGTCCGCCCAGAATATCAAGCTGAAAAATGCTAATGTAGCTGCATTCGCAAATGATTATGTACATGTGCACTATAAAGTGAATTATCTATAATGCGATGTCAGCTATGGGCCGAAAGTAATCTAAAATACCTAATTAAAAAAACCCCGCCGCAAGGAGGCGGGGTCATTTTGTTAGCATGCATATGAAGACAATTTCTAACATAATAGTTGTAGCAATATACGTACCAACCTCACCACTCTAGATAATTCAATGACTTAATTAATTGAATTACGCCAAAATAAAGCTAATGTGCGATATGGAAACATCAATTTGACACATACTCCTCCTATTGCAGGCATGTTACTTCAAATAATGGAATGACTGCTTTTGGCCGTTATTAGTCATAGACATACGGGATATCAGAAAAACTATATATCTTAAGAAATCATGTCCACTTTCGCCTAGATAGAAAACAATACAACAGGATTCCTCTAATTAACTAATGCAAGCTTGTTAGGATAAGCCATATTCGCAGAAGCGAAAATATCTGGATTCTCACCACCTTCAATATTTTTTATTAATAACCCACAAGGTCCAAATTTTACAGCTACTTTTATTTTATATCTTTCTTCATAGGCAGTAATCACATCACTAAGGGCTACCTTTAAGCTTCCTACCGCATAAAGTGTCAGTTTATCGCCTGAAAAAGATAACAGACTGAGAATAATTAGAGCAGTCATTAGAATGCAGTGCCGAGTCATTATCAAGCGCGTATTTCTAAACAACAAAATGCTATTACTTTGGGGCACTGGAGAAATTACAAACTTTGTCGGCGTATAAACTGTGAAACTTAAGTAAAATAGTATTTTGTCATATGAGAAAATTTAACTCGAGTATGCATGTTCTTAAATATGTTCAAATAATCATTAGCGTCAAGCGAAAAACGTGCCCTTAAATTTAATAAACTTACACATTATATAGCCCAAAAAATACCTACAATTATTGTGATTACATCAAATACGTACTGATATGCCTCGAGTGACGCAAAAATAATAAAACCTAAAAATTTGATATATGAACTAAAAGTAGAGAAAGTAGAGGTAAAAATGCCTTAGGTGTATCCAGCAATACTGGTTTGTCTCTAAGATATTTTTACCTCAAACATTACTTTTTGCAGTTTTCTATAGCTCTGACTTAATCAGTAACATACTCACTGCCCAAGATGATTCTTATTTAATAATCAATTGACAAACCAAAGATTATATTTCTACCTGGTAACACTGCACGGTCTTTCTGGAAAGAAGTATGCTGTCGAGCATCCTCATCTAGTAAATTTTCAGCTTTAACATAGAGATTTAAATCTGAGTCACCTGCATACACAGTTTTATTTAAACTTGCATTGAGCATGGTGAATCCATCTGTATCCGTTTCTAAATCAGCCTCATTGCTGGAGTCAGAGGTAACAATGACGTCAACCGCAGCTTGCCATGTGTCATAAGCGAATATCGCACCAGCGCCAAAACGTAACGGTGTGATTCGCGGAACATCACCAAGATCATTATCATCAAATTCTGCACGCATATAGTCGCCAAACACTCGTCCATCTAGCGTGTATGTCTTAGTCTGAATAAGTTGATGCGTTAGTTCAGCTTCAATACCGTAGAATGTTGCGTCTTCATTATCGTAATTCGAAACGAGTAATTCCCCATCAAGCTCAAACATGCCTTCTTCGTCAGCACGGTCGGCAATGCCGTCATTATTTGTATCAGCACTGGCTAAGAAGATGTAGTCATCAATTTGATTATAATATGCATTCACTTTCCATCCAGTGCGCTTACCTTGTTGCGATAAACCAATCTCTAAGTTGTTTGATGTCTCTTTATCAATATCAGTAGACCCAGTTTCAAATGTTAATGTAGCTAAATGAGGCCCATCTGCATAAAGAGCAGTTTCTTGAGGAGCGCGTTCTGCACGGCCAGCGAATATACTTAACTCAAGATTATTATCAAAGAATCGTGTTGCACCTAGTGAAACTGACAAGACATCAAATTCTTCATCTTG
>CALJEX010000023.1 GCA_938074525.1 uncultured Gammaproteobacteria bacterium
CACTATGGATAAAATTCAAAACGATCGTAAAGTTATTGAAGTATATTTAGGCGATTAACATGTTAAAAGTTTCTTCAATCAACCAATACTATCGAGAAAGCCACACACTGTGGGACCTTTCATTAGACGTTCCCAAAGGTAGTGTCACATGTTTAATGGGTCGCAATGGCGTCGGCAAAACCACATTACTAAAGTGCATTATGGGGTTAGAGTCGATTACTGATGGTTCGATTCAATTCAAAGACATAGATATCACTAAGCTAAATGCTGAAAAACGTGCAATTCATAAAATTGGCTATGTACCACAAGGCAGAGAAATATTTTCTCAGTTAACCGTTGAAGACAACTTAAACACAGGCTTAGTGGCAAACAAATCTAAGCAATTGCCGCCCATTATCTTTGAATTATTTCCTGTACTGAAAGAAATGTTACACCGAAGAGGTGGAGATTTATCTGGCGGTCAACAACAACAGCTTGCACTTGGTCGCGCATTAGCCATTGAACCTGAATTATTAATACTTGATGAACCAACTGAGGGCATACAACCCAATATAGTGCGTGAAATTGGTGACATTATAAAAAAATTAAACCAAGAGCTTGGACTCACGGTATTATTAGTTGAACAGAAATTACCATTTGCAAGACGAGTTGCGTCGAATTTCTGTATATTAGAAAAAGGTCGTGATGTAGCCCAAGGCTCAATGAATGAGCTAGACAATCACTTAATCGATAAATACTTGAAGGTATAAAAAGCATCTAGGAGAAAATTATGCACTTAAGATTAGCCAGCATTTGTCTATCTTTAACCTTAATGATATTTGCTGCTCCAGCATTTTCGCATTCTGGACATACAACTATTTTTCATAGTCATTCGGGCATTGAATACTTTTTAGCATTGCTTGTTATTGGTGGCATAATTTACCATTATATTAAGAAGTAATTAAAGATAATGGTTGCCACTGCATTAACGTCACAAAATCAAGCAAGCTGGAAAGCAACCCTGGACTTATCATTTACACAAAAAAATAACAAAACCATTCTTACCAGCAAAAAACACACTGGACCACTAATGGTGCAAAAGCCATTTTATCCCGAGCCAAATGGCTGTTGCCACATTTACTTAATTCACCCGCCTGGCGGCATAGTTGGCGGAGACTCTCTTAACCTTAGTGCACAACTTAATAAAAATACTCACGCCTTAATTACTACGCCTGCTGCCACTAAGTTTTATCGCAGCACGGGTATACAAGCCAACCAGAACCAAGTAATCAATCTAGAAGAAAATGCAATCTTAGAATGGCTACCCCAAGAAACTGTTTACTTTAATGACACCAATGCCGTATCAACTACGAGAATCAATCTAAATAAAAGTAATCGTTTTTTTGCATGGGAAATTCAGTGCTTAGGCTTACCTGCACAAAAAGAATACTTTGTTGCTGGAAAGTGTAGACAGAAATTAGAAATTTGGCGAGATAACAAACCTGTATTACTGGAGACTAATCGTCTCATCGGAGGTGATGAACTTCTTGATGCTAGTTGGGGACTCCAAGGATATAAATCAGTGGGCACTTTTGTCACTAGCAATGGTAACGCAACTATCGATACTGAAACTATTAACAAAGTAGCACTACAGTTTAAAGGCCTGAGTAACTCTCATACATTACTGAATGGCTTATTTATTATCAGAGCAATGAGTGCCTATGCAGAAAAAATAAAAGAATTTTTTGCAGCATTATGGGAATTACTAAGACCACAAATTCTTCAGTTAGAATCAAGTGCTCCTAGAATTTGGCATACTTAATTTTACATAGGAACTGGTATGGAATTATCACCAAGAGAAAAAGATAAACTGCTTTTATTTACAGCGGGCTTACTAGCAGAGCGACGTAAAAACAAAGGCATTAAATTAAATTATCCAGAGACTATCGCTTATATATCTTGCGCGATATTAGAAGGTGCAAGAGAAGGAAAGCGAGTGGCTGAATTAATGGAAGAAGGCAGACATCTATTAACTCAAGACGATGTTATGGATGGTATCGCAGAAATGGTTCACGATGTACAAGTTGAAGCAACATTTCCTGACGGCACTAAGCTTGTCACCATACACAACCCTATTACTTAAATTCTAGGAATACACACATGATACCTGGCGAACTAATTGCACAATCGGGTGACATTGAGCTTAATCAAGGTCGTAAAACATTAAATATTACTGTTGCCAATACAGGCGACCGACCAATACAAGTTGGCTCTCACTATCACTTTTATGAAACCAACAGTTCTTTAATTTTTGACCGAGCGAGTACTATTGGTATGCGCCTGGATATTGCAGCAGGGACTGCAGTACGTTTCGAGCCAGGACAAGAAAGAACCATTGACTTAGTTGAGGTTGACGGCAATAAAATAATTTATGGATTCAACGCCAAAGTAATGGGAAAGGTGAAATAGAACCATGGCCAAAATTAGCAGACAAGCCTATGCAGAAATGTTCGGCCCAACCGTTGGCGATAAATTACGCTTAGGCGATACAGATTTATTTATAGAAGTTGAAAAAGATTATGCTACCTACGGTGAAGAAGTAAAATTTGGCGGCGGTAAAGTCATTCGTGATGGCATGGGGCAAAGCCAATTATGTGCTAAAGACGTCGTTGACACTGTTATTACTAATGCATTAATTTTAGATCATTGGGGTATTGTTAAAGCTGACATTGGCATTAAAAATGGAAGAATTGTTGGTATCGGTAAAGCAGGCAACCCTGACATACAGCCAAATGTAAATATTGCAATTGGCCCTGGCACAGAAGCCATTGCAGGTGAAGGTCAAATTATTACTGCAGGTGGTATTGATGCGCACATCCACTTTATTTGCCCGCAACAAATTGAAGAAGCTTTAATGTCTGGCGTCACTACTATGTTAGGTGGTGGCACGGGTCCTGCCACAGGCACCAATGCAACCACTTGCACACCTGGGCCTTGGAACATACACAAAATGCTAGAAGCAGCCGATGCTTTTCCAATGAATCTAGGATTCTTAGGCAAAGGCAATGCAAGTTTACCAGCTGCATTAGAAGAACAAGTAGCTGCAGGCGCGATGGGGCTCAAGTTACATGAAGATTGGGGAACCACGCCTGCTTCAATCGACAACTGTTTAAGCGTCGCAGAAAAGTATGACATTCAAGTGGCTATTCATACTGATACGCTCAACGAATCAGGATTTGTCGAAGATACCATTGCTGCATTTAAAGGCCGCGCCATCCACACTTATCACACGGAAGGTGCCGGCGGAGGTCATGCGCCAGACATTATCCGTGCTTGCGGTGAAGCGAATGTACTGCCTTCAAGTACTAACCCTACTCGTCCCTATACCGTCAATACAATTGATGAACACTTAGATATGTTAATGGTATGTCATCACTTGGATACAAAAATTCCAGAAGATGTCGCCTTTGCGGAATCCAGAATTCGTAAAGAAACTATTGCAGCAGAAGATATTTTACACGACTTAGGTGCTTTCAGTATGATCGCCTCAGACTCTCAGGCAATGGGGCGTGTTGGTGAAGTAATTTGTCGCACATGGCAAACCGCTGACAAAATGAAAAAACAGCGTGGACCACTTGAACCTGATAGTTCAGCAAACGACAATAATCGTGCAAAACGTTATATTGCAAAATATACAATCAATCCAGCCATTACACATGGAATTGCGCATGAAGTTGGTTCCATTGAAGTCGGCAAGCTTGCAGATTTAGTACTATGGAAACCTGCCTTCTTTGGTGCCAAACCTTCGTTAATCATCAAAGGAGGTTTTATTGCAGCAGCACCTATGGGTGACCCTAACGCATCTATTCCTACCCCACAACCAGTACATTATCGCTATATGTTTGGTGCTTATGGTGGTGCAAATTACAAGACAAGTTACACTTTTGTTTCACAGGCTGCACTAGACAATGACATTGCCACAACATTATCACTCAACAAAAAATGTGTGGCGGTAAAAAACACTAGGGCCATTAGAAAATGCGACCTGATCAATAACAGCTATCAACCCAATATTGAAGTTGACCCACAAACATACGAAGTGCGCGCTGATGGCAAGTTACTTACTTGTGAACCAGCAGAAGTAGTCGCACTCGCACAGAGATATTTTTTATTTTAATCATGAGCGTAATCTAAGTGATTAAAATTACCAATAAAATCGATTCTAATGTTGATGCTAAATTCACATTAACACTAGCCTTTGAGTCTAGACAAAAAGCGAGACTACATACTCAACTAGATAGCGGTGAAGAAGCAGGATTATTTTTACCTCGTGGAATGATTTTACGTGGCGGTGATAAATTACAAGCAGAATCCGGTGAAATCATTGAGATCATTGCTGCCAATGAAGAAGTCAGTACTGTCACTTCTAGTGACCCTTTGCTGTTGATGCGCGCTAGTTATCACTTAGGCAATCGACATGTACCACTAGAAGTTAAGCCCACATATTTAAGATTTCATTACGACCATGTATTGAATGAAATGCTAGAACATCTAAACCTTAGTGTAAGCAAAGAATCAGCTCCTTTTGAGCCTGAATCGGGAGCATACTCGAAGGGCCATAGTCATACACACTCCCATAGTCATGAGTAAGCTTTCTTTATTGCAACTGTTGAGAATTTGCAGCCCTACTCTGCCAATAGGCAGTTATGCCTATTCACAAGGTCTAGAAACAGCTTGTCATAACGAATATGTGACGGATCAAGAAAGTTTAAACAAATGGATAAAAGGCTTACTAAAAAATAGTTTAGAGTATCTAGATATCCCAATATTTTCACGTCTATATGATGCACATATCAATCAAAACAATGAAGACATACGCTATTGGAATGATTATGTATTGGCATCACGTGAAACTAGCGAATTATTATTAGAAGACACTCAAATGGGGGGCGCATTAGCACGATTGCTACTCGATCTAGGAATAGATGAATCGACCTATTGGAAAAAAAATCAATGCTCGTTATTAACCACTTTTAGTTTAGCCTGCACCAAATGGGAAATTGAAAAAAAAATCGCTACTCAAGGTTTAGTCTGGAGTTGGTGTGAAAACCAAGTTGGTATAGGTGTAAAACTTGTCCCACTTGGTCAAACTAGTGGACAATTAATCCTTTCAGATTTAATGCAAAGCATTGATAACTGTGTGACTAGCGGATTAGATATAGAAGATGACCTTATCGGTGCAACATGCCCAGGCGCAGTAATGGCTAGCATGCAGCATGAACAACAATACACGCGACTTTTTCGTTCATAAACAACACAAATTAATATGACTACAAATAAGCAAGTACTAAGAATTGGTGTCGGCGGCCCTGTCGGCTCTGGAAAAACAGCCCTACTGCGTTTGTTATGCATGCACATGCGGGATGACTATCAAATAGCGGCAGTCACCAATGACATTTACACACGTGAAGATGCCGATTTCTTAATTCGTCATGAAGCATTAGAAAAAGATAGAATCATTGGCGTTGAAACAGGCGGCTGCCCGCATACTGCGATACGCGAAGATGCTTCTATGAATCTATCAGCAGTAGAAAGCTTGTGTGATACTTTTGGAAATTTAGACTTTGTATTTATTGAGAGTGGCGGTGATAACTTAAGCGCTACATTTAGCCCAGAATTATCTGACCTAACTATTTACGTTATAGATGTGGCGGCTGGTGAAAAGATTCCTCGCAAAGGCGGTCCGGGAATCACTAAATCTGACTTGTTAATTATAAACAAAATCGATCTAGCACCAATGGTAGGTGCTTCATTAGAAGTAATGGATCGTGATGCAAAGAAAATGAGAGGTGATAAACCCTTCTTATTTACCAATTTAAAAGAAGAGAAAGGTCTAGATGAAGTTATATCCTTCATCAAAAAATATGGGATGGTCTAACTATTCTTTAGTTTCTGGAACAACATCTTCGCGCATCATCTCTAAAGTGCTCGGGTACTCTGACTCGTCAAATTCATACATTAACGATTCTCTATAGTACTCGACAACTTTATTGATCTTTCCGATCAATTCCTGAGTGCTCAAATTTCGATTTTCTTTTTGCCGATCCAAGAAATCTAAGATGATCTGCTCTAATGTGTTTTTACCGAAGTATTCCATACCACTAATTTAATATTTATAGTAAGTATTCAAATAATACTCGCATTAAATTAATAGTAACGACCAAACATCCTATAATTTAAGACGCTCATACCGATTTTAATTGGCCAGCATGCTATTTGACACTTGTCCATGCGCTTTATCTGCTCGTTCAAATAATGATGTCGGGGTATCTTCGCCTACGAATGATGCTACACCACATGATATCGTGACATGCAGTGCTTGTTTTTTATAGGTGAAGTCTGTTGATGAGATTAACTGCCGAATCCTATCAGCTAATTGCGCACCCTCTTCAAGTGATTTATTTACAAGCAGCATGACAAATTCTTCACCACCAAACCTTGCCAACATATCGCCTTTGCGTACACCTGTTTCTAATTACTTTGCTACTGACTGTAACACTTTGTCACCAGCAGCATGTCCATGACGATCATTAATCATCTTGAAATGATCGATATCCCATACCAGCATAGTACTCGGTATTTTTTCTTGATCCCACTTCACCCATGCTTTTTCTAATGCTTGAACATAAGCAGCACGATTATACAAGCCGGTCAAAGGGTCAGTAATCGCTTGCATATGCTTCTTATGGATAGTTTCTTCTAAGTCTTTAGCATGCTCTTCTAGCAGCTTAATCTTATTACTCATACCAGCAATTTTATTTTCAAGGATTTGAGTTTCATTCTCTTCCGCTTCAACTTCATTAATAACTCTAGTTTGAATTGCCGATACGATCTTATTCAAACTATTCTTTAACGAGTCCAAGTCGTCACTATTCTCCAAGGTATCATCAAGTTGTTTAATCCCTTGTTTAAATGATTCATTGATACTGCCTTTTTTAGATTCACGCGAAAAATATTCATCTTTTGTTTCACTTATTTCTGCATAGATAGATTGCAGCTTATCTGCAATCGTCAACAAGTAACCATGCATTTCCTCATGGTCATCACTAAGACTGCTAGAATATTCAATCAGTAGATCTTTAGTTTTCTGAGTACAATCAATAATATTATTACTATTATCAAGCTGGCTCTTGATCTTGTTAGCTGAATCAACATATTCGCCACTATATTGAATACCCACCAATAACTCGCGAAGAACATTACGCCATTGCTGAATTGATTTGGCATCCAACGTTGATAACTGTAGCCCCGCACTCACTGATTGGAAAAAGTCACCGAGATAAGCTAGCACTTCATTATTAGAAAATGCGTCGCTGACTTCTCGTTCTATAAGAAGAAATTCTTCTAATTGCTTTTAATCAGCAACACTTTGATACTCTTCTAACCTTCTCTGCATAGAGATTAGAGGACTCAGTTGTTGAATTTCTTCTAATTCAACAACTTTATTATTTTTGAACTTCTTTAAGATTTTTTCAAACATGGTTATTAAATTTGTTGTTTTAAAATGCTTTTTTTTATTTTCAGATTGCTCCATTGCGTCATCAGCATCCAATGCTGCATGTTCTTTAGGTGACCAAGGTCTAGTTGCCCAGTCTCTACGTTCCATTTCAAATAATGGTTCAACCTGAGGATACAATTTATCCAATGGCACTGACAAACCATTACCTTGTATAACACGCGCATGATGCCGCTCTAAATCTCTAAAGTGACTAACACCGCATGAATGAGCAATCATACCCACTTCATAAACCATATTTTTCACATAATCAGCAACACGGTCAGTCTTAACCAGCGGATCTAAACCTCGCTGTAGTTTCTTATCATGAGTAGTGATACCTGTAGGACAAGAATTTTTATTGCATTGCAATGCTTGTATGCAGCCTAAAGAGAACATGAAGCCACGAGCAGAAGTAATAAAATCTGCACCCACGCATAATGCCCAAGCGACATCGGCTGGATTAATTAACTTTCCGGAAGAAATAACCTTAATACGATCGCGCAATCCATACTCGATTAATTTATTAATCACAATAGGTAAACTTTCGTGTAGCGGCAAACCCATATCATCGAGTAAAGGCAATGGTGCTGCTCCAGTACCACCATCAGCACTATCTACGGTAATAAAGTCAGGTGCAGATTCAAGCCCTCGACGTAAAATTGCACTGAATAAATGATCCAACCAACTTTCCGAACCAATGACTGCTTTAAAGCCCACCGGCTTACCCGTCACTTCTCTTACACGATTAATCATATCTAACAAATCATCATCACATTTAATTTCAGGATGGCGATTGGGGCTGATTGAATCTGTAGCGACAGGTATACCTCTAATATCAGCCACTTCTTGAGAAACTTTACCTGCAGGCAATATTCCACCCTTACCAGGCTTACCACCTTGGCTGAGTTTAATTTCAAACATTCTTAACTGATGATGCGCTGCAACTTCTCGTAGTTTCTCATCACTTAACTGTCCGGTCTCAGCATCACGCACACCATATTTAGCGGTTCCAATTTGAAATACAATATCGCACCCACTAGATAGATGATATGGAGATAATCCTCCTTCACCGGTATTCATCCAACATTCTGCTTTTTTAGCACCAAGTCCTAATGCAAGTACTGCAGGCTTAGATAATGCTCCATAACTCATACCTGAAATATTGAAAATAGAACGCGTTACATATGGCTTTCTAGTATAGGGTCCAATAGTGTCGTAATCAGCACTAGTCGCATCTTCAGACATTGTAGGATATGGACAGTTTGCAAATATCACTGTGCCCGGCTTTTTCAAATCTCGCGTAGAACCAAAGGCAGCTGTATTTGAGATATTTTTTGCTGCACGGTAAACCCAAGAGCGTTGAGCACGATTAAATGGCAGCTCTTCACGATCCATAGCAAAAAAGTATTGTCTAAAGAATTCTCCAAGGTATTCAAACAAATAACGGAATCTTCCAATAACAGGGTAATTGCGTCGAATGGCTTGCTTGGTCTGAGTAACATCTATCACATATAAAACAGCCACAGTAACCACCGCAGCAACTAACACAACAGCAAGTGAAATTTGCACAAAATACTTTATAGCAAACGACACTGAGAGAATATAATCCATTAATTATCCTAAAAAATTAACTAGGTTTCAGGATATTATCGGCGGACCGGGCATATGCTTTACTGGTTATTACTCCGTACATCTGATCTAGAAGGTATCTACACTTTCAGAGGATCAACAGCTTCCATATTTGTGCTTAATAAAAAATAACTATAATGGAACAGCTGATGACTAGCATTCTTATCGATTTCAACCACTTGTCGTGAAAAATCATATCCTGCTCGATGCATACTAATATCGACAAAGTCGCAAATTTTTTGTAATGCATTTTCAAATGCTTGCGTAGAAAACCCCAATTCAAAACATGACACTAAGTTATACACAATAACACTCAGTTTAAGACGCTCAGATACCGATGAATGCTCATGAACTTGCTGAATACTATCAGGCAGCAAACCAATGTCTTCTTCAGAAAAATGATATAAAGCTTGGATAGATTCGGTCGAATCCACATCGAGTAGGTTTCTAGTGATATCTTCATTCTCTAAACATTCCCACATATCACTAATTCCCGAAAACATCGAAGCACAAAACATTTCTTCAGATGAAGTTTGCCCCATATATTCACCCCAGAATTGGGTCAAACGAGAAGCCATATAAGTTCGGCTTTTTATCAGCTCGAATGCAATTGCATTTTGTGGTTTGACATTAATTTCACTCAAGGATTTTATCGATAATAGACTATCTTTCAATGCTTCTAGACCAACCAGATTTATCGCTGCAGATAGAGTGTTCACTACCGGACTATTTCTTTTTAGAAAACTCTCATTAACAAGCAACAGAATGTTGGCAAGAATAGCAGGATCTTGTTTTGCTATATTGGTAATATCACGTAAATCTATATCATCATCCTGCTCAAAATAGTTACGCAAGTCTTCCACCACTTTATCTGAGCTAGGCAAACTTTTAAAATTGACAGAATTTCCATGCATGGGGCCACCTACTCATCCACTTTCAGATGGAATAACTTTGTCAACCACCTGGTTAACGTTATCAATACTAAAGTTATTATGTAATTCTTCGAAGAGACGATTATTACCAACAATGATAATCTCAACACGTCGATTTCGAGCTTTATTCTCTCGATTATCGTTGGGAACTAATGGCTTAGTTTCTGCATGTGCTCGCATTTGCACTCGATTAGGATCAACTTTCCCTGCATCAGTCAAATGATGAACGACATTTGCAGCTCTTGCTGCCGATAATTCCCAATTTGAACGATATTCATAAGTGTTAATTGGTACATTATCCGAATGCCCCGCAACAATTATATTCCCGTCAATTTTATTTAGAGATTTTGAAACTCTATCGATGATATCAAACGAGGATCGTTTAAGTTTTGCCTGGCCAGAATTAAATGTACTTTTCTCTTTCAGTCTGACTGTTATTTCTGCTTCCGACCATTCAATCTCCAACATCCCTGTTTCAATTTCTTCCTTAAGATCTTCAACTAATTTCTCAGCTTCTTCCCTTACGCTCTCAACTGCAGCTGCATACATTTTCTCTGCTAAATTCTTTTCATCATCATTTCCACCTTCATCGAATGCTAAATTATCTTTAGTATCGTCTGAAGTCTGCTGCTGCATAACTTGAAATGGTGTAGGCGAAGGTGTCCCAGGCGAAAACTCTTGGGCAATAATACTTGTCCCTTTAGGAATATCATCGGCTTTTATTTCTCTTTGTACCCCAAACGCCTGTTTCATTGAGCCTGATAATTGTTTGAATTTCTGAGCATCCATTTCCGAGAAGGCTAACAACAGAACAAAAAAACACATTAGTAATGACATCAAATCCGCAAAAGTCATTACCCAAGCTGGCGCACCAGAGTCACCTTCTTCAGTCGTCGATTGTTCTTCATCACTCATTTCTTACTGCTCTGGTTTCTCTGTCACTCTCTTACTTTCAGGCAAAAAAGTTAATAAAATTTGTTCAACAACTTTTGGATTAATGCCCGCTTGAATAGATGAAATAGATTCTAAAATAAGATTCTTATTAAGTTTTTCTTCAGCACTAATTTTTTTCAATTTATCAGCAATCGGCAATGCGATGGCATTAGCAATGATTGCACCATATAAAGTGGTTAATAACGCCACAGCCATAGCTGGGCCAATTGCTTTTGGGTCATCCATTGCTGAAAGCATAGATACCAACCCAATTAACGTTCCTATCATTCCCATTGCTGGCGCAGTATCACCTATGGCCTTAAACATTTGGATACCATCAGTGTGTCTATCTATAGTTAAATTAATATCTTTACTCAACATTTTTTTCACTACTTCAGGAGCATGTCCATCAATGCATAGATAAATCCCTCTTTCTAAAAACGGATGACCGATCTCTCGCCCTTCTAATGCAAGTATCCCTTCTTTTCTAGCAATATTTGCAAGTTCCACCGCTTCTTCAATTAGCTCATGCGGATTTATACTTTTATGTACGATTGATTTTAGGCCCACTTTAAATGAGCCGAAAAACTGACCTAAAGAAATTCTAGCAAGCGTCGCAGCAAATGTTCCACCGATCACAACAACGATAGATGGTATATTTATGAACGTGACAAAATCCCCCCCCAAAAGAATAGCTATACAGATAATAATTAGCGCGCCTATCAGGCCTATCAGAGTCGCTAAATCCATTATTTTTTATCCTCCCAGATGAATATTGATATGACAGCTATTGCCTGACACACAGATACTTAAACACATATAATTTTCATTAATTTGGCTATAGGGTTTATCGGCAAAAATGATGAAATCTGTATGCGCAAACGATCGGTTGAAAATTACCGACAAAGTAGAATAATTAGTCCTAGACGGGCAAAACCTGCCTGTAATTTCAATTCATTGAACATCTAATCTTTATCGGCCAAGATAGCCGATACTAAATATCAGAATGAATCATGTATGGAGAGTTCGATAGGAGAAATTCGAGATTTGTACGCGTTATTAAGTCTTTCAAACCCAGACTTAATCTATTTATATAAGTCACGCGTTGCTAAGCAGTCTATTGTGGCAGCAAAGTTAGTCGCTTCTAACCAGAAATATCAAGCAAGCACTATTATCACGACCGTGGACAATAAGGAGTATGAGTTTGCTTTAGATTTAAATTCCAGAACCTATAGAAGTAAAGGCAACTGGATTTGGGTAACTCATATCGAAGTCACTTATCCGAATGAAACATTATTATCTATGCAGATCAATCCGCGAGTGATAGATATCCCCTATACGGGGAGTAAAATTTGTGCTCATTGGCTATTTAGAAATTTTGAAAAAGAGCTCAATGAAACATTAGATAATCAACTCACGTAACTTTATTTCTCATTTCATTATTGATATTTATTTAGTAATTTCTATCCATCAGATTCTCTTCTGCGATTATTTGTAATTCTGTTTCCAGAATATATAGTGCCCAACCAGGACAAGGACGCGCACTAACTAAGTGCGGCGATGCGCTCCAAGACTGCACTGTCCTAGCGGATAGCCGATCCCCCGTCACTCGAGCTAATAAAATAGCGATATGGCGTGAAGTTTTCCCATGTGAGAGCATTAACTTCTTGAGTCTCACTTTATTACGTTCAATTTCTGTCATAGTCTTTAATTGAAAAATATTGTTACATCTCGCCCATAACCCTATGTTATTGCGAACATTAATTAACAATCAAAGTATAGTTACTTTAGCCTTAGTTCCTACCAGCCAGTGGGCTAAGGTTAGATCCAGCGGCTTTTTAAGTCGCTGGATTGCCGTTTAATAATTATTACAAATTATAATAATTATACAAATAAATTTTTGTTTTTTACGCACAATGTGCTAACGAATTTTGCCTTGTTTATAAAACTTGAATAACAAAGGCCAACAATAGATAAGTGGGTATTTGCGAAGTTTGTCGCTAACAATAACTTGCTCGCCTGTATGACGTTCAATTTTCCACGCAATATAATCAACACCATTAACAAAAGTAGTCGTGGCTTTCATCAGCCGCAATACTGATAAAACTTTCCCCAGTATCGCTCTAAGCTTCCATTTAATTGATGTTAAAATTCTGACTTTGCTGCTCGGCACATCATTTGACTTGCCTGAAAACAAAGCAGCAGTAATACCATCATAAAAATCTCGCTGACTATTGTAAATGACACCGGCACGCTGCTTATTTTCAGCTCTTAACTCAGCAGAATATGTAAGCTGTAACCCCTTCTTCCATAATGCTTCACTAGAAAATTTTCCTTCAACGCTATCCTTAACGGAATCCACAAAGATAGTGGCTGCTACGCATTGCACACTAGCAATCCATTTTTTCACATCATCATTAACTACATATATATACGACAATGGTTGCGTAAAGCGCGCCCAAAAATAAGGATGGAATGATTTTTCAACAGCAGAGTTCAACCCAGACTGACTAACAACGGCATATTTTGAACGATAAAACTGCCCGTGCAATTTCACTTGCAAGTAAAAAACATTAGGCGGCAGAATTTTATTTGCTATTGAATGCCAGCGACTAGAGTACGCATGTTTATATTCATCAACTATCACATAGAAATCCAACATGGCACCCTGATATTCACGAGTACGCATACAAGACCCGTAAAAAATAACTCCCAACAAAGATTGTTTATAGTCAGCTTTTAAGGCTTCAACAAACTTTTCAAGCACGTCATCTTGTTGATACTGCAAACTAGAATACACATGTTGATACAGCGATTCATTCATGTAGTTAAAAACGTCACATTGCCTGCAGACTGCAATTCAACTCTTGTAGATACTCCAGGCTCACCAAATAACTCACCATCCAAGGTAAATCCATCATCGATAATAAATGTCGTGTTAACCGGACAAACACTACGATAGTAATCAACATTAGCTTCCACCGCAGGGTCTTTACCTCGCAGTATTTTCATAAATGCTTTGGTTGCCTTGGGAGCATTTTTCTTTATCAAAGTTAATGAAATATTTTCACTAGACCTTCCTCGCCCCCAAAAAGGGTATACACCCATTAGCAAGCGATTTAATGTCGTGGCAGTAATAATAGCAAAATCACCTGTCAAGGTCGGTGCCTGATCAATAACGATACTAGCTCGCGTAGATGTCGTCATTTTGTTACTAGTCAGCCAATCAAAGATATACCGAATCATCGCCATTGATGGGCCAAGTTCGCCACGCACACCTTTTGTATGTATTTTTTGACGACAATAGAGTATGCCGTTATAAATTGCACCCGCACCAAAAAACATGCCGCATACGGTGATATTTTTCTCTGGTAGCGTCATTTGTAGCACTGGTGTTAATGTCGCTTTTAAGGCAAGAGTATTGCCTTGAGAATATTCAATAACACTTTCTAGCACCTTATTTAACCGGCCTTTACACCCCACATCACCAAATGCCATGCTTGTTGTACCCGCACGCAGCAGCACCAAGTTAGGAGTGTACATTTGATTGGGTAGCTTCTTTAGATAAGTTAGCACATGTAATAACGTGCCATCCCCGCCGTTAATAATTAATATCTTACTATGCTGCTGCTTACACACATCTAGCGCATCCAACAGATTGTTTTCATGGTTAATGACAACATGCTGAATCTCGGGATAATTTTGAAGTGATCTTTCAAACACTTCAAAACCCCCTCGCTTGTTTTTACCGCTACGCGGGTTACTAATCGCAACAATATCAGCTGACTTTATATTGCTAGCCTGCATCATATACTACGTAGCAGACCGTAACAGAGGCGCTATAGTTTTTTGTGCAGGGTAACCAGTAAACAGTCTTACTGCGAGTGAATCATTAGCTTGATCGGGATTAATATTTTCCACCCAAGATTCCAATGGCCCTTTTAACACTCTGACAATGCAAGCAAATAAGAAACGGATAGCTAGCCATACTGTAGATATCACCGACCATGCCACTACCCACATAAACCCTAATTCAGGATCGGCGATCATTACCGCAATGCTCAACATAATTATGCAAGGGTTTCTACGTGCAGTAATCAAACGGTGAAATGAATCTATTGGCTTCCAACAAAAAATACTAATATCGTTGAAAAGCAATTGAAATAGTCCTTCAAAAATTCTACCACCGATATAAGCAGCTAACATTAACCACACCCAATCCATCACTGGCAAGCTAATATTAATAAAAGTAATCTGACTCAAGCCAAGTCCCATCGCCCAGCACCAATACCAGATTGGCGGATGAATAATATCCAGCCCATGATCCATGGCGTGACCTATTTTACTAGACTGAAGCGTGACGCGCGCCAACTTGCCATCCACCGTATCCAGGAATGTCATCAGCCACGCAGCACATAAACCCAGCAAAAACTCGCCATAATAAAATGCAAAGCCACTGAATATCGTTAGCAACCATCCAAACCCAGTCACCATATTTGGTGTGATATTAGCAGCTGCACATTTTCGCACGACTCCGCGAGCAGGTAATGGCCACCACCATTTAGTGACTAAGTCAGTAATACCTTTATAAGACTTATCATATAAATAGTTTTCGATGACAGTTTTGTCATTATTATTGATATGCACGACATGAGCTAAATCATATTTGCGTAAACGTGGATCGTAACCACCAGTAAGTTGCTGTGGAGTATAAACGGCTAACGAATCTAAACTGAACTCAGATGGTTCCTCATTAAGCAGCTTGATTGCTTGCGCAGCCTGCTCACTATCACACCAGATAGCAGATGGAGATTTCTTATCACACGATGAAAGCAAAACCCCTTCAGGCTCAGCAATTAGTTTTTGAACCACATTAGCTTCATAGAGATAATCCGCGCGCAATAAAAGGATATATTGTCCAGCCGATTGTTGCGTGAGGTCAGCAATTTCATTGAAATCACCAGCTTTAGCTAATACTTTACGAATACGCTCAACTTGAGGGACCCCCCACAAGGCAACATCGCATGTATTTATAATGTGGTAAACCATAATTGTATATAATGCTGAATCATTTAAATTAATACTCACTCATGCTTTCGACTGTTTAAAACAATGTCCAAATCATTTCAAATAATCTAAAACAATAACTAGCGTATTAAAGTTAATGAACGAAAGCAGTGAAACTGGCGGGCATGCTAATGAGTCTTTTCGATTTGTGCAACTTTCTGACTTGCACTTATCCTATATTCAAGCGCCAAACCCTATTCAACTGCTGAATAAACGCATCCTTGGATATTTATCATGGTTGCGCAAACGACGTCATACCCATCAACGCTGGATATTAGATCTGGCTATTGAAGAAATTCGCCAGCTTAAAGTTGATCACTACGCAATCACCGGTGATTTAACCCATATCGGTTTAAAACATGAATTCGAACAAGTCAGCCAATGGTTGGCCAGTGTGGCAACAGCAGAAAGCATAACCTTAATCCCAGGCAATCATGATTTATATGTTAATGAGCAGTGGGATCGTAGTTTCGCCTTATGGGAAAATTACATGTTAGGTGATAATCAAAAACGACAGCACTCATCCAATCAAGCATTAACGCAGTTAAACCAACTCTACCCGACTGTACGTATTCGTAAACAAGTTGCCTTTATCGGTCTATCTAGCGCATTCGATGCGCCATGGTTTCGTGCAACAGGCAAAGTGGGCGAACAACAGCTTGATCGTTTACAAAAATTACTTAGTAGTAAAGCATTAGATAGCTACTGCAAAGTGCTGTTGATTCATCATCCTCTAACAATGACGCATACACCAACGCGCAAATGTCTACTCAATCGAGATAAGTTAATCAACTTGCTAACACAATATCCTGTTGAGCTTGTATTACATGGACACGGACACAACAGCTGTTATGATTCAGTTGATAGCATTGATAACAATGAAATTCCCATTATCGGCATGTCATCCACTTCTAGCATCAATCAATCAAATAATTACAAAGCGGAATTTTTATTATTCGATATTGGTAAGACAGCGCAACACTGGATCATTAACAAGCAAAATTATACGTTCGACAAAAATCTGAAAAAATTCATTGCCACAGCACAGCAAGAATTTAACCAATCGAGGATTTGCTAAAAACTCGCATTTTAATAAACATCAGTACCGCCAACACAATTCCACTAGGCGTTGTTGCGATTAACATTGGCGACCACTGTTGCAACGAACCCATATGCGTAATTAGCTGTGAAACCACGTAAAAACTAATTCCCGCTAGCACACCCAGAGTAATTCTTTTGCCCGCAGAAACTGTCCGTTGCGAACCAAACACAAAAGGCATACCCAAAAAAATCATAATGGCTGCTGATATCGGTATCATTATTTTCTGCCAGAACAGCAATTCATAACGATACGATTGTTCTCCACGCTGCTTCAATCCTTGCACAAACTGATATAAATCTGTCACTGATAACGCTTCTGGTTTAGACACAATAATACCTAGTTGAGCAGCACTCAAAAAAGACTGCCATTTCATCGTATCTAAATTGGTCGCTTGCAAACGTCCGTCGACCAGCTGTTTAACCTGCACTCCTTGTAACACCCACGCAGTTTGAGCAGGCCCTGACAGATCAACTCGGTCAGCGTGCAAATAACGCAATAACTCATGTTGCTGATTAAACTCAAATATTTCTACATCAGCAGGAACGCGCCCATTCTCAACCTCTTTCACATGTATAAATCGGTGATTACTTTGCGCCCAATAACCACCTTCACTGACAAAATCACCTGAACCCTCTACAGCCAATGTCTTCTCAACATTAGCATGGTGCAATGTTGCTGGAATAATGAATTGGGCATTAATCAACACCAACACCATTAAAATTAACGCTGCAAATAATACAGAATTTGTCACACCGCGCGGAGACACCCCGACAGCTTCAAGCGCGACTAATTCCTGATGCGCCGCTAAAGAGCCTAAAGCTATAATAGATCCCACCAGACTAATAAATGCGGCAAAATCTAATAACAACTTTGGCGCATGCAGTAACACATACTTGATTGCTAGCACCCAGTTATAATTTCCCGTCCCAACCTGATCCAACTCTTCTATCAACAGAATTATCGAAAACAGCGATACCATAATCAGCGCCAGCAACAAAAAGCCGCGTATGACACTCAGTCCTATATAACGTTGTAAAATGAACATGCGAGATTACGAATAGCGTCTGGTTAAAAAAGCAGTGAACATGATCAAACCAATGACAATACTCCACATACCAGGCATCAAACTTAATGCACCCTGCTCCAGCCAAGTTTTCATGATCAGACTTCCCGCATGCACCACAAAGAAAAACAATACACCCAGTATCAATTTTCCATAACGCCCCTGCCTAGGTGATGTTTTTGCTAGCAGAATAGCAATAATTGCAAGAAAGAAAGCTTTAAGCGCCGATGTTACTCGCCATTGAAATTCTGCTATCTCGTAACGATCAGTCGAATTAGCTAAATAATATGTTGATGCTGCTTTTCTCTTAAAGGATTGGGGTGCTAGTTCTTTTGTTTTAGGAAATACAGTGAATTGATTGAAACTAACTAATGTATCAGCACTATTGGACTGTAACCGATGCGCAGTTCCATCTAAGAACACCATCACAGAGGCATGATTTTCCTCTTGCTCTAGATGGTAGCCTTTGTCGGCATAGACAATTTGTACCGAGTCCCCGTCGGGCTGATAGACAAAAATATCATTTTTGATATCACTTTCTTTGTCTATGCTTGTTGCAAAATAAACCTGTCCTGAATCTTTATTCTCATAAAAATATCCCTCCTCCAGATGATCAAAATCATATGTTTGTTGCGCTTGGTATTTAGCGTTGTAACGCAATTCATAGGCCCACGGACGTACAAAGATTGCTACAATCGCAGTTAATATAACGATAGAAACAATCAGCGGCATTAACGTTTTAACCAAACCAAACACACTCATGCCAGACGCATGCAAAGCGCTAATTTCCTGCTCCGAGTAAAGCTTACCTAACCCCATTAACAAGGTAATGTAGAGCGCAAGTGGCAAAAAAAGCTCAAAAGCAGCAATCGATTTCGATATGATCAATACAACTAACAAATTAGCAGGAATTAGATTACTTGCCGCGTCCGCTAGCAGTGCCAAAGCACTATAACTAACCATTAACAAAAGCAAAACCGCACAAATCAATGTGAACGGTCTAAGTATTTCTCGAGTTATGTACGCGATTATGATCAAATTGCTTTAATCTGTAATTAGATTGGTGTCACTCTATATTGACGTATAGTGTATAGTTACGCCCGATTCGTCTAGCGCTAATTTTGTTACATCTAGATTTCTAACACTAACTATATTTTTATCGAACTCAATGAAAGCCATTATATTATGCGCCGGTCAGGGACGCCGTTTACTGCCTTATACGGAGTCATCGCCTAAATGTTTATTATCGCTTAATAACAAACATTTTATTGAATGGCAGATCGATGCGCTACATGAAGTTGGTATCAAACAAATAGTAGCAGTTGTGGGCTACGCGGCGCAGCGCATTGAGTCTATCCTTAGCAAGCAATACGACAACAAAGTAAGTTTTGTTTACAACCCATTTTATGAGATTGCCGACAATCTAGCCAGTTGCTGGATGGCACGCGATCATTTCAAAGATGATTTCATAATCCTCAATGGCGACACCTTATTCGAGCCAGCAGTCATTTCTAAATTATTAAGCGCTAACGATTTCCCTATCACCTTAGCCACTGACGAAAAACAAAGTTATGACGATGACGATATGAAAGTTATCACTGAAGGCCCCCAACTACTCTCTGTTGGCAAAAAGTTAGCTATGGCCGACGTGAATGGAGAGTCTATTGGAGCTATGCACTTTAACCCCGAAGGCGCTAAGTTATTCAAAAATACGATTGAAGGATTAATGTATTCACCTGAGTCATTACAAAAATGGTACCTCTCCATCATTGATCAACTGGCGTCACAAGGTCATGTAGGAACATGCTCCATTCATGGATTAGAGTGGACCGAAGTTGATTTCATTCAAGATCTTGAGCGAGCTCAGCAACTTGCTGAAAAGTGGTCCCAAAAAAATAGTTAAAGTAATCGAGTTACTTTAAATGGCGAGATAACACTTCATAGTCATGCGCAGAATCAACGTCGATCGCAAATTCTGGCACTGAGAAATTTTCGATTACAAGCTTAGCATCCACTTTGTGCGATAACTTACTTGCCACTTGCGACAAACTTAAACGACCAAGTTTATAGCTCAAGATACTCAGCCAATCTATCTTTCGAATAAGCTCAATCGGTTTCTTCCGACTCTCTTCAACCTGCTGCCAATACTCTATGGCTTTGACACCCTGTGGGTTCAACACAGCAAATAAATTCGCAAAACATACTGCTTGGCCATTGAATTTATATTTAGTTTTTTTAAGCGCTGATATAGTTTCGCCTATCAACGCATAATCAATCGCACCCACAACAAAATCAGCGTCAAGATTGATTACTTGCTGACAGTAGGCATCGATCATTGACGATTCGAGTAAAGGTAAATCACATGTCACCACTAACGTAGGATAACTCGCACTCGCCAGCACACCGCGCATTGCACTTGCACTTGGCCCTTTGGCCGGCTGTATAATTTCTACCTTATGTTTACCCAATAAAACAGTCACTTCTGAATGTTCATCCAAACATTGCTGGCTAGGGCCAACTGCAAATATTTTATTAATACTATTAGACTGATTTAATGCCGTGATTACACGCTCAATCAAGGTGACATTTTGTAATTTAGCTGCCGCTTTACCGTAGACATTGGCAGCATTAGCCACTGGATCCGTTAACCCACGGTCACCCGCTAACACTACCGCATTCCATGAGATCATTTAGTTTGCTGCGCCATAGGCAATAGTCTTTTCTCAAATACGCGGTAGGTTTTATATTGTGTCGCACCCAAACCTTCAAGAATTTTATTCAACCGCGTATTATCTTCTAGCACCCAAGATAACTCATGCTGTTGAAAACCCACTTCTATTGCAAACTGTTTAAATTTGCCAATTAATGTCAGCGCCAACGCCGACCCTTTCATATGGTTTTGATATTCTTGCTTAATACCCAACAAAGCACCTCGACCAGAAGCTGGACGAGCATATTTCATGCGCCACAAAAACTTAAAAATACCAGTTGGCAATAATCGACCATTTAAATCTTTAGTAATCTCATTAAAATTTGGCAACCCTACCACCATTCCTGCTGGCTCACCTTCAAACTCAGCAATTTTAAAATGATTGGGAGAAATAAGTTGCAACATTTCTTTACCCAAATGTAAAAATTCATTTTCAGTAAATGGTATAAAACCCCAGTTGTTAGACCATGAATCGTTAAAGATATCTAACATGATTTTCATATCCGTTTGAATATTATTTTTGTCGATATCTCTCAATATAATTCTACCCTCATAACGTTTGAGGATACGTTGCATTGCTGGTGGATTTTCAAAATCGCATTTATTCAACCAGGCAAAAAGATCCTTTGCTTTTAGATAATGGTTTCTCTCGAAAAGATTTTGATAATAACGCTTAGCATGACCCATCATGATATACGGTGGCGTATCGAACCCCTTGATCAACAAACCACTTTCTTGATTGATAGACAGGCTAAAAGGGCCTCGAATCAATGCGCATTGATGAGATGAAATCCAGCGCTCTGCGTGAGAAAACAACTCTGTAGCTACCTCCACATCATCAACACACTCAAACATGCCAAAATAACCGACTGACTCATTCTCATTAATAGGTTTCAACTGATCCAGTTGGGCACTAATGCGCCCCACCGCTTTGCCATCTTGATAGGCAATCCAAAATCGAGCTTGCGCATGTTCAAAATAAGGATGTTTTGGTGAAAGTAAATCTAGGCGTTCTTTAATTAATGGCGGCACCCAGCAAAGGTCATCGGTATAGATATCCCAAGGCACTTTAATAAATTTTTTGATTGACGCACGATCAGTAACGTCAAAAGAATACAATGTTAAAGACATTATTTTTATCTGGAATGTTATAAATAACGTCTAAAATATTTATTTAGTAGACTTTGTTAATTCAGCAACCCATGGATATTTCTCGGCTTGCTGATCATCGTAGCCTAAGTTAAAAACAGTAGGGCTTTTTTCCCACTTATCATCTTTATCGTAATAAGTTCTAAATAACTTATCCCAAAAATAATTGGTAATACCATAGTTACCATGCTCATTGCGAAAATGATGTAGCAAATGAAATCGTTTAATCGTTTTAAAGAACTTAATACTTGGCGTGTAGTGCAAATGTTGAATACAGTGACAAAATTCATAAAACATTGTCACAATAAGACCGGCAACTAACGCGACAATTGCGCCTATCCATCCATCAATTAACCCCCCAATAGGCATTGTACAAATAGCTACCGTTGGCAAAGTAGTATGCAATGCACCAAATAAAACTCGCAAATCATTAGGATCATTATGATGGTCGAAATGGATGCGCTTCCACATTTTGGCAAAATTAGGATATCGGTAAAGATAACGGCTATGCAGAACAAAACGGTGTAACAAGTACCAGATAAGCGGATAAATAAACGCAACTACAAGCGCAATCAATGCATGCACTAATGTCCATAATCCTTGCATAGAAATTGTTATCGTCGCCACTAGCGCTATTATGAAATAAACCTGTATTGCTGGATATTGTATATATGCCTTTACCAACTCGGAGAAAGACATATCCTCAAGATGATATTTCTTACTGGCCCAGAACATACTTGCTGAATTCATACTGCTACCTAAAATTTGGGTTCATAATTCTAATCGTGATAATTATAATCAGCATCTAGCAACTAAACCATCAAAGTCACTTGCTTGACATATACTACCGACCAACACACTTAACGTTGTCACAGAAAAGCCACTAAAACCATGAATGACACACTTTTAAAGTTTGGTTATCCAGACTCAGCGATAAAGATCTATGAGCATTGGAGCGTTCTGCTTCGCCCAGAACAGGTGACCTTAGGTTCACTAATACTCGCCAGCCACAGTGATGCTCACGCCTTTGGCGACCTTTCTGAGCCTGCAATGAAAGAATTATCAAATATTACAAAAGATATTGAAACTAGCTTAAGCGATTGTTTTAGCTATGATAAAATTAACTATCTAATGTTAATGATGGTCGATCCACATGTTCATTTTCATGTCATTCCGCGATATAGTACCCCCAGAGAACATCAAACCATTATGACAACGGATGAATTTTGGCCAGGCCCACCAGACTTAAGTCATAAAATCTCTCTTAATTTGACACAGAAAGAGTCCTTGCTAGAGCATCTACAAACCAAATGGGTAAATCACTAATATGATTATAATTAGCCATTAATACCAGTTAGTACTACATTTAGTACATTACCGCTTAAAATTTAGGGAACAATTGCGTTGTAATCATTGTCACACAACACCATTAAGTAAGATAAAAACATTAAGTAAGATAAAAACTTGAAACTCGGTACAAAATACTTTAAAAGTTATGCTTTTAGAGTGAGTTCATATCACTCAGTCTTGATTATTTAGATAAATAAGCAAATTAGCTCATCGAAGCATGATAAAAATAATAATATAGTTGGCACATAACAAAAACATAAGTAATTGATAATATTGTAATTTTAGGAACTAAACTACAACATGACCGTAAGTGCTACGCCAACTAAAAATAACATCCCTTTAAGACCTGCGGATTTCAGCAACCTAGCCGAGACGCTAGATTACGCTGCTCAAGGCATAACCGGCTCAAACTTTTATGGCAGCCGCGCTCAATTACTTGAATCTGTTCCTTATTCACAATTAGCTCAAGAAGCTAAGGATTTAGCGAGAAAGCTAATTGCAATGGATTTTAAACATGGTGAACGAGTGGTCATTGTGGCCGAAACTCATCCAAATTTCTTGCGCGGCTTTTTTGCCTGCCAATACGCAGGACTCATCCCCGCGCCGGTACCCGTACCTATTCAACTAGGCAGCAGAGCAGGATATGTGCGTAAAACACGCGACCTACTCATCAGCGCACACGCAACTGCTGTTTTTGCGCCTGAATCAGTACTCCCCTTGGTCAATGAGGCCTGTAAAGATATCGACATGAAATTTGTTGGTGATATCGAGAGCTTTGTAGACCATAAAGTGGATCCAAACATCGAATTATACGACGCTAAACCAGAAGACACCGCTTACATCCAATTCACTTCTGGAAGTACTAAATTCCCTAGAGGTGTTGTTATTGAGCAAAAAGCTGTCCTTAGCAATCTAGCAAGAATCATTTCTGACGGCATAAAGATCAACGCTAATGACCGTGCTATTTCATGGCTACCTTTCTACCATGATATGGGTTTAGTGGGCCTAGTACTATCACCTATCGCCTCTCAGACTTCTGTTGATTACTTAGATACACGTGATTTCGCGATGCGTCCGAGAAGATGGCTAGAAATCATGTCTATGAACAAAGCAACTATCACATTCAGCCCTCCATTCGGCTATGAGCTTGTCGAAAGACGCTTACGTGAAAGCAAGAATTTAGACTACGATCTAAGTCATTGGAGAATCGCCGGTATCGGTGCTGAGACTATTCGCCCAGAACCACTAGAACGTTTCTCAAAATTGCTAGGTAAATGTGGCTTTAAAAACACTGCTTTCCTGCCCTGCTATGGTATGGCGGAATGTTCTCTAGCGATAAGTTTTGCATCATTAGACCAGCCAATTAGCATAGAAACGGTCGATGGTGAGCAGTTGGCAAAAAATAACATTGCCGCTCCAATTAGCGCAGATAAATCCGATCATAGAAAAGCTAGATTTGTCGACTGCGGCCCTTCTTTGCCAGATCATGCCATTCAAATTCGTGATAAAGATGGTAACAGCCTAGCTGAACGCCAAATCGGGGTCATATATGTTCAAGGCCCGAGCGTTATGTCTCACTACTTTGATAATAGCGAAGAAACAGAAAATTCATTACGTGATGGCTGGTTAAACACTGGTGATATCGGTTTCTTAGTCGACGAAAGAATTTTTATTACTGGCCGCGAAAAAGACTTAATTATTATTAACGGCCGCAATATCTGGCCTCAAGACATCGAACACTTAGCAGAACAGCAACCTGAGATTCGTACTGGTGATGCGCTAGCTTTTTCAGCACCTGGCTTTAATAGTGAGCCAACTGTTGTACTGGTCATGCAGTGTCGCGAGCGAGATGAAGATAACCGCGCTAATATTATTAAGCGTGTAGAAACTGCCGTGCTAGATGAGATAGGCGTACGCTGCTTTATTAAGCTAGTCCCCCCTCATACATTACCTAGAACTTCTTCAGGTAAGCTATCAAGATCTGCTGCTAGACGTGATTACATGGAACAGAATAGTCTGACAGAAGTCTTTATCTCTGACGCGAGCGCCAAAGTAAAAACCGCAAGCTAACACCTGAGCATGTCACCATGCTTTTAATCTCTTACAAAATTCACAGTTCACGCCATGTCCAACACTAAAGAGGTTGCGCTTACTGGTGCTACTGGATTTATTGGCTCACATATCCTAAATGAATTATTAGCCAATGATTACCGTGTAAGAATATTAGTCCGAAACGCAAGTAATTCTAAAATTAACCACCCAAACGTTGAAGTCATTGTTGGTGATTTACATCAGCAACCCTCTCTCAACACACTTACATCCAATGTCGACTTTATAATCCATTGCGCCGGCAGAGTGAGAAGCGCCAATCCTGAGCCATTTATCCACGACAATGTTACGGGAACAAAAAACATCCTATCCTCCGTCTCACAGACTAATAACTGTAAAGTTATTATGATCTCTTCACTATCTGCGCGCGAACCTAGCATTTCCGATTACGCAAGCAGTAAGCTTGCAAGCGAGTCCGCATTAAAACAGAGCAATTTAAAACAGTGGACAATTATTCGCCCCCCCGCCGTATATGGCCCTGGCGATACAGAATTAAAGCCTGTATTTGACTGGATGAAACGTGGAGTACTTTGGGTCCCTGGTTCTGCCATGCAGCAATTTTCACTATTACATGTCGATGATTTAAGCAGGCTAGTACTGAGTCAGTTAGACCTAACAACTGAATCTAGAAACATAATTGAACCAAATGATGGAAATCAATATAGCTGGCAGAAAATTCAACAAATAAGCGAACGTTTTTTCCACAGAAAAATTAGAATAATTCGTATTCCTGAGGCTGTGCTATCCCTTGCAGCCCATTCTAATGTGTTATTCTCCAAAATCTTAAATTATTCACCCATGCTGACCCCAGGCAAAGTAAGAGAGTTATTACACGACAACTGGGTTTCGGAAGGTACGCCGTGTATGAGCCATTGGACACCTAAAGTAGATTTGAAAATCGGCCTTGGCACTTTATACTCAAGCAATGATGCTAATTAGACGAATACATATCCATGACTAATAATGTAGACGCTATTTTAGGCGACGTTATTAAGCTGTTAAATCAGTTTATTAAGCAGGATATAGAAATCACTGAATCTCTACATCTAATGAGAGACTTAGAATTAGATTCG
>CALJEX010000024.1 GCA_938074525.1 uncultured Gammaproteobacteria bacterium
CAAGGCATGCAAAAATTAATTTATGGATTGACTGAACTCCGCTGAATGTTTCCACCAAGAAGTTAAAGGAAAATGGTGCGAAATATTACACACACTCAACCAGCAAATTCACTAATTGAGAATGTCTGCTAACGGCCAAAAGCGGACATTTCCAAAAGTACTACACCAACAGATGATGTCGATGACGATTTATCATCTATCAGGTTATTCTTTTAAGACGTGCGCATTGTGAATGGATGGGATATCCCAGACCTCCATAATTTTTCCATCAACGATCCGCCATACGACGATTACATCTGTTTCAAGTTGGTGTCCACCCATGTTGATCACCTGCTTGCGGTGGACAACAACCAGCTCATCTCCGAAAGCTTTGACGGATACAACGTTTGGCTTGAATGAGTCACCAGTAGTCATCCGTAGCTTGTCAAAGAAGGATTGCACCCCTTCGCGCCCAATATAGTCGCCATGAAGGTCCGGAAAATGAGGATTGTAGTAATGAAAAATCACATCTTCAGCAAATACATCTAAGGTATTAGACACATCTGTAGGGTCAAACTGCTTCAAGACTTCTATATTCGAGTGATTATCAATCATTTTCGGCAATCCTTTTCGAGTCGTTGGTTGTGTATATTCACTGTAAAAGATGGTTTTATTATGAAGTAATTTGGTCTTTTGAAATTAATCTAAATCAAAAATCTAAATGATAGCTTTTGACCGTAAGCGACCTCCTACCTAATTTATTATTAAAACAAGAGATCCCTAATTCTCACATATATGTCATTTTATCTGATCTAAATCATCTTCATGAATTACATAAACAGTTTAAAATTAAGCAACTGGGGGAGATAGTAATGGACAGAAGCTGGAATCTAGATGATGCGCAAACGGTAGTAGATGAGTTTCCACATAAATTCTCAGCACCTTCAAAAGAGCAACTTGATCCTCTAGAAAAAGGTGGCAAAGCAAAACTCATATTCAGATTTAAAAGTAATGATCCAGAAATCCCACAAGTAGAACAATTATGGGTTGAAATTTTACTAGTTCAACATGACGATAAATTGTTAGGCCAGTTAGAAGACAATCCTAAATATATACAAGATTTAAAACGTGGAGAGATAATAGAATTTGAAGAACGACATATCATTGATACAGACTGAGGCATTAGGAATAATCAGGGACAGACCATGATTATTTTACTAGATATAAATGTCCGCTAACGATTGCGATTTCAACCGATCGATGCAACACATTGGTTAAATCGTTCTGCTGGTGTTTCAAAATCTAATGTTTGCCTGGGTCGTTCATTCAATCGTCTGGCGACGGCATTCAATCGATTCTGATGAATGTTAGACAGGTCCATGCCTTTTGGGAAGTACTGTCTCAATAAGCCATTGGTGTTTTCATTGGAACCCCGTTGCCAGGGACTATGCGGATCACAGAAGTAGACATCAACATGGGTCGCTAAACTAAAACGTTGATGATCCGCTAACTCTTTACCACGATCCCACGTTAACGATTTATAAAGCTCATTGGGTAACTTCCTGGATTGTTTAATCAAGGCATTGATGACACTTTCTGTGTCTTTGTTTTTCACTTTGGCCAACATCACATAACGGGTGTGACGTTCCACTAAGGTAGCAATATAACTATTCTTTGATCCGGCAATGAGATCGCCTTCCCAGTGCCCCGGCACGGCTCGATCTTCAACACTGGCAGGACGTTGTCGAATCGATGCCATGTTCTTGATTTGACCCAGGCCGCTGTTCTTTAATGTGGCGTGCTGGGATCGGCGTATTGTGCGTTGTGTTCTCAAATACTGAAGTAGCTCTTTTTTCAGCACTCCACGGGCTTGAATGAATAAACTGCGATAAATGGTTTCATGAGACACGTGCTTGAATTCATCTCCTGGAAAGGTTCTTTTTAACCACCCTGCAATTTGTTGCGGCGCCCAGCCTAGTCTTAATTTGATACTAATAGTACGACGCAAGAAAGGACTACCTGCCAGTTTACAACGTTTAGGTCGACGTGCACGATCCCAAGTCGATTGTTCAGCATTACTGGCACGGTAGTGATCTCGGCCACCGTTGCGTTTCACTTCTCGACTGATCGTGGAAGGTGAAGCAAAGCAATCGTACGCAATGATAAATCACTGGCGATACCCCGTGAAATTTCTTCACGTTCAGATAAAGAAAGCGCTAAACGTGAACGCTTGCGTTCAGGTGGGCGGATGCCACCAGTACGAGATAGCACACCATAAATAGAAGAAGACCCGCGGTTGAATGCACGCCCAATGGACTTGAGTGATTCGCCGCGTTGCCAACGATCCCACATCTCATTTTTTTGTTTAGATGAATAATAAATTCGTGTTCGATATGTCATTGACGCACTCCATCATGGTTTCCTCATTATGATAAAGTGTTGCATCTACCGATTGAGACCGCCATCCAAAGCGAACATTCGCGAGTGAGTTATAGTTTGTAGATCAATGCAAACCAAGATCTAGATAACCGACTAGCGTGATCGATACATGAGCATCCTTATTGTCTATTTTTCCTTTACAGGAAATAATCGATTCCTTGCTGAGCATATTGCTCAACGTATCGAGTGTGATGTCTGCTCAATCATAGAAAAGAAGCGACGCACAATGGTGACAATCATTTTGGATATGATGCTTAAACGAGACCCAAAAATTAGACCCCTTGAGTACTCTGTTTCAAATTACAATCACATCATATTAGTTGCGCCAATCTGGGATTCTAAAATAGCAAACCCCATGAAGACGCTTATTAAAACTGAGAAAGATGCGCTTTCTAATTATTCTTTTATTACACTCTGCGGCTATGAGCGAATAGGACAGATAGAAGACATTACTGAAGAATTATCAGTTCTTATCGAAAGAACTCCTAAAGCAGTTGTAGAATTAAGGATCAGTGATATTTTACCTATTGATAAACGAGATGAGATCAAAGCAATTTCACGATATCAGATAAGCAGCAAAGATCTGCTTGAATTCGATTCCAAAATTAACGAATTTCTTGAATGTATCGAAAAATAGACGGATGAAAGCAATTGTTAAATCCAGAGTATAAAAAAAATGGATTCTTTATCGTTAAAGAATTATTTAATCCGAATGAGCTGAGTAAACTAGAAGAAGTGATCCAAGAGTTTCACAAGTCTTGGATCAATGACAATTCAGAGTTTTATAATAATAAAGCCGTTAATAGTGCTTATCTCACTGGCACGAAGTATTTAGATCGAGAGCAAAGACTCACAATTTTCCAATTCATCGGAAGCAATAAGATCATGGAGATTTTGAAAACGCTAATTCCCAAAGGTCCTGCTTTTATGAATACACAGCTATTTTTCAATCCTGTTAATACTGACCAAAAGAATTACTGGCATCGTGATCTCCAATATCTTGAGAAGACCATAGATGAACAAAAGACTATACTCCAGACTAATAATGTTATTCACTTTAGAATCCCACTCAGACCTGAACCCGGTTTAGAGCTGGTTCCAGGATCTCATGAACATTGGGACATAGATGAAGAGTTCGAGGTTCGGGCAGAAAAAAATGGGCGAAAGTGCTTCGAAGACTTGTCAGCTGGGGAGCAAGTTTCATTGAATAAAAGCGACTTGTTTGTGTTCTCTGCAAATATGATTCATAGAGGCTTATATGGATTAGATCGATTAGCCTTCGATATTATATTTTGTGATTCTGATCCAGAATTACTTAAATATGTAGAACACGATTGTTTGCCTAATAATGAAGATATTCAAAAAATAGAAAACCCCAATATTTTCATCAATACCATTTCCTTAATGAAGGAATGATTGCTTTCGCTCAGAAGCAAGCTTATTGTGGAAATACATTACGAATTATCAGTAAAACTTAACTACGCGGTGTCAGTATCCTTCAGAGTCAGCAAGAATCGGGTCGCCTTTAAAGTAACATTCAAGCATCCTGTCTTCCTATAATGAATAAGAACACAAATATTCTCTCATATAGGGATTAGCCATGACTGGACAAGCACAGATTCACTATGGGCGTATTGCTCAGGCAATCGAGTTTATAAGAAGCAATTTTAAACACCAACCTTCATTAGATGATGTCGCAGCAGCGGTGAATTTAAGTCCATACCACTTTCAACGGCTATTTTCAGAATGGGCAGGTGTTAGTCCAAAAAAATTTATTCAGTACATTAGCCTTGAATACGCCAAAGGCTTGCTAAAAGAAGAGCATTCGACATTACTTGATGTTGCACATAAAACAGGGTTTTCCAGCGCAAGTCGATTGCATGATCTTTTCGTAAATATTGAGCGTATGACGCCAGGAGAATTTAAAAATGGAGGCGAGTTACTCATTATCAAATATTGCTTTGCTGAAAGCCCTTTTGGCCAAATTATTGTTGCCTCGACACCCAAAGGCATCTGCCATATATCTTTTGAAGAAAACAAAAAACACGCATTAAATAAATTGAAAAAAATATTTCCTAATGCCTCTTATCAACAGGTAATTGATAAGTTTCAACAAGATGCCTTATTCATTTTTCAAAAAGATTGGTCGCGGCTAGACGAAATTAAACTTCACATATGCAGCACTCCATTTCAGTTAAAAGTTTGGGAGAGCCTTCTTAAAATCCCCGAGGGAAAACTAACAACGTATGGAAGTATTGCTAAAAGTATAGGCAATTCTAAAGCATCAAGGGCTGTAGGCACTGCCATTGGCAACAATCCCATAGCCTTTCTTATCCCCTGTCACCGAGTAATTCAATCTACAGGCGACTTAGGTGGTTATAGGTGGGGTACCACACGAAAATCAGCAATTATTGGATGGGAAGCATCAAGAGTAGGAAAATAAATTTTGAAAGATATATCTTTAACCTATTTATAAATTCGATATTAAGCAACTCTATACAGTATTTGCCTCATTGCTTGCCTTCATAATCATACTACTCCAAGTTATGGATAAGACTCAGAATGAGAAGCATGATACTGATGTCAATAAGAGCGACGACTTTAGTCAGTTCCCAGATATATACTCTTAAAGCATTATTAAGATAATGAATGTAGGATTGAAAAAACACAAATTAACTAATCATATAAGGCCTTAAGATGGAAAATGCACAACACCCACTCTTTTATGGAATATTAATGCTAGTTGCTGGGCTAGGGATTCCTATTTTCGCAGCATTAAACGGAGAGCTAGGAACAAAGCTTCAAAACCCGGCACTCGCTGCAACTGTATCATTGACCGTTGGCGTCATAGCATCACTCATTTTTTTAGCATCATTAGGTAGTATTCATGAATTGAAGCTTGTATCTAACGCACCAGTTTATTCTTATTTTGGAGGCCTGTTTGTAATATTTTATATTTTAAGTATAACGTGGGTGGCACCTAAGTTTGGTGTTGGTAATGCAGTCGCATTTGTTCTTTTAGGACAGCTCTTATCAATGACTATCATTGATCATTATGGCTTGCTCGGTGCCTTACAAAATGAAATATCACTTAAACGAATTATAGGGTTATCATTTATGGCGATTGGCGTATTTTTAGCAGTTCGCCCGTAAAAATATATATTATTGAATAAACTCTATTGGCCAAAAGCTGACATTCACCCGATTACAAAGCAAACGCGTATATGACTATTGTCGAAATAACATCTGAGCCTGTTGAGCTTTATAAAATCTTGAAGTTTGAAGGTGTTGTTTCTAGCGGTGCTGAAGCTAAATCTGTCATCGCTGATGGACAGGTGTTAGTAAACAATGAAATTGAGACTAGGAAGCGCAAAAAAATAATTTCTGGCGATATCATTGAATTCGCTGATGAAAAAATGCAAATTCAACTCAGTCAAACGCCCTAGCCTATCTAAAATCTAGCTTCCCCAACGCTGAGCACTACAATTTTTCTGCACTGTATTCACCAAAATACATTATCATTAGCAGACTATTTTATTAGGAAAAGACTATGGACTTTGCTGCAGATTTATTTTCTAGCCCGTTATTGTGGATTGCTTTAGTCATTCTCTATACCTTGAAAAAAGGTATTCATTTTGTGCCCCAAAACCGCGGCTACGTCATCTATACATTTGGCAAATATGATAAGACATTATCATCCGGCTTAAATTTTATTATCCCATTTATACAAAGGGTTGCAGCAGATCAAAGCTTAAAAGAAGAAGCATTAGATATTTCTTCTCAATCGGCAATTACTAAAGATAATATTTCACTACAGATTGATGGCATTCTTTTCATGAAAGTCACAGACGCTGCAGCTGCGACTAATAACGTCACTGATTATAAAATGGCTGTTATTCAGCTTGCGATGACCACCATGCGAAACGCGATTGGCTCAATGGAGCTCGATGAGTGTTTTCAAAGTCGCGATAACATAAATGCGACTATATTAAATGCTATGACTGAAGCCACACATCCTTGGGGCGTGATGGTGACTCGTTATGAAATTAAAGACATTGCCCCTCCTCAGTCGATTCGCGAAGACATGGAAAAACAAATGACTGCTGAACGCGAGAAGCGCTCTGTCATTCTTACCGCAGAAGGCGTTAAAAGAGCAGCCATTACTGAAGCAGAAGGCTTAAAAGCCGCACGCGTACTTGATGCCGAGGCCGCTAAAGCAGAACAAGTACTCGCTGCGGAAGCAGACAAAGAAGCACAAATCTTACAAGCCATGGGTAAAGCCACGGCAATACGTTTAGTCGCTGAAGCCGATGCCAGTGCGTTGAAGACGGTGGGTGACATAGCTAAAACCGATTCAGGTGAATCGGCTATGACATTACAGCTAGGGCGAGAAGCCATAGCGGCGCATCGCGCGATTGCATCAGAGAGCACTGTTGTTTTAAGTGATGGTAAAACTAGTGAGAATGTTGTTAATACCGTCGCTCAAGCCATTGCCGTCTCCAGTAGCTTAAAAATTCCTAGTCAATCAGAAGGAGTTTAATCATGGGCATCATGCAATACTTCGCGGATCACCATGATCACTTATTTTATCTGGTGGCCGGCATTAGCTTTATTGTAGAACTGACCATTCTTGGTTTTGGCGGCCCATTACTATTTTTCGCCATCGCCAGCTTTGTCACAGGGATACTGATTAGTCTAGGTGTGATCACTGGCTGGGAAATGGAAATATTTACATTGGGCGTCTTAACCGCAGTCACTGCCCTACTTTTATGGAAACCTTTAAAGAATTTCCAGAATTCTGGAGGGGGTGCCGACACCAGTAGTGACATGATTGGTAAAGCAGTCAGTGCAAGCAGCGACATTACTGCTAATTCAGGATCAATTCGTTACTCAGGCATAGATTGGAACAGTCGTCTAGATAGTCACGCAGAGGTAGAAAAGATTGCTAATGGAGAGCAATGCATTATTACTTCAGTGAATGGCAATACTATGATTGTTAAACCTGCAACACGCAGTTAATTTCACAGATATGCTTGAACACTAAACTTTACAAATACACATTAAGGCTTAACTTGAAAATAGATATTTACAACAGTGCGATTAAAGGCGATAAATTTTTATCTGTACCTAAAGGCACCAAAATTAGCGAATTAAAATTACCAGAATCTGTCGATCAAGACTTATTAACGCTATCACCATTTAGAACCCGTTTAGAGATTAATGCCAGCAAAATGCACCCTGCGTTAGATCAAAAAGACGTGCTTAGACAGATAGAAAAAAATGGATATGCGATTCATGGCACCACTTTATTGCTAAAAATCGCTGAAACAACCTAGAAACACCTGCTTAAACTGCATTTTTACCCACAAATGACCAATTAAAATGTGTATATAGGCCAGCCTTCAGTTACACTCACGCCTGTCGTTTTATTTACACAATTTTTGTGTAGCGACAAATATGTAATTTAATCCATAAAGGAACGATCGAAAATGAGTAAAGGTACAGTAAAGTGGTTCAACGCGGACAAAGGTTTTGGCTTCATCACTCCAGAAGATGGTGGAAAAGATCTTTTCGTACACCACTCTGAAATCAAAAGCGGTGGCGGTTACGCAACGTTGAATGATGGTCAAGCAGTTGAGTTTGAAGTGGGCGAAGGTCAAAAAGGCCCATGCGCTAATAATGTCGTTCCTGTTTAGCCTCAATTAAGTAATTTATGAGTAGCTAGATTATCTAGCTACTCATATCTCTTTAATCTAGTTCTCTGTTTTTGATTCTCTATAGACTGATTACTTTAGTCAGAATCTAGGCCAACGTGTAACTGCAGGTTTCTTTCGTGTATCTCTTTACGCATCTGACAGCGCATTTTGCCGGCCTGAAATAGCTTCTCTTCTGTTTCAGATTCAAGTTTCAATCTTGGCACTTGCTGGGATTCCCCATTTTCATCCACTGAAATCATTGTGAAGTAACAAGATATTGCGTGATACTTTTTCTTTTCGCAGATCTTCTCACCTTCAACCTTAATACCAATTTCCATCGAGCTGCGCCCGACATAATTGACATTGCATTTAAAAGTGACTAAATCTCCTACTGTAATCGGATTCTTGAACACTACTTGATCAAGTGAAGCAGTGACTACGTAAGTCTGACAATAACGTGAGGCACAAGAAAAAGCCGCCTCATCCAAAAGCTTCAATATTGAGCCACCATGGACTTTGCCAGAGAAATTGGCCATCTCTGGGGTCATCAAGCGCGTCATAAACAGCTTTTTTTCTTGTTTTAGTGGATCCACTAATATTCTCCTTAATATATTCTCACCATAGCTTATGCATGAGAATCCTCAATCCTTTAATATTCTTTTATTTCAAAGGGTTATAAGATTTTCTTGGTATTATATGGCACAATCTCACCAGCATCCAAATTAAATAACGCGCTATTTTAATTGTTTTGCACTGAACTCACTGAGAGTTTTTCATCAAAATAGAGACATAAATACGCTATTTACTTGAACATTTGTATACAATAAATTGAAATCTAACTATAAATTCTTTGAATTAATCACCAGAGCCCAAGTCAAAACCATCGTGCATAAAAAAATAATCAACCTAATCTCCGCCTTTTTATTGGCAACCTTATCTTTCAGTAGTGTTGCCGTTGAGAATGCTACTCTATCTCCTACGGTTGATCACTTACGAGCAACTAAAATTATTACTGACTTTTTAGGTCGCTATCATTATCGCAAAGTCGATTTAAATGATGAATTTTCAGTAACCATCTTCAATAATTTTTTAGACTCACTTGATTCAAGTAAAAGCTATTTCCTAGCTACTGATATTGCACGTTTTGATAAATACAGATTCACTCTAGACGATGCCTTGCGCGCGAATAATTTACTGCCAGCGTATTCGATTTTTTCTACTTACCAAAAAAGAGTTAGTGAGCGTATTGAATATGCGTTGCTGTTGATAGAAAAAGAGTTTGATTTTTCTAAAGACGAGACTTTTTTCATTGAACGCAAAAACGCTAAATGGCCGGTAACAATAGAACAACAAAATGACTTATGGCGTAAGCGCATTAAAAATGATGTGTTGTCATTAGTGCTTGCTGATAAAGAAAAAGATGAAATTAAAAAGACGTTAGTTAAACGTTACAGTAGTGTATTAAAACGCACTAAACAATTAGACAAAAACGATATTTTCCAGCTGTATATCAACTCGTACGCCACTGCGATAGATCCTCATACCAGCTATTTATCTCCACGCTCATTTGATAATTTTGAAATTCGTATGAGCCTTTCGTTAGAAGGAATTGGTGCGTTACTACGTACTGATGGCGACAACACTATAGTTGAACGTATTATTCCCGGTGGTCCAGCCGATTTAGGTGACTTACTCCACTCCAAAGATAAAATTATCGGTATTTCTCAGCAGAATGAAAAAGAATTCACCGATGTGGTGGGTTGGCGCTTAGAAGAAGTAGTTGAATTGATCCGCGGCCCAAAAGGCACGGTTGTTAAGTTACAAATTTTACCCGGCAATAAAGGTGACGGCGCAGCAGTAGAAGAGATTGCTATCACTCGTAATAAAATTAAATTAGAAGAACAAGCCGCAACTAAAGATGTAATAGAAATAGCCAACAATAATAAAACAGAAAAAATTGGCATCGTTACCATCCCTACTTTCTACTTGGACTTCAACGCTTTCCAAAATGGTGAAGAGGATTATCGTAGTACAACTCGCGACGTACATAAGTTATTAGGTGAATTACTAGAAGAGAATATCGATAGCTTAGTTCTCGACTTGCGCTCAAATGGTGGTGGTTCATTAATTGAGGCGACTCAATTATCCGGCCTATTCATAGACAAAGGCCCGATTGTTCAAGTGCGTGACTCTAGCGGCCATATTGAAATTCACAAAGATAAAGATGCTAGCATTTCCTACACAGGGCCAATGGTTGTGTTGGTAGATAGATTCAGCGCCTCAGCTTCAGAGATTGTCGCCAGCGCATTACAAGACTATGGTCGCGCCGTGATTGTAGGCGAAACCACTTTCGGCAAAGGTTCAGTACAGCAGCTTGTCGACTTAAACCGATTTGGACGTAAAAATGATGCCAACTTAGGCCAGTTAAAGGCAACTATTGCGCAATATTACCGAATCAATGGCGAGAGCACGCAACACCGTGGCGTTGAACCCGATATCCCGTTCGAAGCCTCTTACGATAAATCTGAGCAGGGTGAGCGCAGTCTAGATAACGCTTTACCATGGACCAAAATTTCTCCTACTCAATTTGATAATCGCCATATTTCAAAGCGAATTATAGAAGACCTAGAAAAACAACATGTCAGCCGTACCAAAGATGATGAAAAATATCAATCATTAATCAAGCTGTATAACTTAAATGAAAGTTTACAACGACAAACTGAGTTATCTTTAAATCAGAGCGAACGAGAGAAGACGTTCTCGCGTCTTGAAAAAGATCGAAAAGAATTCGAACTGCTAATTGGTTTAAGAGATACAAGCAGTGATGACGATAGCGATGACAGCAAGGATGATGAGAAAGATAATATCGAAAGTGATGTTTTGCTCATCGAAGCAGCACAGATTTCTGCAGACTTGAACAGTTACTGGAACCGAGCCAAGCAACGAATGATTGTTCAGCAGTAATTACTTAAACAACCGACAGTAGCATTTTCGCTCCCAACAACAGCAAGAAAACCGCAAACACTTTCTTAAGCACAGGCACAGGTAATTTATGAGCCAAACGAGCACCTAATGGTGCCGTAAAATAGCTTACTATTGATATTAGCACTACCGCGGGCAAGTAAATAAAACCAAATAAATAATTTTGCTGATAAGCACTATTCCAACCATTGATCAAATAACCCAACGTCCCTGCTATCGCAATAGGGAAACCAATCGCCGCTGAGGTGCCAATGGCTTTCTTTAATGGAATATTATGCCAGGCCAAAAAAGGCACAGTTAAACTCCCTCCCCCAATCGCAACTACTGCAGAGATTGCCCCTATTCCACTTCCTGCAGTTAATAAGCCTACCTTACCCGGTGTCGTACGGGATGCTTTTGGTTGGGCATTTAAGAACATTTGAATAGATACATATGTCATAAATAGCGCAAAGAATATTGCCAAATGACGCGAACTAATCTGTGTGACTAAGTATGTGGCAACAAAAGTCCCAACCAGTACGCCGGGAGTCATTGTCTTTACTATCTTCCACACAACACCTTGATGACTTTGATGTGCATACAAACTTGACGCCGATGTCATAATAATCGATGCCATTGATGTGCCTAGCGCTAAGTGCACTACCGATTCAACAGGAACATTTTTATATAAGAAATAAGAAGTGAGCACTGGCACCATAATGCCACCTCCACCAACACCTAAAAGACCCGCAAAGAAACCAACAACGGCACCAAGCAGCAAAAAGATAACTACGCTATCGAATCCAATCACAGATTAGTTGACTAACGCGTCGAATATTTGAAAGCCGGCAATATAAGTACCAAACACAGAACCTAATGTACTCAACAAAAACACTAGAATTAATCTCGCCACACGATTAGAACGCCAACCTGATAATTTTGTTGTATCTACACGTACATTTTCAAAGTCTTTAATCGTAGGTTTGCGCAGATAAAGCTCTACTGCTGAGGTAACGACACCTGCACCAATCGCAGGATTGAGCGAAGTAAGTGGCGCTGCAAGAAATGCAGTGATCACCGTCAGTATATGTGCGCCCGCAATAGCGGCACCTAGTGCTGATAATCCTCCATTAATTAAAATCCAGTTTACAACCAAACTCCAACCCAAATCAGTACTCTTACTAAATCCAAATGCAAAACCACTCAACACTAGCGCAACAATTATCCACGGAATAAATTTACCAACATTTGACCCTTTAGGAAGGTGCGTTAATTCATTAATTGTATCTTGTGGAACGGCATTACCATTACTCAATTCTTCTTTAATACCTGCTAAGTGGCCGGCCCCAACCACTGCTAATATATTTTTGCCTTTGCGCTTATCTACAGCCTGTCTTAGTTTTGCTGACATGAATTGATCACGTTCAGCAATTAATGGACTAAAAAGATCATAAGCAGAGGTAGCAAATTGAGCAAACGTATTTTCAAGCATATCGCCTGTCTTTAATTTCTCGATTTCTTCTTCTGTGACTTTTTCATTGGTGACTACGCTGGCGATTAATCCTGAAATCACATACAGCTTTCTCCACCAAGGAATATTTCTATACAGGCGTTTTAAGGTAATACCCACATCTCTATCTATCAATTCCAAAGGCAGATCTTTTTGCTCGGCTAGTTCAATCGCTACACGCATTTCCTGACCAGGTTGAACTTCAAATTGCTCTGCTAAACGTTGTTGATAAGCACCTAAAGCAAGACTTGCAGCTACCATGCTAGCTTTCTTAGTCTTAATCACTTCAAAAAGATCCATTTCTGCCAGAGAATTAGGATTGACGATGGATTTATAGCGGCTATCACAAAGCTCTATTGCAATCACATCAAATTGATTAGTTTCAATCAGCTCTGTTACTGCATCAGCGCTCGCTTTAGACACGTGCGCAGTGCCTAGGATAGTTATTTTAGTATCGTTTATCTGAATCTCTTCGATTGGTTGAGATTCAGCAGGTAGTTCATTCATTAGATTTTAAAAAGTTAAATTAATATTCAGTATATTTTTTTGAGCTGCCTTTAACCTTACTGACAGGATAGCGCTGATCATTGATTTTCATCTTTTCTTTAGTCACAGACATCAAATCAACATCAAGTTGATCACTAATACGTAGTAGATAAATAAATATATCTGCCAACTCATAAGCAACCAGCTGTTGCTTAGCTTCACCTAGTGCATAACTTGCTTGGTCTGGCATCCATTGAAAATGTTCAAGCAATTCTGACACTTCAACAGACAAGGCCATTGAAAGATTTTTTGGACTATGGAACTGTTCCCAGTCACGATCTTGCGCAAATTTTCTTAACGCCAACATTAAATCTTTTACTTCTGTTTTTTCCATTACGATCCAGCCAAGGCAACATTTAAATTTTCGGATTTACTTGCATTCATTTCTATCACTTCTTTGATGGTCAGATCACCCAACTCACGCTCAATTGAATTCTCCACTCTGTCGACAATGCGCAATGCCATATCTGTATCAGAGTTATGCATATGCACTGGAGAATATATCGCATAGCTATGGCGAACTGCTGAGTAAGCCTCCGATACAGTTAGATTTTCAAGCGGCGTTGCCGGCAAATACGAAGAAGATGAAACACCCACACTATATAATATTCCTGCTGCCTCATAACACTGTAATACTTCTTCAACAGATTGCTTAGGGCATGATAAATGATCCACAATTGCTTCAACACTGACAGGTGAATTTCTATTATAGAAACTGGCACCAATCACTAACAAAACATTCAAAGCAATATGCTCACGGTCATGATTATTTAACGATACCGTTTGATTTTTCGACATTAAATATTCAGGGTATTGGCGATAAAATGCAACACTTGAGCCTACCAATAAAATCAACCAATTCAGATACAACCAGGTCATAAAGAAAAAGATAATCGCGAAACCAGCATAAATGGCTGTCTGCGTAGATGACTGAGCAATCACCAATGCATAAATATAACCGACTGACTGCCACAGTATCCCTGCCGCCACACCACCAGTTAACGCCGGAATGAAACGCACCTTGGTATTGGGAACAAACGAATAAACGAAGGTAAATGCGAATATAATCAATGCATAAGGAATTAGCTTAGTAACAAATTCCAATACCAATCCAAATGGCTCAACACTGGCCAAACTTTGCGTGACCGAATTATTCAATAAGCTGGCAGTCGTTCCCATGGCAGCGATTACCAGAACAGGACCTACCATTAACACGCTCAAATAATTACTAAATCGTTCTGCCAAACTTCTTGTTTTCTGTATGCGCCAAGTATAATTGAATGCTTCTTCTACTTTGGTTAATAGCGAAATAACTGAATAGAATAAGAATGCAATCCCTAAAGTACCCAACAAACCCACTTCAACATTATCCACAAAGCCAATAATATTACTGGTGAGCTCTGGCGCTTTATCGCCTAAGTGTGAAAATAAATTTAACAACGCAGGTTCAATTTGATTATGCACACCAAATGCTTTTAACACGGAGAAGCTAACTGCTATCAAAGGCACAAATGATAAAATGGTCGTGAACACTAACGACATAGCACGCAAGTTTAATTGACCGTTTGCCAGATCAATCACAATCAAATAACCAAAGCGACAGACACTAATAAGCGGTTGCTTCCATAATGGTAGCGACTTGATATCGACCTTCCAAATTGCTTCGGCTATTTTTTTAAATATGACTTGCATCTGTTTACTCTTTTGAACACACAGGACAACTCGAGTCTTTACGCAGTCGCACTGAACGCCAATCCATGCGCAATGCATCTAGCAGCATCAACTTGCCGGTTAATGTTTCTCCAATTCCCAGTAGCATTTTGATTGCTTCAGTCGCCATCATTGTTCCGACTATTCCGGCAACCGGTCCTAACACACCATTTTCTGAACAATTAAGCTGCTCATCCATGGCGCTAGGATATAAACAATGGTAGCACGGTGAATCTGCCTGACTATGATCAAACGTCGTCAGCTGCCCTTCAAAGCGTATGACCGCGCCCGATATCAAGGCTGTCTTTGCTTTCAAACAAGCTTCATTGTGTTTGTAGCGTGCTGCAAAATTATCGGTACCATCAAGCACGATATCGGCATTAGTCACCAGTGTTAGTAATTGTTGCTCGTTTGGTATTTTTGCTAGTGTCGTGATTTGAACATTGGTACCAAATTGGCGTAGCTTCTGCTCGGCAACATCAGCCTTATAAAGACCAATATCTTCAACTGTATATAGGATCTGGCGTTGCATATTGGACTGATCAACAATATCAGGATCAACAATCACAATTTCACCAATGCCTGCCGTTGCTAAATATAAAAGTGCAGGACAACCTAAGCCGCCCGCACCCAACACCAATACGCTAGCATTGATTAACTTTTGCTGACCTTCAATATCAATTTGCGGCAACATAATCTGTCGACTAAATTGCAGCAGTTGCGCATCAGTCAGCTCATTAGAAGTAGACATTAATCTAGTTATTTTTTATTCGCGTTAAATGCAGCTAGTTGTTCTGGTGTCGCTTCTTTTTGATACTTATCTTTCCATTCTGAATATGGCATTCCATAGACTTTCTCACGTGCTTGATCATAATCCAATTCAAGCCCATGATCTTTGGCAGCGGCTACGTACCACTTTGATAGACAGTTACGGCAGAAATCCGCCAAATTCATTAAGTCGATATTTTGCACATCAGGTTTAGATTGAAAGTGTTCGACTAACCGTCTATAAACCGCGGCTTCAATTTCCATTTGCTTGTCTGCAACTTTATGTTCATCACTCATGTATTTATGCTCCTTGTTAGGTTTGAAACCTTTATAATCTGATTGAAATGTATTTTACCTTGAAGTGCGCTAATCCAACATGAAAACACACAACAATATTACTGGTTTAATTCTCGCCGGCGGACTCGCTCGCCGCATGGGGGGCACCGACAAAGGTCTGGTGGTATTAGAAGGACGCCCCATGATTGCCTACATTATTGATGCTTTGAGCCCACAAGTAGACTCGATACTGATCAATGCTAATCGTAACATCAGCACATACAAAGAGTACGGCTACCCGGTGATTAGCGATGAACTTGAGGACTTTCAAGGCCCACTGGCAGGCATGGCAAGTGGACTAAAGCATTGCAAAACTGATTATATCGCGACCGTTCCCTGTGATGGTCCAGTGTTACCCGATAATTATGCCGATATTCTCATGCAAGCCTCGATTCAAGCTAGCAGCCCCATTAGCGTTGCCTTTGACGGAAATAGATTACAGCCGGTATACGCGCTTATCCACCGAGATTTGTTAAGCGATTTGAATCATTATCTTGGCGCTGGCGAGCGTAAAATTGATCGTTGGTATGATAAGCATCAATTCGCTAAGGCCGATTTTTCTTCACACTTAGAAATGTTTACTAATATTAATACGCCCGAAGATCTGCAAGCAGCCAGCGCATTAATATAATTAACCCAATTCACTTAAATATGAACCTACATAATTGCCCCACTCCATTAATTGGTTTTTGTGCATTTAGCGGCACAGGCAAGACAACATTATTAACTAAATTAATCCCGATACTTAGCCAGCAAGGTGTTCGCCTGGCTGTGATTAAACATGCCCACCATAATTTTGATGTCGACCATGAAGGCAAAGACAGCTATAAGCTGCGTCATGCAGGCGCCGCACAGATGCTGATTTCTTCATCTCGGCGCTGGGCATTAATGACTGAATTAGATGAGACCCAAGCTGAATTATCGTTATCTGATCTTATCGATCAGATCGATCACAAAAACATCGATTTAATTTTAGTAGAAGGATTCAAGAAGTTATCCTTTCCAAAAATCGAATTACATCGCCCTAGTTTAGGGCATCCCATTATGTGTCTTGAAGATACCAATATCATTGCACTAGCGACTGATGAATCATGTCCTAACGTGGAACAAGTAGTTTGCTTAGATATCAATGAACCTAAGGAGATAGCGACATTTATCTGTAGCCACTTTAAGCTTCGCTAGATAATAAATGTGTGTGCTAACGCCATTTATTGATTTAGATATCCTCTATACTGCCGACTCATGTAAAATAGCTCGGTAATTGAAGATATCACTGCTTATTTATTAATCCTCGAAAGATCAAACTACTAAATATCAATTAGTTATATCAATTTATTAATTAGATTTATAATGTACTGTCGATTATCGAAAAACTCTGCACAGGCCACCAATCAGTGCACCCTCAAATTAACGGACACTGAACTAGAATCCAGGAGGACTAAACATGTCTAGTCAATCAAAGAAAACCGTCACCATTACAGATAACACCACCGGCAAACAAGTTGAATTGCCTGTGTTAGAAGGTACTGACGGTCCAGGCACTATAGATATTAGATCCCTCTATAAAGAACTTGGTTATTTCACTTTTGACCCAGGATTCATGTCCACTGCAAGCTGCGACAGTAAGATCACATTTATTGATGGTGACGAAGGACGTTTAGCGTACCGCGGTTACCCAATTGAACAGTTAGCTGAAAATAGTAGTTATGACGAAGTCTGTTCTCTTCTACTTTATGGAGAGCTACCTTCAGCTGCAGAATTAACTAAATACACTAATTCCATCAAAGAACATAAATTACTTGATGAGAAAATGAGACGCTTCTTCTTAGGTTTCCGACATGATGCTCACCCAATGGCCATGATGGTTGCTTCTGTGGGTGCATTAGCGGCTTTCTATCATGAAGAAGTTGATGTGCACGATCCTGTTTCTAGAGAGATTGCTGCCCACCGCTTGATAGCTAAAATGCCAACGCTTGCTAGTTGGTGTTACAAATTCGCACTAGGACAGCCATTCAACTATCCAAACCTTGAATTGGATTACACGGGTGACTTCTTACATATGCTCTATAGCATGCCGGGTCGCTTGCATATGCCTTCACCAACCATGGTGCGCGCAATGGATCTGATCCTAATTTTACATGCTGACCATGAGCAGAACGCTTCTACTTCTACCGTACGTCTGTCAGGGAGCTCGGAAGCCAGTCCTTTTGCTGCATTGTCAGCAGGTATTGGTTCACTTTGGGGACCGGCACACGGCGGCGCAAACGAAGCTGTCATTCTTATGCTGAATGAGATCGTCGCCTCAGGTAAAGATCTCTCACATTACATTGCACGCGCTAAAGATAAAGATGATCGTTTCCGTTTAATGGGATTCGGCCATCGTGTTTACAAAAACTATGATCCGCGCGCTAAAATTATTCGTCAAATCTGCCACGACTTACTTGATGAATTGGGTGACGACAATCCAAACAAGCCATTGCTCAAGATTGCCATGGACCTTGAGAAAATTGCCCTTGAAGATGAATACTTTATTAAACGCAAACTATATCCAAACGTGGACTTCTATTCAGGCATTATCTTCCAAGCAATTGGAATTCCAGTCAGTATGTTTACAGTGATCTTTGCATTATCACGTACTGTGGGTTGGTTAACTCACTGGATGGAAATGATGAGTGATCCTGATGCTAGAATTGGCCGACCTCGCCAGCTTTACACAGGTTATGCGCCAAGAGATTATGTGGATATCAAAAAGCGCTAATCACTACTAGCCAGTTATTTAAAGTCTCATTGCTTAAGCAATGAGACTTTTTTTATGGGTTAGCATTCTGCTCAAAAAACTTTCGCATCACTGGGGCGAAATGCGCTTCATCGACTAAAAATGAGTCGTGACCGTTGATTGAATCAAGTTGCGCAAATTGAACTGGGCGACCTGTTTTACGAATACCATCTGCAACTTCTTGCTGTTGATGTACAGGAAATAAGATGTCCGTTTCTACGCCGATAATTAATGCGCTTTTAGTTTGAATCATTGCAAGTCCGGCATTTACTGAACCACCGTGATCAGCAACATCAAATAAATCCATTGCTCTAGACAAATACAAATAGCTATTTGCATCAAATGTTTTTACAAATTTATGCGCGTTGTAATCCAAATAAGATTCGACCTCAAATTCAATACCAAAACGATCTTCTGATTTTCGATCTGCACTGACACGTGCGCGATTAAAGCGTTGGTGCCATTCTTCAGCAGCGCGATAAGACATGAGGCCTAATTTACGCGCCAATACCATTCCATTAGCCGGCACTTCATTAGGGTCGTATAAACCATCTTTAAATGCTGGATCACAACGAATAATTTCACGTTGCAAAGAACGCACTGCGATAGTAAATGGTAACGCGCGAGTCGCGGCAGAAATAGAAATTAAGTGATCAACTTCTTGTGAGTACATTAGCGCATAAGCCAACGCTGACATACCTCCCATTGAGCTGCCAACTACTGTATGCAAATGATCAATGCCCAAATCTAATAATGCGTGATGTGCTGACTTGGCGACATCTTCAATACTAAGATCGGGAAAATCCAAACCATATACCTTGCCAGTGTCAGGATTAATAGACGAAGGACTTGTAGAGCCAAAGCAACTACCTAACGTGTTGACACAGACTACATAGTATTTATTTGTATCGATGGGTTTATCCGGACCAATCATATACTCCCACCAGCCTTTGCTGGTATCTAGCTCGGAAGAACAGGCATGAGCTGAGGGAGATAGCCCACCAAACACCAACACAACATTGTCATGGTTAACGGATAAAGTCCCCCAAGATTCATAGGCAACCACGACTTCTTTGAGCACTCCACCGCGATGCATAACGAAATCGCCTGTGCCGTAATCGCCTTTCAAGGTGACAAATTTAGTTGCCGCCGTTGTACGCGGATGAGTTTGCTTTACTTCCAATGTACTGGTACTCATAGTCAATCAATTTTAAAACGCGCTAAAACCAAGGTTAAATTATATCTATTATTAAATTTTAACGCTAAGTTTTATTCAAATATCGTTCAAACGTTAGCGTTTTCCTGATTGCATATGAGCGACTATGACGAGGATTATCAAACCAATAAACAATAATAAGGTTTGCTGAGGAATTGTCATCCCCAGGAAAGTCCAACTCACTTCTGCACACTGACCAGACCCGGTAAATATGCGTTTTATGACATCTCCCAATGGAAATACATCCAACATATAACTTAAATCAGGACCACATTCAGGAACCTGGTCAGGCGGTAGTCCTTGTAACCAGATATGGCGTGCTGCCACACCGACACCAAGCAGACCCAATAATGTGGCCACACTAGTATAAACCCAGCGCATTATTCCATTAGCGTTATGCACAAAAGCAACAAAACATACTATCGCGATAGCCACCAGGATACCTCTATCTACCATGCAAAGAGGACAAGGCTCTAATAATAATATCGCCTCCAAGTAATAAAGCGCGAATAACATTGAGGCAATCACAATACCTACAATCGATAAATTTAATATTCGGTACATTTCATTTACTCTTTTTTGTTAAATTATATAAGCTTTAAAATTTGATAAGCGTTAATGCGTTTCAGTATTGGCACGAAAGCAACAAATAACATCACACCTAATCCATTAGCAACAATATCAGCCAATGACGTATCTCTTCCTGGAATATAGCCTTGCGCATACTCGATCAAGCTACTATAGATTATTATTATCACTGATTTAATTAGCAGTTGTTTACTAGAGTTCCAGGAAAAATCCAGCATCATCATTAGCAAAAAATAACTAATACAATGAATTAGTTTATCGTTCCACACCACAGGTACCGTATGACCTGACGAGGATAACGATAAAAACAACGATAGCAATATCAGCGTAATAAATATTAATTGAAAAAATATCTTCAAGCGTATCTAGCCTTAAATTATATGTAAGTTTGATATCAAACTATGTCGAAGGTTCATCAGCATTTAAGTTTTTTATAATAACTCACTAACATATCAAGGCTATAAGCAGCATTCGCAGGACTAGGATTAGGACTAATAAATACCTTTGAGATCAAATCATCAATATTATTGAAACCCCATTGCCAATCATGCTTAACACCATATGAATAATACATAAATTTATTCATAGCCACTTTGCCGTTAAACCATACTAACTCAGGCTTATAACGCTCTATTTTCTCCCGCAGCTTAGGCGCATCCGTTTTAAAGTCTGCCGCTCGCAGCTCATGTCCCATTGAACTTGCACGCTTAGCCACATCTGTAAAACCAATACCATATTGCTCCAACAACTGTTTATGAATATTTTTAGTAGGAGTGACTTCCGCGCCAATCACTCTTGCTTGGTTAAATGCTTTCCAAAACCGATTGCGAGGGTTAGCAAAGTAAAAACCTAACTTTACAGACGGTATTGATGGATTCAAACCCACTGACAAAAGTCTCAGCCCATGATCGATATAATCTGGTAGAGAAATTTCATTATTCTTTACGTCAACCATTTCTTTGTATTTTAAATCACTATCTTTTACATTATATAACTATACATAGAAATTCATCTTACAAGTCGACATATTGGAGTACTGCAATGAATAAGACATATGAAATTACCTCGATGGAATTAGGACCAATGGAAAATTTCGTCTACTTGATTACTGATATTAAAACCAAACGGGCGGCTGTTGTCGATCCTGCTTGGGATGTCGCAAAAATCATTCAACAGGCACAGTCAAAAGATATCATTATTACTGATGTATTACTCACCCATAGTCACCATGATCATATCAATGGAGTTGAAGAAATCCTCAACCATTCAGACCCACAGTTACATTTATTAAAAGATGAAGCAAACTTCTGGAATGCAAATTTGAGCAAACCGTCGTTACACTATGGCGGTGATACGCTTCATATTGGCGACACTGAAATATCTGTATTACATACCCCAGGACACACTCCCGGATCTGCATGCTATTTACTCGATAATGACATTATTACTGGTGACACATTGTTCGTATTTGGATGTGGGCGATGTGACTTGCAAGGTGGGGATCCAGAGCAAATGTTTTCCACCTTAAAGAAAATGAAGACAGAACTGGACCCTGAAACCGTTATCCACCCTGGTCACAACTACGCCAGCGAAGCTACATCACACCTAAGCGAACAGATCAACGGTAACCCATTTTTACATTTCGACGAATGCAGCGATTTTGTTGAATATCGCATGCATACTCATGACAAGACACGCAACACTCCATACCTACCAATCACTGCTAAAGAATTACTAAAATAAATCAAATTATTTTGTAATTAACGCCACACATCCAAGGTCTTGTAGTCAGTAACACCAAGATTCAGCCTAAATAATGCTGTCTATAGTTCATTATCCTAATTTCAATAATTTCGCTTTATATAGATTTAACACAAGGAACCAATCATGGAAAATCTAAAACTTGCTCCAAAAATGACCGGTGTAGCGCTAGCACTAGCAGCGGCTGGCATCATCAGTGGTTGTCAAACCACAACAGATACTGCAGAAGTAACATCAGCATCAGCTAACACTACAGACTTAGTTTATTGCTACGGCGTTAATGTATGTAAAGGCCATAACGATTGTGGCACTGCCGACAACTCATGCGGTGGACAAGCATCATGTAAAGGAAGTGGCTTTGTTGCTACACCTAGTAAAGCGTGTGGAGATATTGGCGGCACTGTTAAAGATGACTGGGTTGGTGAAATTGCAAAAACTGACTTAGTTCATTGCTATGGCGTAAACACATGTAAAGGTCACAATGATTGTGGCACTGCTGAAAACTCATGCGCAGGCCAAGCATCATGTAAAGGTCAAGGCTTTGTAGCCACCACAGAAAAATCTTGTGGTGACGTAGGTGGCAAGGTAGGCGCTTAATTCAGTAGCAACACAGTGAAGTCACGGGAAGCATTAATCGCTTCCCGTAGTTTAAAAGAATTAAAATGAATAATAATTTTCTAGGATTTGGCGTAGGATTACGTACTGATCATTATCAACATGTTGTCGATAATCGACCTGATGTAGACTGGCTTGAAGTCATTTCTGAAAACTTTATGGTTGCAGGAGGCAAACCTAAGTACTTTCTCCATGCGGTAAGAGAAAACTATCCTATTGTTATGCATGGTGTATCGATGTCGATCGCCGGCACTGATCCATTAAATATGGATTATTTGAAAAAACTAAAAATGTTATCCTCAGAAATACAGCCCGAATGGGTGTCTGATCACTTATGTTGGACTGGCGCAGAAGGTTTAAACAGTCATGATTTATTGCCCGTACCATACAACAATGAAGTTATTACACATATCGTTGACCGGATTCAGCAGGTACAAGAAATATTAGGCAGAGCATTAGTACTTGAAAATGTATCTAGTTATCTCACTTACAACCAGTCAGACATGGAAGAATGGGATTTTATTAATACCATCGCGGAACATTCTGGCTGCAAAATATTATTAGACATTAACAATATATATGTCAGCTCTCGCAACCATGGTTTTTCTGCACAAACATTTTTACATGCAATCAAGCCCGAACATATTCAACAATTTCATTTAGCCGGCCATAGTGATTATGGTGATTATATGATTGATACACATGATCACGATGTGCCCCCTGCGGTATGGGATTTATATGCTGACGCGGTTAAGAAATTCGGCTTAATTAGCACTTTAATTGAACGGGATGACAACATCCCACCATTTGAAGATTTACATGCAGAAATGAAGCATGCGCGTGATATTGCCCAGCGAACCTTAGATTTAAACTCTGCTTAAAGCAAAAGAGCCTCGATGTTAGACTTGCGTGTATTACAGTCAGATTTAATTAATTACTTAGTCCATAAAAAACAAAAAGTTGACGGCTATATTGCTGATGGCGGCTCTATTGATAAACAAACTCGACTGAATATTTATAGCAATGCATACACACTTCGATTGCGTGGGGTTATCGATATCGACCATGAAATCTTAAGTTATTATCTTGGTGATGAATTATTTGATCAGCTAGTACAAGGCTATATTAGCGCCTACCCTTCAAATCACACCTCATTACGTGACTTTTGTAGCAATGTGCCTAATTATCTAAAAGATAACCCACCATTTAATGAATACCCTGTGATAGAAGAGCTAGCACGTTTTGAGCAAACACTGTTATTTGCTTTCGATGCTAGCGATTCCACCACTGCAAACATGTTAGATCTAAATAAATTATCGATTGAAGATTGGCCAGACATTAAAATTCGTTTTCACCCAAGCATGCAGCTGTTTGAAAATCATTATAATTGCGTTGAAATCTGGCAAGCACTCAAACAAAAGCGCACTCCACCTGAAGTGCAAAAATGCGATCATTCGACATGGGTTATTTGGAGAAACGCACAAAGAATCACTGAATTTAGATCTCTTGAAATAAGCGAACTAGAATCAATACAGACTTTCTTAAAAGGCGGGTCATTAAGTGATGTATGCGAACAGCTTCAATCACATTACCCAGAGGACGAAATAAGTAAAGTGGCAGTAACTTACCTATCCGATTGGCTAAACCGAAATCAGGTATCGATTATTATTACTCAAAAAAATAGCCTGACTAGTCAATAGAATGCTATTTGTTATCACTTTCAGAAATAGCGACTAACACATCTATCATTTCTGCTGCTTCACCAATATATGGCGCGATGTGTATCTTTACATCGCTCAGTTCTTTCTGTTTCAGATTAACAATTTCAGGCACATCTTCATGAACGTGACGCCCTGCTGACAGAAAGTATGGAAGTATGGTCACTTCAGTCGCACCATTTTTAACAAGCGCATCAATGCCATCAGGTATAGAAGGTTCTGCTAACTCTAAAAATGCATAGCCTGTTTGAGCATAATTGCCTTGGACTCTATCACTGAGAGATTTAGCAACAACAGCTATTTCAGCATTTGATTCGGCACGACGGCTGCCATGTGCAACTAATAACAACGATTTCATAAAAATTAAGACCTGTTATATCGAGAAATAATTCATTGGCAACATTCAATCACCTGAGCGTCCAAAGAACAAGCTTAAGATTATTATCAGGTATACAGAGACTATACAGCGAGCATAAAAAAACCCGCAATAATAAATTATTGCGGGTCAGCTTCAGAAGGAGAGAAACTACGGAATTAAGTATAATATGAAGGAGAAAAATTGCTTTACACGTTATCGGTCGAAATCAACCGTTTATGAGGTTTCAGGCATATTCGCTCTAATACTCACAGGACTAGCGTCATCGCCTCGACGTAATTGGTCTGCTTTATAAGTAACCATTGCAACACCCTCTTCGTCAATCCTGATCACAATGCCTGACATTCTCTGCATATCGCGGACAGTACCATTTTCTCGCACCATGATGACCTCTACACGACGTCCCTTCTGTAAATCGTGGCTAGGCAGTTTCACGAATAGGCCCCCATCACTGAAGTTCCCTTGCTTTGACTTCAAAGTAGGCTTACCGGGACGTTTTATTATCACTTCACCGTCGAGAGGTTCGCGTGGACTACGTGGATAATGCATATAAGTTTCCATTAATTGAATCTAAATTGGCCGATTTCTACCCTTTCCCAGAATACCAACAAGGCTACTATAAAATGCATATTTAGGCCGTGGATATTCCGATAATCCTCCCAGAAACAAGCCTATTCGGTCAGCTAATGAATATTAGCTAGTTGATTTTAACAATCAAGATTCCAACCACTGTCGAAACGGCTTCCAGCCAGAATCTAGAATTTCTATACCGCTGCGGTCTTCTTTTTGGAAATGACGTCGAGTGATTAAAAAGCTTACGCGAGGCAACTGATAAAATACTACTGCTAACAGCATGAAAGCCGCCCCTATCCAGAAAGAAGAGTTTTCTAGGGTAACTGTCTTGGTATACCAAAATACCGCTGACACCACGAGTAAAATCGTTATCAAGCTAGTCGTCAGCGTACGATTAGTCTTAATGAAGTATTGTTTAACGTCTGCTGGAGTATTGCTCATATTATAAATTGCTTGTGCACAAATATTAATCACTATAGTAATCTATCTAACTTGTAAGATTACACTATAGTTACCCGATCTAATGCTTAATAGTATTGAAACTTTAACCTCATATGAACATATCTAAATCACGTAGAAATTTCTTAATCGCGTTATTCGGCTTCGGAGGATTTGTTTATCTACAAATACTATCGGGCAAGAGTAAACAATTATATACAGCGGCAAGTGACATTCAAAAGTTAGAGTTAAGTGATGATGAATGGAAACAGAAACTGTCTGAGAATGCTTATTACGTCCTCAGAAAAGGCAAAACAGAAGTGCGTCAATCAAGTCCATTAAACAAAGAATGGCGAGCAGGCGTTTATCTATGCCGAGGTTGCGACTTAGACTTATTCACTTCAGAGATGAAATATGAAAGTCACACTGGTTGGCCTAGTTTCAAACAACATATTCTCGGACATTTAGAGACTTATACAGACTTGTCTGCGATCCCTCCACAAAGAGCTTATAAATGTGCACGCTGTGGTGGTCACCACGGGCATTTATTTATGGATGGGCCGTTACCAAGTGGAGAACGTTGGTGCAGTAATGGAAGCGCTTTACGCTTTGTGGCTAGCTGAGATTTTGTGAGGGATATAGAAGAAATGTTAGATGATGGTTTATATTATGCGTGAGTGAGAAACACTACGAGTAACCCTAAACTAATTACTAAGTAGATACCCAAGCCAAATGTTAACTTATTACGTTTTTGATGATCAACAATTAACGCTCCTGACTTCAGTTCTTGAGAACGTTCAAATCCACTGAACATCACTAGCAACCCTGCAAACCAAGCAACGATGACCGCACTTGTTAACAACATAAAAAATCCCCTGCTATCACTACGTTTAATTACAAAATTAGATTAGCATAGCCGCTCAAGATGCAATGTGATCGGATTAACAGTTTCTATTTAGATTTTAGATAGATAGAACATTTCACAAATAATAATTATTCATGCGAAATACTAAAAATATTTGTATCTAACTAATAGATAGTGAGTTATTTATTAACACTCAACCAAAGTATTATTTCGATCGAACAACTAAATTACTTCATAAAGAGATAAAAAATAGTTCAATCACTAACATTTGAACAAACACAGAAAATTATTCAAGTAGCTATTCATTACTAAAGGACATGAATTAAAATTAACTCCATTGACGGTGACGAAATGAAAAGCATGCAACGATAAGATGGTGTGACATTCTTTAGACTTCAAATTGCTTTCGATAAAGATTGCGATCCAATTACACAATGCAAGGTTTCACACACACTATTTCATGGAAAAAGACCAATATAAGTCTATCTGATCAACATTTAACCCCAATGCCTGGCGACGCACATATCAAAAAGCTAACTAAAGTGGCGACCCGCGACACACCTGACAAAGGTCAAGCATGCTCAGCTGCTGATTTTGAAGCCGCTGGCCTGATTGCAGAATGCGGTAAATAAGCTTGTTAAGTTTGCCTGCAATTGCGTTAATGATACTATCCCCAAGTTTATTGAATAAGCTTGATCCATCTATAAATATAGATAGAAAATAATAATAACGACATAAATTTAACCAACAGGAGTATGCGATGATTAAACCGCATGGAGCTGCAAAACTCACCCCACTTTACGTGGATAATGATGAGAAACGTGCATCATTACTAAAAGAAGCAGAAACGTTACCCAAATTACTTGTCAATTCTGCCACCGCTGCCAATGCAGTAATGCTGGGTGCTGGATACTTCACTCCACTCGCTGGCTATATGAATAAGGCGGATGCGATTTCTGTTGCCAACAACATGCATACTAGCAGCGGTCTTTTTTGGCCAACTCCTGTGTTAAATTTATGTAAAGACGTCTCCAAGATCAGCGGTCACAAAAGGATTGCATTATTAGACCCTAATGTGGACGGTAATCCAGTTATCGCTATTCAAACGATTGACGACATAGAAGAACTGAGTCAAGACGAGTTAGATTTAATCACTGAAAAAGTCTATGCCACTAAAGATGTCGATCATCCTGGGGTAGCTACTTTCACCTCTCTTGGCAACTACGTGGTGTCCGGCCCTATTGAAGTTTTGAATTACAGTTACTTTGAAACCGAGTTTCCAGGCACATTTCGAACTGCCGTACAGATTCGCGCCGAAATTGAAGAACGTGGCTGGAAAAAAACAGTTGCTTTTCAAACACGAAATCCTATGCACCGCGCACATGAAGAGTTGTGCAAAATGGCAAAAGAATCTACCAATGCCGACGGTGTCCTCATCCATATGTTGTTGGGCCAATTAAAGCCAGGCGACATTCCTGCTCCTGTGCGTGATGCAGCAATACGTAAAATGGTTGAGTTATATTTCCCACCTAACACAGTGATGATTACTGGTTATGGCTTCGACATGCTTTACGCTGGACCAAGAGAAGCGGTGTTACATGCGGTATTCAGACAAAATTGTGGCTGCACTCACTTCATTATTGGTCGTGATCATGCTGGCGTAGGTGATTATTACGGTGCTTTTGATGCACAAACTATCTTTGATGATCAAGTCCCTGACGATGCATTAGAAATAGAAATATTCAATGCTGACCATACTGCTTACTCTAAGAAACTAGATAAAGTCGTGATGATGCGAGATGCACCTGATCACAGCAAAGAAGACTTTGTATTACTTTCAGGCACTAAAGTACGCGAAATGTTAGCAGCAGGAGAAGATCTACCAATGGAGTTTGCAAGACCAGAAGTAGCTAAAATCTTAATGGAACATTATCAAAATAGTTAAGCTATAAAAAAAGGCGCACCCGTTAACAGGTGCGCCTTTTTGTTAAATGCTAGATTGAATTAGATAAATGTCATTAAAGAAGTATTTAATCTAGCCTCAAATTTCTTCAAAGACTCTTCATCTTCAGACAACACTGCTAGTGTTCCTTGATTGGTTCCCATCAAAACACCTTTGAAGAAGTGATCACTAATATGCACATTTCCTTCATGATCTAAAGGTTCTGGAAAAACGATTAATGTCACTGGCGCATTTTCACCAGCAAAGACAATATGCACACCCACTTTGCCTTGAATTATGCAATTGCCAGCATGAGTCGCATAACCAATATTATCGTCCGCCTTCACACCGTGAGGCTTTAACAATTGATTTAGACTTTCTAAAGTAACGTGACCCTTATCTTCTAACACCCAAAGCTCATCATGCGCATGCTCTAAAATCACACCAGCAATCGCCGGAGGTGCATTAAATGTAGTAACAATTGATACAGCGAATACCAACATGACACTGGCCGCAATTGCACTCCAACGATATTTTTGAGCATTTTGTTTTTTCTTATTGAGATTATGCTCAACTAGAATTCGCGAGGCCAAGCCTTCTGGAACATCCATATCAACTGCCTTTTTTAATACCGAATTAAACTTAAGCTGCTTCTCGTAAAAAGATTTACAAGTCGAGCAACTAGCAACATGCTGAACAAAAGCACTACTTTTATCAGTAATATCGGTAGTAATTATGCGTCTTGCCGCTAAACAATTCATATCATCCATATCTATATTGAGACCTGCTTGGTCTCATCCTCTTCTAATAACTTTCTTAATTTCTGTCTAGCTCTAAATACTCGTGTCATCACCGCACCTGGTTTGGTATCAATAATGGTTGCAATTTCATCACACGAATAACCACCAATCACCTGTAACACTAATGGCTCAGCATAAGATGCTGGTAATTAGCGTAATGCTGCTCGAACAGCCATATTGTCTACATTGGCGAAATCGTCATCGACTGTCGCAAATACTTCTACCATTTCATCATCGAGTGTCGTCAATTCTGCTTGGGCGCTCTTTTTCTCGAATCGACGCGCATTTTCACGACGCAAGATGGTGAAAAGCCAGCTTTTTGCCGCTTTTGCATCTTTTAAAGAATCAATTGCTCGCCAAGCGCGTAAGAATGTCTCTTGCACTAGGTCTTCTGCTATTCCGCTATCTTTGCTCAGCCAGTATCCGTACCGATAAAGGTCTTTCGAATAGGCATGAACCATAGATTCAAATCCCTGCTCTTTGGTATTCATGCTTACTAGACCTAGATTGCCACTATTATCTTTCACAATTCATTCAATCTCTTGGTCAATTTCACACAAAATGACATATATGCACTCCTGTTGATCAAATATTGAGCCACCCTTTACTATGTATTGAGCTTATCCTGTACGAACATGCTATTCCAGCTAGGTCCCGTTTCTTATAGGGTGTAGACTTGCATCCAATATAGCGGTTTTTCACTATGCCACTATGAACTCAGCAAATAACACTATTTAATTTAAGGTATTTAATTATGACATGTAATGTAGGCGATACAGAGAGAATGGTCAGAATCTTAGTTGGTTTACTCATCATTGGAATCGGATTTGCACTTTCATCTTGGTGGGGTGTTATTGGGGTTGTGTTGGCATTTACTGGAGTATCCGCATGGTGTCCTGCCTACCTACCTTTTAATATTTCTACAAAGTAATTTGGTAGTTAAAGCGCCGATAAGTTTCATACCATTGAAAACTTATTCATAACATACACCGCCCTTGCTAATCTTTAGGGCAATACATTGGAAGTAATAAAGCTTGGAGATTACACATGTTTGGATTAGGAAAAAAGAAAGATTTCACTGCAACTATCGTTAATACCGGAAAAACTTTTGAAGTAAAAGGTGGGATCAATCTATTACAAGCTGCATTAAACGCAGGGATTGAATGGCCACATGATTGCCGCGTAGGAAGCTGTGGTTCATGTCGAGCTACAATTAAAAGCGGGAAAATTAAACCGTTGAATGATTTTTCTTACGTACTTGATGGCGAGCAATTGAAAAGCGGTATGGTATTAGCTTGTCAATCTAGGTTACAAAGCGATATCGAAGTGGAAGTTGATTTTGATCAAGAAGCCATAAACTAACACGAATCATTCAAGCACGAGCACTCATAACTCGTGCTTGATATGTCTCTTGGACACTTAGCTATTTCTATTCTTATTAATAAGCTTAGCAATGTGATAGTTAAGCAACGTTTTATCATTATCAGATAATACGTCGCTTCGCTCTTCTAACACTTTTTTCAGTTCGCGTGGATTAATCACTCGAACAACGACATGTTCGCTGGCTGATCTAACAAACCACTCAGGAAATACAACCAAGCATTCCACGTCAATAGGTTTCCCCAAACTGGCATATAACTTATTTTCAATCCATTGCTTAACGTTTTTAAGCGGTTCTATAGGATTTGCATCAGGCCTATAACCGTTAAGCAAAATCTGCTCATCATCATAATTAATAATTGCCTCATCATTCGAAGGCGTTCGCCAATCACAAACGTTAACAAGGACCACACCTGCTTGATTAGCGATAACATAATCAATCTTCTGCTTACCCATCACAACATTTTTGTATACAGTACTTCCCGTTTGATCGCTATGAGATTTAATCGCGTCTTGCAATAACGGCTCACCTTTTTTACCTAAACGTAAAAAACGAAAATGATCTTTATAATCTGCAAGCTGATATGCAACAAATACAACTGATGCAATGAATAATCCAAACACTACAATCGGCATAGGTGGGACATTCATATACCAACGATATGTTTCCAGCAAAAGAAAAGCGAACAGAAACCCTGTAATTAAAAAGTACGGACGAATTCTCTGATCCAACTTTTCACGAACAATACTGTCTTGATGGTTGACTTGAGCCTCTTCAAGTACGTCATCATATTCTGCTGCATTTTCCGATTGCATATTACTCACCATGTTATTAATTCAATTATTTATATAATTTTTATCACCGTTTCTTGGTTAAAAACGATGTACGACTCCATTGGTGAGCAACATATCAATCAACATGTTGACGTTATTATGAAAACTGATGAGCGTAATTAGCTATTGGCTAAATGGAGCGGCAGCCAATTCAAAGTAAAACACTATAAATGTGGTGTAAAAAGAAATGCTTAGGCGAGACAAAAAGCAGACGAAATTGTGATACCTCAAATAATCAAACAGTTACTTTTAGTGCTTTTGTAAAAAAACATAATGAAGTTGTTGATCAAATCAACTACCCAAACCAGCGTAGCAATTCATCCGATTAAATAACATTTTAGATTTGTATATTCTCATGCTTAATTACATGAGCTAACGCATCTTCAAGAATAGCACGCGATTGTGCAGAGGTAGCATGGAGATATGCATGTAAATCTGCATCACGATCATTTTTATTCTCACATTCAGCACTATATATTTCAAAAGCAACCAAGCTCTTAATCAAGTCTGACAAATGTTTAGGGCACTCACATTGAATTGGGGAAGATATTCTTGCCAAGCTACCTAACTGCTTAGCACTATAACGTCGTGTAGGGATGGAATCTTCATGAAAAACTGTTGAATCATTAGAAACAACCAGATTTTTTGAGTCACCGCCAGAGCGATCTATACACAAGCGAGCCAATTCATACACATCAATCGATGATCTAATAGCACTTACTTGTGGACTTTGTAATTGACTAATTTCTGTTTGTGAACCGAATCCATATAAGACAATAACGTGCCAAACACCCATTTCCTTTAATAGCTTAGAGACATATTCCCTTGTAGCTTTATTAATTGTTGGCCGCTCTATAATCGCGACATTCACCAATGAGTCTGGATTGGTTTGTTGCCAATCTTCGATAGAATCAACATGGCCAAGCAGTTCTATGCCATTAAAGTCTGACATCCCATCCATTACCCTTAAAGGGAAATCTTCTCCAAGCAATAGCACACGGCAAGCTTGGCTTTTTGTCACCTCATGACCCTCGTGAGTATTAAATTGGTTCGAACCTAACTCGCTTAACTGTATGCTATTTTCCCACTTACTTTTAAGCTCTTGCGTAGATAACCTTGCGATGGTGCCAATTGAATTACCTGCATCAGATAGATTTTTTAATAAAAACAATTTTGCTAAATCTTCACTATTATAAACACGATCACCAGACTCAGAACGACTTGGCACAACTGCATGATAACGACGCTCCCACGCACGTAGAGTTTCTGTACCTATCCCCGTTATTTTTGATACTGCACCAATCTTATATTCGTCGTTACGTATTTGTGTTTCCATGAAATCACTCTCTCGATATGTATATGTATATTCCATATACTAACCTTGAACGTGATGAATTGTACATGTGTACAAAGATCGATAAACATATAAATAAGGCTTTTTGTACAGGTTAAATATAAGATTCCTTTTACTATCAATTAGTTAAGATGTCCCTCTCAATCTTATGCGAGCCATTTAACTTGTACGAACTGTTTAAGCGTCACTTAAATCCAGCAAGATGTGCTTTTAAAGCATTTATTTAAAGCAGGTACATTCCGCAGAATCTTCTTATTAGCACCATTATAGTGCAATAGATCAATATACCGCTCCGCTATAGAGCGCGTTAAGTCTCAACCGTTACATACCTATCGTTAAATCGTAAAGCCGATATTGATATATCTTCACTAATATTGCCTAAAATTTCATAAACTTACATTAACAACTCAATATTTTCATAATGCGAAAATTTTTGTGGCACAGAATGTGAAGAGACCTAACTAAGGGCATTACGCACAATGACAATGCAGCCAAGTGGCTAAACATAATGCAAGCCCGATTTTAGAACTTCGAATATTAACCACTGGAGAATTAAATGAAAAAGTTGAGTTTGTGGTCAGTGTTATGTGTTGCGATGATTGCATGGTCATCAAGCGCATTCTCAGACACTATTAAAGTAGGCGTGCTTCATTCCCTATCAGGTACCATGGCAATTAGTGAGACAACACTAAAAGACACTGTGTTAATGATGATTGAAGAACAAAATAAAGCTGGCGGCCTTTTGGGTAAACAATTAGAAGCCGTAGTAGTCGACCCAGCATCTGATTGGCCACTATTTGCTGAGAAAATGCGTGAGTTAATCGAAGTTCATAAAGTCGATGTGATTTTCGGTTGCTGGACATCAGTATCAAGAAAATCTGTACTACCGGTTGTTGAAGAATTAAACGGACTATTATTCTATCCAGTTCAATATGAAGGTGAAGAATCCTCTAAAAATGTATTCTACACAGGCGCTGCACCAAACCAACAAGCAATTCCAGCCGTTGATTATTTAATGGATGGTGGTGTTGAACGTTGGGTACTAGCAGGAACAGATTACGTATACCCACGTACTACCAACAAAATTTTAGAAGCATATTTAAAACTGAAAGGTGTTGATGAAAAAGACATCATGATCAATTACACGCCTTTCGGTCACTCTGATTGGCAAACAATTGTCTCTGATATCAAGCAATTTGGTTCAGCTGGCAAGAAAACAGCAGTTGTCTCTACTATTAATGGAGATGCAAACGTACCATTCTATAAAGAATTAGGTAACCAAGGTATGTCAGCAGAAGATATCCCAGTAGTTGCATTCTCTGTTGGTGAAGAAGAACTTTCAGGTATTGATACCGCACCACTAGTAGGACACCTTGCTGCATGGAATTATTTCCAAAACGCTGAAAGCGAAGAGAATGATAAGTTCATCGAAGCGTGGCAAGCATTTATTGGTAACGAAGATCGCGTAACCAATGACCCAATGGAAGCAACATACATTGGCTTCAAAATGTGGGCACAAGCAGTGACAACAGCAGGCACTACAGAAGTTGATAAAGTTCGCCCAGCTATGTACGGACTAGAAATTCCTAACTTAACTGGCGGAACTGCGGTGATGAATACAAACCACCACTTATCAAAGCCTGTTCTAATTGGTGAAATCCAAGATGACGGTCAATTTGAAATTGTTTGGTCTACAGACGGCGAAGTTAAAGGTGATGCCTGGACTGACTATCTACCAGAGAGCGCATTAATCGTTTCTGATTGGGCTGATCCAGCAATCAACTGTGGCAACTACAACACTGAGACTAAAAAGTGCTCAGGCCAAAATTACTAACTTGTATGTAGCTAGCTAAAGCCTTACTCTCGTTAATAATTGGGCGCTCTAATAATGGAGCGCCCTTTTATAATAACAATTAAAATGCTGTCAAAATTCACTCTAATTCTATTACTTTCTTCCTTGCTAACAGGGTTTTCTCTTGCAGAAGAAATTAATAATGATGCAGAGATGAGCTTTTCTGAGTTAGTCGCCAGCTTGACGACTAAAAAGTTTGATCAGAAAGCTATTATTATAAAAAAAATACGGCAAACAGAACACCAACGATCTCTCACTATTTTATCTAAATTATTAGATGGAAAAGTTTATTACAAGAAAGATGACAAGCTCGTCGTCATCGCAGATATTGAAAACAAAAAAGCCACCATTACTAATGCTAGTACTGGTGAGCCCCTGGGTGAGATTGCTAAAAAGAAACTTAAAAAAGTAGGCATCAATAACAAACTAAGGCGCACATTAAATCTATCGATTGCACAATTAAGCTTAGCCGACACTGATGCTACAGTCAGGAAGTCTGCCGCAGTAGAAATGTTTAAAAATATGGATGACGAGACATCTATCATATTAAAACAACGACTCACTGTAGAAAAAAACAAACATGTCATCAGCGCATTACAAACAGCGATATCAATCAATCAACTAAACTCTCCAATACATGAAGAAAAGATTGAATCAATAAAAGCTTTATCTGACTCGCTTTATCCTGAAGTAAGAGTTGCATTAAAAGATCTCGAAAAAAAACTATCCAGCAAAACGCAAACACCAAAATCTCAAGAACTTCTCCATGCAATAGATGCTTCATTAAAAAAAATTGAATCTAGTGTTGGCATTTACAAACAGATAGAGAATATATTTTTCGGCATCAGCTTAGGTTCCGTGTTACTACTCATTGCGGTCGGCTTAGCAATTACCTTTGGCGTCATGGGAGTGATCAACATGGCACATGGTGAGATGCTAATGTTGGGCGCCTACACCACTTACATAATCCAGCTATTACTACCAAACCATATTGAATATTCAATACTTATCTCTATACCCACCGCCTTTGTATTTACAGGACTTGTTGGCATAGGCATAGAGCGAGGCGTCATAAGATTCCTCTATGGACGTCCGCTTGAAACACTGCTCGCCACTTTCGGCATCAGCCTAATCTTACAACAGGCTGTACGCACACTAATCTCACCACAAAATCGCGCCGTTTCTACTCCAGATTGGATGAGTGGTTCACTTGAGATTAACCCCGCTTTATCACTTACTTACAACCGACTCTATATCATTATATTTGCATTAATAGTGCTAGCCGGATTAATGCTATTACTCAACAAATCAAAATTTGGATTACAAGTCAGGGCGGTAACACAAAACCGTTCAATGGCTAAAGCCATGGGGATTAGAACTGACTGGGTAGACGCATTCACTTTTGGTTTAGGCTCAGGAATAGCCGGGATTGCTGGTGTCGCACTTAGCCAGTTAACAAATGTCGGCCCTAACTTAGGCCAAGCCTATATTATTGATTCATTCATGGTTGTCGTGTTTGGTGGTGTAGGAAATTTATGGGGCACGCTATTTGGCGCAATGACATTGGGTATTGCTAATAAATATTTAGAGCCATTCACTGGTGCTGTACTCGCTAAAATTGTCGTCCTAGTAATCATAATTTTATTCATTCAAAAAAGACCACGAGGCATGTTTGCTTTGAAGGGTCGCTCGGCAGACAACTAGCATTATGGAAAAATCTCTCATACAACGATTACTACTATCTGACACAGGCAGCAAAGTGCTGACTGTAGTTGTTGTATTTTTTGCATTCGTTGTTCCTGCACTCAATTTGCTCACGCCAGTAGACTCTGTACTACATATCTCAACTTACACGGTGACGTTATTAGGCAAGTATTTATGCTATGCATTATTAGCCTTATCAGTTGATTTAGTATGGGGTTACTTAGGCATACTTAGTTTAGGCCATGGCGCTTTCTTTGCATTAGGCGGCTATGCCATGGGTATGTACTTAATGCGTCAAATTGGTGATCGTGGCGTATACGGTAATCCATTACTACCAGACTTTATGGTGTTTTTAAATTGGGATTCATTGCCTTGGTATTGGTTTGGCTTTGATCACTTCTCGATGGCACTGTTAATGATGTTAGTTGCACCTGGATTGCTTGCCTTTGTATTTGGTTGGTTAGCATTTCGCTCACGTGTGACTGGAGTGTATCTATCAATCATGACGCAAGCGATGACCTATGCACTAATGCTAACTTTCTTTCAGAATGATTTTGGATTTGGTGGTAATAACGGATTAACCGACTTTAAAGAAATATTAGGTTTCAATCTGCAAGACAACACTACACGGTGTGCATTATTTTTTGCTTCTGCCATGGCACTACTAGCTGGCTATGCACTATGTAAATACATTGCTCAATCACGCCTTGGAAGTCTAGTCATGGCTATTCGAGATTCAGAAAGTCGTGTGCGATTTATGGGTTATCGTGACGAACATATTAAATTATTTATCTTTGTAGTATCTGCTTTATTAGCAGGTGTGGCTGGCGCATTATATGTTCCACAAGTCGGCATAATTAATCCAAGTGAGTTTGCCCCTCTACGCTCGATTGAGCTTGTGATATGGGTAGCCATTGGTGGTCGCGGTACTTTATATGGTGCGGTACTAGGCGCATTTGTTGTCAATTATGCAAAATCATTCTTTACCGCATGGGCACCCGAAGCCTGGCTATTTATCTTAGGCAGCATGTTTGTCTTCGTGACTGTGTTTATGCCTAAAGGTTTGGTTGGTCTTTATAATCAAATAAGCACTCGCAATACAAAAAACAAATCTATTAAACAATCACAAGCAAATATAGAGAAATCATAAATGGAAAAAAATGAATCTATATTATATTTGAATAATGTATCCGTTAGTTTTGATGGATTCAAAGCGATAAATGAATTAAGTCTTTATATAGATAAAAACGAATTGCGCTGCATTATTGGACCAAATGGTGCTGGCAAAACAACCATGATGGATATCATCACCGGCAAAACCAAACCTGATGAAGGCGAAGTCTATTTTGGAGACCATGTAGATTTAACCACCAAAGATGAAGCCGAAATTGCCAATTTAGGTATCGGTCGAAAATTTCAAAAGCCTACCGTATTTGAGAATCACAGTGTATTTGAAAATTTACAACTTGCCCTAGAAGGTCATCGTAATATTTTAAGTAACCTATTTTATAAGCTTAGCGAAAATCAACGCAATAAAATCGATTACTCATTAGAGACCATCGGTCTTGAAGCAGAAAAATATCGAATGGCAGGCGAATTATCGCACGGACAAAAACAATGGTTAGAAATTGGCATGTTAATCACTCAGAACCCCCAAGTACTTCTAGTGGATGAACCTGTCGCCGGAATGACTCATCAAGAATCTGAGCGCACTGCTGAATTACTTACGTCGCTGGCAGAACGACATTCTGTTGTGGTAGTAGAACATGATATGGAATTCGTTAGATCTATTGCAAAACGAGTCACCGTGCTACACCAAGGATCAGTCCTTGCAGAAGGCACTATGGATA
>CALJEX010000025.1 GCA_938074525.1 uncultured Gammaproteobacteria bacterium
AAGGTAGAATTCATTCATTGCAGCAGCAACTTAATTTGCCCAGCGAACTTGATGAATTATTAACTTCATCATTAAAAGATGAACCCTCTGCCTTCATTAAAGATGGCGGTGTTATCGCCACTGGTTATGATAGTGAATTAGTAGATATTTATATATTCAAATTTACTGGATTCCTGCCTACATTAGAAATTGCTCCTGTATTTCTAATATTTCCGCCATCCTTGGCAGTCGCGCGGGAATGATGAGCGACTTTAAATTTTATTTATTCGTTATCCAGCAAGTTTGATAAGGTTGCAGTTCAAACGAACCATCAATATCATTCAATACATCACCACTAATAAGATCAAACCAATTTTCTGTGCTGATTAAATTAATATCAGATAGTGATAGTGACAACGTATCCGCTGAAATATTGCTTATACAAAATATACTTTGACGCCTATCCATACTTTGTCGCCAGAACCCAAACACTTGATTACCAAGATGCAAAGTAAATTGAGTGGCGTTGGGATGAAATGCTGCTTGCTCCCGCCTGATACTAATCAACTGCTTCATACGTTTATATACACGCGCATGTTGCGTCGTTGAATCGCTCAGCACCTGCTCAATCTCTTCTAACTGCCAGCGATGCCGATTAATAGTACGATTGCGTTTAGTTTTTTCTAATCGACCGTAATCATTACCTGTCGCCAGCAGACTATGAATATAAAATGCTGGAATACCTTCTAGCGCCAGCATAATTGCATGGGCGCAAACAAATCGATCTTCACCCAATTCATCTTTACCGTTGACCGTGCCCTGCAGCGCATCAAATAAAGCAATATTTAACTCATAAGGATGTTCTTCACCATCAGCACCAGTACGCCAAGAAACTTTTCCTCCAAATTTCTCAACTGTTTTTATAATCTCACTTATTTCATCTTCACTCATTAAGCCTTCTGCCGGCCTCAAGCCAATACCATCATGTGAAGCAATAAAATTAAAGTAAGCCGTACCATGTTGTGCAGGTGGCATGCTCATCATCCACTGCTTCAGGTAATGACAATCCCCGGTTAACAATGTATTGAGCAGTAATGGTGGTAATGAAAAGTTATAAACACAATGCGCTTCATTAGCATTGCCAAAATATGACAGGTTCTCTCTATTAGGAATATTAGTTTCGGTAATAATTATTGCATCGGAGCGAATGCGCTCAATCAAAGTCCGCAGTAAACGAACAATTTCATGAGTTTGATCTAAGTTCAAACAACTAGTCCCCACTATTTTCCATAAGAACGCTACTGCATCAAAACGGAAAATACGCACGCCCTGGTCCAAATAGAAACGAATAATTTTAACGAACTCTATTAGTACCTGTGGATTAGAGAAATCCAAATCAGCTTGATCATGACTAAACGTACACCACACATGTTTGGTTCCATCTTTAGTGTCCACTTCTCTAAGCAGATCACTAGTACGCGGGCGAACCACTTCAGATAAATCATCATCTGGTGATGCGGTAAAAAAGTAATCTTTACCTGGGTGTTGGTTGTTTTTGAAGTTTTCAAACCATTGACTACTACAAGAACAATGATTAATCACTAAATCAGACATTAAATGATAATGCTTAGCCAACTCTCTAATATCACCCCAATTACCATTAGGCTCATTTACCTCGAGATAATCGATCACTGCAAAACCATCATCCGAGCTGAACGGAAAGAATGGCAGTATGTGCACAATATTAACAATGTCGTGACAGTACTCATCAAGAAATGTGTGCAGCACTTGCAATGGTGCAACATCTTTTTTACGCACTGTGTCCGCATAAGTAATCATGCCAATATCAGACTGATCCCAATAATCTAATTGATTCATTGGCACAGCCTGCACAGCATCTAATTGAGCCGCTTGTACTAATTGTTTTGCTAACTGCTGATAATCGATAACAATATCAACATCGGCATAAATTGCCTCGACATGCAGCGTCACGCGCTGTAACAGCGCTTGCAATAAGTCACTCATGATTGCTTATTTTGAAAATTCTTTATTATCTTCTTCGACCGCTTCTCTCAAGCGAGAAAACACATCAGGCATAGCGCTGGCAATACGGTTCCAACTAGGAATAAAAGGTGTTTCCATTGGGTTGTCTAAAAACTTCTGTCCTGCATTAACTAGATTTTCAGAAAACGCTTCTACCGCCAGCTCTTCCAGATGGATATCATGATCCAAACCATTAAAGCTAGCATCGTTATGATAAGTCTCAACAAAGTCTAGCGCGATACGCAAATAAGTTGCTTTTAATGTGCGGAAAGTTTCATTCGAGAACACTACACCTTGGGTTGCCATTTTTCTAAATAATGCTTTAGCAATATCCATAGACATTTTCGACAAACCTTTTTGTTTATCCTCAAGCGATAAGTCTTGATGCTTATGGTCATAAGTTTCCGCTATGTCTACCTGGCAAAGTCGGTTATGCGCATAGTTACGATGCATCTCAGACAATACACCTATTTCCAAACCCCAATCACTAGGAATACGCAAATCATTTAATACGTCTGTTCTAAATGAAAACTCGCCAGCCAATGGGTATCTAAAACTATCCATGAATTCCAGATAATCATTATGCCCAACCACTTTTTTAAGTGCGCGCAATAAAGGCGTGACGAATAAGCGACTAACACGCCCATTAATTTTTCCATCAGCAAAGCGTGCGTAGTAGCCCTTACAAAACTCGTAGTTAAAACGTGGATTAGCCACAGGATAAATCAATCGCGCTAGCAAATTACGTTTGTAAGTTAAAATATCACAGTCATGTAATGCTACAGAATCAGTCTGACCCGAAGCAAGAATATATCCCATGCAATACCAAACATTTCTTCCTTTGCCTAATTCAGTTGGCGCTAAATCACGTGCTGCCAACTCTTCATGTAATCCTCTTAAGCGTGGACCATCATTCCACAACACGCGATGATTTTGTGGAAGTACTGAGAAAAATTCAAGCGCATGCCGGTATTCTGCTTCGTCCGCCCTATCTAAACCAATGACAATTTGATTCAAATAAGGCACTTCTTTTAATGTGTCGACAATTTGAGGCAGTGCTTCAGTTTGTAGTTCCGAATATAACGAAGGAAGAATTAATCCCATACGGCGCTGTTGACTAAAACTAACAAGCTCTGATTCAAGCTGTTCAGTTGTTCTATTAGTCAAGTTATGCAGCGTAGTGACAATACCGCTTTGATGAAAATCGCCCATAATAAAACCTTCAATCCGTTAAATTAATTTAATCTTTATATCCTAGATGATTTAGCACATGCGTTACACCTTCTACCCAACCACGCGGCCCCTGTTGCTTAGTTTTATACACATGTTGATATGCATTATTGTTAAGAGACGGATAATCATGTGCAGGTGATCGAATAACGATGGCATAATCTGCTGCTTCCAGCATTGCAGTATCGTTGTGACTATCGCCCAACGCAATACTTACTATATTTTTACCTACATAATGCTGTTGATATTCAGATAACAACCAGCGAAGTGCCAAGCCCTTGTCGCAACACCCTGACAAATGTACAAACCTTCCACCGTGCAATAACTGACCACCCTGCGTAACAACATATTGACTGAACGCATCAAACTGCTCTTCCGTGCCCAACCATTTTAATGGTTCACCAAACTCGCGTTGCGAAGCAAGTCGCGCTTCATTGATAGCCAGGCCTGTCATCTCCACCACCCCTTCAATTCCCGCCTGCGCGAATGATATAAACGCCTCATTAAGGTGCGTTCCAGCATTATCTAATATCGACTGCCAATGAGCCCTAGAGGCAACAAATTCCTTAAGCTGATAACCATCATGTTCAACAATGTCCCGAATACCATGTTTAAAGTAATCCACAGGAGAGAATATTGCAGCTCCATTCTCAACGATAAATGGGTGGTGATTATTTAACTGCTCGCGTAATACTAATACTTCGGCACGCGTTTTACTTGTCACAGGAATGACCGGTATTTGTTTGTTTCTCAACCAGGCAAGTAATTCATCAGCATCGACATGACTATAGGTGTCATGATCCAATAATGAACCGTCCATATCGGTAAAAATTATCGGTTCTATTAGCGCCATAAAAAAGCTTTGTAGTAAGATATAATTCTTACCACAGTGTGCCATAGTCAAACACAAAATTGACAATACCTTGGTCTGATTTTCAATAACTCGTTAGATTATCCAGAAAAAATAAATATTATGTTCGGATTCAAGTCAAGCAAATGTAAACGAACTTTACAACGCGCCATGTCAGGCTGCTTTGATCCTTTAAAGGATGAACTAGGAACAGTGCCGACAACACTACATGACAGCAAGTACATTACCGCCTCAATGCTAGGTATTTGCGAAGCCTATGCACATACAAACAATATCACTAGCAAGCAAAAAATCGCATTAATCACTGACGCAGTATTTGAAGAAATATTTCGCAGAGAATCCACCGCCGTACTTACACAAGTTGACCAGTGGCTAAAAAATAATGATAGCGAATTTATATCCGCATATGAGAAAGCCAAGTCTATAACTAGCGAAGTTGAATTGAATATAAACTGGCTAAAAGAATACGCAGTAAATCACTTTGAGCCCTCTAGAAATTTAATGCTATAAAAACCTAGTTATTGGATCTCATTCACTACATCCTTGGGTGCAGCTTCATCACATTTTTTACACTCAAGCTCGAATCCAAGTTTTGACTGCCGACCTTGTTCGGTGATGACCCATGGGCGGTTCACCCAAGGAGGATTGTGGCGCACATGTTGATAATGACCACATTCTAGCTCAGCCACCCAATCAGACTCATCATCTTGATGGTACGAACAAATTTTTTGTTTCACGAGTATTCCAATAGCTCCTCTATCTTGATCATTCACTTACTTAATTGTTCTGACTAGCTCAGATATTATTAATCGATAGAATATCTCATCCTTCAACAATTTCCCCATCAACGATTAGAAATAATTGATCCATGTCAATTTGTTATACGTGGTTTTATTGCTTAATTTATATCGAATTATAAATTTATTATTGAGAGAAAAAGATGATTAAGCATAAACTGATTTTAATCATATTGATAATCCAAATTATATCAGTGGGTTTGTTTACATCAGCTATTGCCTCAAACTCAGAAAATGATATTAAAGCTGCGGGTGCAAAAGTCAGAATCTCATCTGAAGATGCAAATAATATTTATGCCGCTGGCGCTCGAGTCACTATTGAAGGCAAAGCCAAAGAAAATGTATGGGTAGCTGGTGCTTTGGTAGATATTGATAGTGAAACCGATGGTGACTTGTATGCAGCAGGTTCACAGGTCAGTGTTAAAGGAAAGATAATAGGTAAAGCTCGAATTGCAGCAGCTGATATAAAAATAAACGCACAAGTAGGAGAAGTTTTAAATGCTGTTGCGGCATCAATTGAAATTTCTGGCAATGCCAAGCTACCAGATAACTCTTCACTGGCTGCAGCATTGATAAAGTTTGACGGAACCGCAAACGGCAGTCTAAATCTATATGCAGATGAAATTGTATTTTCCGGTCAAGCTTCAGGCCCCGTACTAATTGAAGGTCACAAGATACAGCTTGACGAATCAGCACTAATTGAAGGAAGTCTCACTATTCGATCAAGTGAAGAAGCAATAATCTCACCAAATGCGAAGATTACTGGAAAACTAACGCAATTAGGCTTGGAAGATTCAAAATTCTTCAAAGATTACGAAAACGATTCCGATAGTGGGAGATTCTTATTACTATTGTCAGCAAGTATTTTTTTGCTTGGCCTAATGTTAATAGTGTTTGCACGTAGTTTCGTTGAACAAAGTATTTCATTGTTTCGCACCCATCCCGGCCAAAGCATTTTATGGGGCTTGGTTGTATTTGTTAGTATTCCAATTTTCGCTACCGTAGCAATGATTATTCTAATTGGTATTCCGATCGGAGTATCCACACTTTTACTACTACCGTTTTTACTTGTTCTAGGTATTACTATTGCGACACTAGGCATTTCAGATTGGATATTGAATAAAAGTAGTGAACCAAAAAAAACCGTTCAACGTTTACTTCTTTTAGCAGCAGGTGTCATCACGTTGGTGATAGTGGGGTTTGTTCCTTTAATTGGTGGACTGTTGATTTGGCTAGCACTGTTATTTGGACTTGGCGCCGCATCAGTCACACTTGTGAAATCATTTGAGTAGAAATTTTGTAGGAGACAGACTAAATAGAATTTAAATGTCCGCTATGGATCGAAAGCAGTCACCCAAAAAAACACAGGCTAATTTTTTATATCTCGAAAATCCTGCTTGACTAGATAATCATGCAAAAAATTACATAACGCACTTATGCGTGCAGAGTGACGTAAATCTGGGTGAACTAATATCCACAGCTGTTCATCGAAACTCGGAGTAACTTTAAATAATTTAATTAGTTTGTGGTTCTTAAAATTCGATGGCAGAACTACTACCCCCATTCCATGCGAAGATAATGCTGAAATTGTAAATAAATCACTCGCACTGCAGACAAAATTTTCTCGTAGATATAATTCATTAAAATAATTATATACAGGTACATGTTGAAATGAGCCATTTGACCCAATCAGTTTATGATTCTCTAAATCTCCCATCGATTTAGGTTGCCCAAATTTTTGTATGTAACTTTTACTAGCGTAGACATCCCAAGTGATTTGGCAAATTTTACGGCCTATCAAAGACTCTGGTGGATGACGAGTAACACGCAATGCTAAATCTGCGTCCCCTCTGGTAAGATCTTGCACTTCATCACTAACTATTATGTCTATCCTGATGTCAGGGTGTTTTTTACAGAATTGTGAAACACAGGGCACTAAATAATCTGTAGCGAGTAACGAAGAAGGAGCTGTTATCGATATTCTTCCTGATAATTGATGGTCTTTACCTGCAACAGTGCGCGAAAAAGAATGAATTGAATTTTCCGCATCGCGTGCATATTTCATTATGGATGCACCCGTTTCTGTTAAAGAATACCCTTCTTGATTCCTGTCAAATAGGCGCGCGCCTACCTTTTCTTCAAGAATATTTATACGACGATAAACCGTGGAATGATTCACTGAAAGCTTACTAGCAGCACCTGCGAGTGTTCCAGATTCCGCGACAGCTAAAAAGTATGGTACATCGCTCCAATCAATCATGTTTGCATTTTTGCAAATTAGTTTTGCATATTTTGCATATTTACATGCGTGAAAGCAAGCAATATAGTATCGTTTTTATACAATTAATATTATCTCTTAAATTAAATCCACTTTAATTGGTGCTCTATATTTAGCTCCTCTAATCGCCAAATACTCGCATGGGGGACAAGTGACTCTTCAAAATAATATATACAGTAATATTGGAACAGAAAAGCAAGCGCTTGCGATTTCTCTTCAATCTATCACTGTAATAGTACAATGATACCCGCACCAGCTCTCAAAGATGAAAAGTTACGCTTGCAGGCACTACATGCACTTAATCTAACAAGTGCGTCACCTGATGCAAGATTAGATTATATAGTTGAGTTTGCTGCTCATACATTAAAAGCTCCTATCGGCCTCATCACTTTAATTGATGAAGACCATCAATGGTTTATAGCCTCCCATGGGATTAATACTACAGGGACCTCACGAGATATCTCTTTTTGCGGACACGCTATTTGCGATATTAGTAATGGTGTTGTCTCTGATCGTGTTTTTGAAATTACAGATTCTAAAAAAGATATTCGTTTTTTTGATAATCCATTGGTAGTCGAGTCTCCTTGGATTCGTTCGTACATCAGCTATGTGCTTAAAACTGATTGCGGCATGAATATTGGGACACTCTGCATCATTGATAATGTCTCAAGAGAATTTACTGACATCAATAAACAGATGCTTAAATTACTGGGAAGCATGGTAGAAAACATACTGTTAAAGCGCCATCATCTTGATGGAATTAAGCATAAGTTTGATTAACTAGTCGAGACCAATTCTTAGCCCTATCGCGCGCTTGATCTTGTGGCTAATTCACTCAAGTACAAATAACCACTTCTGACTGTAAGCGGACCCAAGCTTAGATAGATAAAACAGTTATTAATGGTTACCGCAAAATTCCAAGTCATGTAAACTCAAAGCCAGCAACAGCAAACACAACTTAGCTATTACTTTATACAAATTATTATGAAATTACTTATACGCAATATTGATCGTAGCGTCGCTGAAGCACAACTACGTTCGCTATTTGAAGCATATGGCACCATCCAATCTTGCAATATTGTGTTAGACAAGCAAACAGGCGACTCAAAAGGCTTTGGCTTTATTGAAATGCCTAAGCCTGGCGAGGCAAAAGCCGCATGCAAAAATCTAAATGGAAAAGATATACAAGGTAGCAAAATACGTGTCAAAAGAGCTGAGTCAAAGGTTGCTGATGCTCCCAAAGCCCCAAAACCGAACCCTTACAACCAGTCAAAATGACACATACCTCTAAAGACCCATTACACGGAGTCACCTTAGAAAAAATTGTCACCCTACTTAAAGAACGATATGGTTGGGAAGAATTAGGGCTGAAAATAAAGATTAAATGCTTCACCCATGATCCCAGCATTTCCTCATCGTTAAAATTTCTTCGTAAAACGCCCTGGGCAAGAAAGAAAGTAGAAACACTCTATCTTCACACTAAGTGGGAAAAAGAAAATGTATGGCTAGAAGCTGAAGAAAACCTCAAAAACAAACTCGATGAAAAAAACCTGGACGATTTGGACAGATAGGCAAATCATTCATAATTTATTATCGGTTTGATTTTAGCCTATCAATGTGATGTCTTGTATTTGATAGTTGTGGCGCCTGGACAGCAACAACAAACAAGCGATAGCCCCTATTAATGCAAACATCATGTCGGATTGTGTATCCCATACATAACCTTGGGTGCCAAGGAATGCTTCAGCATCGCCACCGGCGGCCAACGCTACCCACCATTCTATTAGCTCATAGAATGCACTAAACGCTAGGCATACTGATAAAATAAATACATTCAGCCATATTGCACCATTAACCACATTCTTTCTGATTAAAATTTCTCTTGCCAATAAAGCTGGCACAAACCCCTGCATAAAGTGACCAAGTTTATCGTAATTATTTCTCCCCATATCAAGTGCTTGTTGTATCCAGTCAAATAGCGGCACTTCCGCATAAGTATAGTGACTACCCACCATTAATACGATGCAATGCAGCAATATAAAGAAATACAATATGGGTGTTAAACGAAAAGAATTGTATGTCGCAAGCAATAAAATTGCACCGATGATTGCTGGCATAACTTCAAGAAGCCAAGTGAGCTGGTCTTTAGGATTGATACCCGACCAAATTAATACCACAAAATAAACAACAATCCATAAAGTCTTAATAAGATTATTCCTTTTTAAATTTTCCGTTTCGTAAATAATATATTGTCTGTGCAATAACTTTTTTATTCGTCATCATAAAAGTATGAGTGACCGGCATGACAATATGATCACTCATCCCTTTTAACTTGGTGCTTTCAACTGATACTTTACCATCGTCTTGACCAGGAATCAGATACGATAAAATCAAGTTGACGCTTTTTGTACCAGCGATAATACCGACATTAAACTCTGCTTCACCTAGAGTATTAGGGATACTTGATGACTCTGTACCCAATTGCATACCGGCCTTTCCGTTAATGAAGTTGAATCCGGGAACATCACCCATTTTATCGACTACTTCGCTGCCTTGATTCGGTGGACCTAACATGACGACGCGATAGAGATTGGGAATATCTTGCTGAGACAAATATTGACGCAGCAATATGCCACCTAGCGAATGTGTCACAAAGTTTACTTTTTGCTCAGGCTTGCATTGCATCAAGGCTGAGCCAATCACTTGCGCTGCTAATACTTCAACAGTTTCATCTCTAGATGGGTACCCAAAATTCACTACTTGATAGTTTTCTTCTAACAATGATTTCTCTAGCTTTTCCATTGAACCATTAGTTCTTGCAAGCCCATGCAGGAGAATCACACATGAAGCTTGTGCATTGATAGAGAAAATAACCAATGCGAAAACGAAAATGAATTTCATGACATACAAAACGAATGAAAAATTATTGGTATAGCATATTAGCGTGCTGCTGAAGTTGTATCTTGCGCACAACCTATTCTATAGGAATCAACAAGCCCTATCAGCCATAATAATATAAAAGCTGGCCAGACAAAATTTAACAATCCCGTATCTGCACTAGCTGATTGCTGAGACACCAAAGCCATGATCGATTGATTATCTAATGACACTTCGCCATTCTGGATTTTTTCAACGATTAGAAGCGCACGTTCCATTGCAATCGATACAATAAAATACAGCAACGCAATCGCAGCACTAATAAGAACAAAACCTATGATACGTCTATTTAAATATAAATGACCTGCACCAGGAATGACTAATGCAGACAATAATGCTGCTTTAATACTTTTTTTCATGCTGCATCTTTATAAAACATCCTGCAACTGAAAATTTCATTAATTTTTAACCTTAGCATCAGCGAAACAATTTTCAAGTATCCCACTTAACTTTTCTTTTCCCAGTTCATTCATTAACGCGACATTATTAACAGGAATTTGATCCACATCACCATAGTCAGCAATGGCTTTTTCAAGACTATCTTCACGAAGTATGTGTAAAATTGGGTAGGGTGATCGATTAGTATAATTTTCAGCATCATCTGGCTCGGTTCCGCCAAACTGATAGCGTGGATGAAAACTAGCTATCTGAAAGACACTATCTAATTGCATCTCGCATAACAAACCTTCTGCAAGATCAAGGAATTGGTTATAGCCATGGAAATCATGCAACATATCAGGATGAATCAACAAAGTAGTTTCGACAGAACTGGACTCAATCAGAAATTCTAATTCCGCCTCTAGCGCACCCAGTAATTGTTCTTCATTGACAGCTTTAGTCATCACATAACGAACACGACTTTTGGCTATCTCGCGCTTAGCAAAGGGGCATAGGTTTAACGCCACAATAAACTGCTCTACCCAATGTTGAACTGACTTAATAATTACTTCGTCTTGCAAAATCTCAATCACTCAACTTTTTCATTCTCGCTACCTCTGTGACAACCATAACCTTCGTCATTAACGTTACAAATTCATCTCATTCCGATAACAATGAGAATCTAGCAGTAACCAGCCACTCCCATTCATTGTCTAAATATCTGCATAGTCCGGATTCTCACCTGCACGAGAATGACCTCGCTATTCAGATGATTGCTCACCCCCGATGACATCTTTCAAACGTGCTTTACCACTGCTAGATACCATTAACACAGCGATACCGCCATCTCTTAGATCTTTTTCTAATGCCAGTGCTTTTTCTTTAGGGGCAAAGAAGGCTTCAATCCCATATTTAACTCTATATACATTTTGATTGGAATCATATCGGTGAGTTTGAATTCGTCCACGCAGAAAAACACCTGCTTGCGGCTTATTTAACGATGTCCCAGATAGTTCATATAATCCACTCTCTGATTGATACAAGCTAACGTAGACCACTTCACCATTACGCAATTCTTTACCTGGATGTTCAATAGCAGCTTCTGATATTTTGTATCTTAGGCGCGCATAATTACCACGAAACATTGAGCGTGGGTCAACCGGAATCGTGTTAACTTTGATTTCTTGACCCGTTTGAGAAGTTATCCAGTACTCGGACTGAGAAATTTTGCTGCAAAAGCAGGTCGACAGTATGTGAGCCGATAAACCCCGCCCCACCGGTTACCAAAACAGTTGTCAAAATTTCCTCCCGAATCCCATATTTATATATAATTGTCGACCAATCGATATTTAAGTGTGATCTGACTTGCTAAGTGTAACCAATATTAATTGGCCACAGGT
>CALJEX010000026.1 GCA_938074525.1 uncultured Gammaproteobacteria bacterium
AATATTTTTTGTTTAGGCCTGACCGCGGCAATGTGTAATGCAAACTTTTTCCATAAACGATGCAAGCCCATGGACATCAAATCGTTCATCACATCGTAATTATCTGCAACAGATTCGAATACCTGTCGAACACGCTGAGTCTTTTCCGTCGGACTTACATCGGTGTAACCGAAGTGAGTTTTCTCTTGCTCGCTCATAGGTAAGTTTTAGTGAGTATTTCGCTTATGTCCTGCAGCTTCTAATCGATCTAAATAGTTCTGCCATTTCTCATCTTTATTAACACCTAAATCATGCAAGTGCTCCCAGCTATATAAGCCTGAGTCATGATTATCATCAAATACTAGCCTTACCGCATAATTTCCCACGGGCTCTATTGCACTAATATTGACGTCCTCTTTACCCAACTGCAGCACTTCTGTGCCCGGCCCATGGCCTGTGACTTCTGCTGATGGAGAATACACACGTAGAAATTCGCAGCTGAACTCGTATCGCGAACCATCATCAAAAGCAACTTCTAGTATTCTAGACTTCTGATGTAATTGTATTTCTGTCGGAACAACTTTAGCCATGCTTAATTCCCTGCCTTGTTATATTTACTTATCAACTGTTAACACACTACAAAATATAGCGGCTTAAATCTTCGTCTTTACTTAATTCAGAGACATTATCATCAACATACTGTTTATCGATGACAATCTTCTCACCACTTTTATCTGGTGCTTCAAAAGACAATGTTTCTAACAATCGCTCCATAATTGTATGCAATCGACGCGCACCAATATTTTCAGTTCGTTCATTAACATCATAGGCAGTTTGAGCGATGCTTTGTATTCCATCCTTTGCAAACTCAAGTGTCACTCCCTCGGTTGCCATCAACTCAACATATTGCTCAGTTAAAGATGCTTTAGGCTCCACTAAGATGCTAACAAAATCTTCTACTTTCAACGCGTTTAATTCTACTCTAATTGGCAGACGACCCTGCAGCTCTGGAATCAGGTCTGTTGGCTTTGATAAGTGGAAAGCGCCGGAGGCAATGAAGAGGATATGATCAGTTTTTACCACGCCATGTTTTGTTGATACCGTACAACCTTCAACTAGCGGCAATAAATCACGCTGCACTCCTTCTCGAGAAACATCTGTGCCACTGTATTCACCACGCTTTGCAACTTTGTCTATTTCATCTAAGAATACGATGCCATTTTGTTCAACCTGCCTTAGCGCACGTGATTTAACATCATCTTCATTAATTAACTTTTGCGCTTCCTCATCAACCAATACTTTAAATGCATCCTTAACTTTCATTTTGCGTTTATTGGTTTTTTGCGTGCCCATATTTTGAAACATGCCTTGTAGCTGACTGGCCATGTCTTCCATGCCAGGAGGCGTCATGATTTCAACACCTAGAGGGTTTGCTTTTATATCAATTTCAATTTCTTTGTCGTCTAAGTCACCTTCACGCAATTTCTTTCTAAATTTTTGCCGTGTTTCACTAGCAAAGTCTGAACTACTATTTTCATTAGCCTCAAAACTTGATGACTTAGGTGGCGGCACAAATACATCAAGTACACGTTCTTCTGCAGATTCTTCTGCACGAAACTTTACTTTCTTCATTTCAACTTCGCGCGTTAAATTAATTGCACTATCAGTTAAGTCGCGAATTATCGATTCCACATCACGACCGACATAACCTACTTCTGTAAATTTTGTCGCTTCAATTTTTATAAAAGGCGCATTGGCTAATTTAGCTAGACGCCTGGCTATTTCCGTTTTACCCACACCAGTAGGACCAATCATTAAAATATTTTTAGGTGTTACTTCCATTTGCAACGATTCAGGCAATTGCATTCTGCGCCATCGATTACGCAAAGCAATCGCCACAGCTCGCTTGGCATCATCTTGTCCAACTATATGTCGATTCAATTCTTCGACTATTTCACGCGGCGTCATACTAGACATACATAATTCCTTTTAAAAAACTAAAGTTCCTCAATAGCGACATTGTCATTAGTGTAGATACATATACTCGAAGCAATGCCCAATGCATTATCTACAATTTCACGCGCACTTAACTGGCTGTGATCTAGTAACGCACGTGCAGCTGCTTGCGCGTATGGACCACCGGAGCCAATAGCAATTAACGAGTCTTCAGGTTCAATCACATCACCATTCCCAGAAATCACTAAGGAAGTAGTTTCATCTGCAACAGCAAGCAGTGCTTCTAAACGCCTTAGCATACGATCTGTACGCCAATCTTTCGCCAGCTCTACCGCCGAGCGAGTGAGATGGCCACCGTGTTTTTCTAGCTTGCCTTCGAATCGTTCAAATAATGTAAACGCATCTGCTGTACCACCTGCAAAACCTGCGATCACTTTTCCATTGTATAATCTGCGTACTTTTTTCGCGTTACCCTTCATAACCGTGTTACCCAGCGTAACTTGCCCGTCACCTCCGAGTACTACTTGGCCATCACGCCTTACTGAAACTATCGTCGTCATTGAAATAGACCATTAGATTGAATAGGCGCGAATTGTACACGACTGTGTACGCCTGGGGTTATCTACCAAAGTAGAGAACTGGGCAAAAAATTACTTGGTGGGCGTTTTTCTCGCTCGGGGATGGGCTTGGTCATAAACCTTAGCTAAATGCTGGAAATCTAACTGAGTATATACCTGTGTAGTACTGATATTGGCATGTCCCAGTAGCTCTTGGACAGACCTTAGGTCACCACTCGACTCCAATAAATGACTAGCAAATGAGTGACGCAGCATATGTGGGTGAACATGCACACCTAGCTCAGAACGTTGAGCCTGTTCGCGCATCCTTTTTTGTACAGCACGCTGCGAAAGCCGTGATCCTCGATTGTTTACAAAAACCGCCTGTTCTTCTGCAAGTGCCAAGCTGTTACGCAAAGCCAACCATGCACTGACAGCCTCTATCGCCTGACGGCCTATTGGTAAGTATCGAGTTTTATTGCCTTTACCTAGAATTTTCACCTGCCCAGCTTTAAGATCCATATCCAGCACGTCTAGATTGACCAATTCTGATAAACGCAGTCCTGATGAATACATTAGCTCCATCATGGCATGATCACGCACTTCTAATGGCGTATTATTATTACTACTAAGTAGACGATCAACTTGGTCCACATCTAATACTTTAGGTAGTTTTTTAGCGCCTTTAGGTGCTTGTACGTCAGCGACAGGATTGGCGCCGATTTGGTTATCTTTTAATAGATGTTTATAGAAACCGCGCAATGATGAAAGTAAACGCTGCATACTACTTTCTGCCATGCCCTTGCGATGGCAGCTGGCGATATAAGCGCGAATATCATGAATTCTGGCATCGGTGATGTTGTTGAGTTCTTCTTGTTCCGACATGAACTTGAAGAATCCTTGGATATCTCGCTGGTAACCTTCCAGAGTCGCGGGCGAGTAATGCTTGATGGTGCGAAGATAATCTAAGTATTCTTGTAAAGACTGACTATGCATCTTCGCAGTAACTATAAATTATTGTTTAAGCAGCTTTTTTAACTTGCGGCTAAGCAAGTCAGCCAAGTATTCTAAAAACAATGTCCCCATCCCTTCGTAGAAGCGATTTTCATTAGAGCTACCTAATAGTAATACACCAAAATTCTTATTACTTCGCAAAGGAATAGCGACGCCAGACTTAACATCAACTCGCTTTACGAATAGATCTACTAGGCCTTTACCACGCAAGAAAATACAATCCCTACAATTTTCTTGGATGATTTGCTTGTAGAACACATACTCCAAATCAGAGTCAGTAATGTTGTTTTCCGCCGGCACTGTGTACTCTGGTGCAACATCATACAAACCTAAACGAATTTGTAATGATGGGAATTCATTGTTCAACAAATCATTAATAATGGGAATACTATTCTTATTATGATCAATTTCGATTAAACGACGCGCAATTCTATGTAATTGCTCTTCTAGAATTTCATTATCTTGGGCAATTTGCACAAGATGAAGAATCTTCTTTTCTAAGCTACCGTTCTTATCACGTAGCAACTGAATTTGGCGTTCAACTAATGAAACTGCTGTGCCAGTTTCATGCTTAATATCAAGATCACGCAACAGCGCTGGATGTTGATTAAAAAATTCTGGATGCTGCAATAAATAGTCTTTGACCGCTACTGGATCAACAGACTGCACCGCTTCACTGCGTCTTGCGCTGGTATTAGCACTCGCGTGAACTTCGGTCTTAGTTGTCATACGTTAACACTCCCCTCAAAACTAAACTCAGTTGGCCCTGTCATCAACAGACACCCATTTTCATCTCGGTGAATTTCCAGCACTCCACCAGGCATTGTAATCTGCACTGTGTCATTCACTTTATTTTTTTGCTGCGCAACGGCTGCAGCAGCGCAGGCCCCGGAACCGCTCGCCATGGTCTCTCCAACTCCCCGCTCAAAAATCCTTTGCTTAATATTTTGTCTATCCACAACCTGTACAAATTGAACATTGGTACGTTTAGGAAATCGTCTATCTACTTCCAACTGACTTCCTATCTGTTGCACATCTAGAGAGTTTACATCATCGACAAATATAACAGCATGCGGATTCCCCATCGAGACAACTGCAAACTCTATTTGTTGATCATCTATCTCAAACACATGAACATTAGCTTCACTATGCTCACTGAATGGTATCTTTTCAGTCTCAAACTCTGGCTTACCCATCTCCACCGTGACATTAACGTCATCACGAACATGTAAGGTAAAAATGCCTGCGAGTGTTTCAACCTTAATTATGTCTTTGCCTGTAAGACCAACTTGCCTTACAAATTGGGCAAAGCAGCGTGCACCATTTCCGCACTGCTCGACTTCACTTCCGTCACTATTAAATATTCGGTAACGAAAATCAACATTCTCCTTACTAGGTGATTGTGCAATTAGCAATTGATCGCAACCAATACCAAATTTTCTATGCGATAAGTCACGGATATTATCTGTCGTTAAATTGAAATTTTGGCGGACACCATCCAACAAAACAAAATCATTGCCTAGCCCATGCATTTTTACAAAATTAAGTTTCACTGCGTTTCCGTGAGTTAGAAGGTTTATTTAATGACTATTATTGCTCGCTGGGTTTATCCAAGCCAAGACGAGTTATTTCTTTGTAAATACATCGATCCATCATGATAGAAATTCCTGCTTGCTGAGCTTTTTTTTCAGCCTCTAAGTTAATTATACCTTCTTGCACCCAGATTTTATTAATTCCCAGATTTATACATGAATCTACAACCCCAGGTATAAATCTGGACGCACGAAAAACATTAACTAAATCTATTTTAATTGGAATATCTTCCAGTGACTTATAAACTTTTTGACCCAAGATAGTGGCAACACCCGGACGTACAGGTATCACCGTATAAGCAAGCTCTTGTAAATGTTTTGCTACTCGATGACTAGGTCTATGTTGTTTCGGAGACAACCCTACCACCGCAATAGTATTAACGTTCTCGAGTAACTCAACGACAGCTTGATCATTCATCATATAAACTCAGTATAAGTCACCTATGCATCAAGCTAATCGGCTGGCAATAAAATCTCATTCTGCCAAAGTTCATCTAGCGCATCTCTACGCCTAATTAAATGAACATTCCCACCATCCACCATCAGTTCACAGGGCCGTTGACGTGTATTGTAATTACTCGCCATTGTCATGGCGTACGCACCTGCAGACATCACGGCGAGTAGCTCCCCGGCTTGCAGCTCATTCATTTCGCGCTTCTTAGCAAAGAAGTCGCCGCTTTCGCATACAGGACCAACAATGTCATAAATTTTTTGTGCCCGTTTTGAGTGTAGTGTCACCGGTAGTACTGTATGCCAAGCTTGATATAGTGCAGGACGAATTAAATCATTCATCGCAGCATCGACCAATACAAATTCACTTACTTCTATATCTTTTACGTATTCAACCGCTGTCACTAATACACCTGCATTAGCCACAATTGACCTTCCTGGTTCTAACACCAATTGATAATCTTTATCCGCAAATAATGGGGCTATCGCTTCTGCGTATTGACTAAATTCAGGAGGCTTTTCGTTATCGTAAGTAATCCCAAAACCACCGCCTAAATCGATATGCTTTAACTCTATGCCCAGTTGCTCTAATTTTTCTACAAACTCAAACACATGTTTTGCAGCGTCAATGTAGGGTTGGGTGTCGGTAATTTGTGATCCTATATGACAATCAATACCAACCGGTGTTACCCAAGGGTCGTCTTTGATTGAGGTATATAAGTTAAGCGCTAACTCACTAGTGATTCCAAATTTACTTTCCTTCAAACCGGTTGATATGTAAGGGTGTGTGTTTGGATCCACATCAGGATTAATTCTAAGTGAGACATTTGCGTGCATTTCCATATCTGCCGCAATGCTACAAATCCGCTTTAATTCGTATTCAGACTCAACATTAATACAACCAATCTGGCAATGAATCGCTTTGCGAATTTCATCTTCTCTCTTTGCCACACCTGAGAACATGATTTTGCTAGCATCACCACCCGCTGCCAATACGCGTTCAAGCTCACCCACTGAGACTATGTCAAACCCTGCACCCCATTGAGCTAGCATTTGTAGAATAGCAATATTGGAATTAGCTTTGACGGCATAGCATGGCAAGAAATCTAGCGAGGAAAATGCTGTACATAATTCCACCCAGCGAGAAATCAGCGCGGACTTAGAATAAATATAAAGTGGTGTACCATATTCCAACGCCATGCGAGGAATATCAACATCTTCAACAAATAGATTATCTTGTCGATATTCAAAACCAGGGAATTGATTCACTATTGGACCTGCTGAGTTATTAAGCGTGTATTCTTAGATATATATAAGCAAAAAAACAGATTATTGTTTTTCTTGTTGCTCTGAATCTTCTGTTTGTTCTGGCGTGACTTCTTCTGTTGGTGCGTATAACGGACCATATTGACCACAAGCACTGAATATCATCATGCTGGCCAGCAAAAACAACACCAAAGCGATTCGATTCAAGTTACTCTACCTATTTTAAGTCAGCGATATATTATCAGCTAGTAATTATAACTATGTACGCACAGATATAATATAGTGATCTATAATGGATAGCATATGGAAAGCTTAGATTACATAGAAGAAACACATGGAGACAATCCCGATGCCGCGATTATTTGGTTACACGGTTTAGGGGCAGACGCTCACGATTTCAAACCAATGGTAAAGCAACTCGATTTACCAACTGATCTGTCTATACATTTTGTATTTCCTAATGCTCCTGTACAGGCAGTGACTATCAACCAAGGTATGTCTATGAATGCCTGGTATGATATTTTTGAACTGAGCTTAGAAGCTGAAGAAGACGAAGCCGGCATTAATGCATCAATGCTTGCGGTTGAATCTTTAATCCAATCCAAATTTGCCCACATTGATCCCAGTAGAATTATATTGGCGGGCTTTTCCCAAGGTGGTGCACTAACTCTGCATACCCTATTGCATGGTAGCGTGCCTATTGGCGGCGTGATTGCGCTATCTACTTATTTACCTCTAAGGCAATTGGCCCCTGACGCAAAAAAAGACAGAGTCGTTGATCATAATATCTTCATGGCTCACGGCACACATGATGAAGTACTTCCGATCGACATTGGCGATCTAGCTAGAGGCATACTGCTTGCGCTTGGGAGCAAGTTAGTATGGCGAGCTTACCCGATGGCTCATCAATTATGCGATCAACAAATTTTAGATATCCGTCACTGGATCGTTAAAAAACTATCGCGCTAAACAAGATTGTTGCGCGCAGTCTTAATTTGTTTGCGTACTTGATCAGGACTTGTACCACCAGTGACTCGTTTGGACTCTGCTGAACCGCGCGTTTGAAGTACCGGATAAACATCTTCAGTAATCACTTCAGAAATAGATTGATACTGATCTATAGATAACTGCGGCAATTCTTTATCTTCATCAATTGCCATGCGCACTGCACGACCGACTATTTCATGTGCATCACGAAATGCCACGCCTTTTGCAACCAGGTAGTCAGCTAAATCCGTTGCCGTGGCGTAGCCCTTATTAACCGCTAGCGCAAGATTATCTGTTTTAAAAATGATATGCGGAATCATATCTGCATATACACGCACGCTGCCCATCACCGCATCAATAGTATCGAACAACGGCTCTTTATCTTCCTGATTATCCTTATTGTAGGCTAGTACTTGTGACTTCATTAAGGTTAGCAGCGACATTAAATTACCGAACACACGTCCGCTCTTTCCACGTACTAACTCTGGAACATCAGGGTTTTTTTTCTGCGGCATTATTGATGAGCCAGTACAAAAGCGATCTGGCAACTCGATAAATTCAAACTGCTGTGATGCCCACAATACAAGCTCTTCTGACATGCGTGATAAATGCATCAACAACAAAGAAGCAAAAGAACAAAATTCAATGGCAAAGTCACGATCACTCACTGCATCTAGCGAATTTTTAGTAATAGAATCAAAACCTAATTGCTCAGCAACATAATCACGATCTAATGGAAACGGCGTCCCCGCCAATGCAGCCGAGCCAAGCGGCATTACATTAACGCGCTTCTTACAGTCTGCTAAACGTCCACGATCTCGAGTCAGCATTTCAAACCATGCCATCAAATGATGACCCACAGTAATAACTTGTGCGACTTGCAAATGCGTAAAGCCTGGCATCAAAGTGTCTGCTTCTTTTTCTGCCATATCTAGTATGGCAAGTTGCATACGTTGAAGCTCAGCGTCGATAAAACCTATTTGCTCGCGTAAATATAATCGTATATCAGTGGCGACTTGGTCGTTTCGAGATCGACCAGTGTGTAATTTTTTACCCGGCTCGCCAATCTTAGCCACTAAGCGAGACTCAATATTCATATGCACATCTTCAAGATCAACACGCCAATCAAATTCACCAGCTTCAATTTCACTACGAATTTCATCTAACGCAGCCACAATTGCATTACATTCATCCGTGCTAAGCACTTCAATCTTAGCCAACATGCGTGCATGCGCTTGGGAGCCAGCAATGTCTTGTGCATACATTCGTTGATCAAATGCCACAGATGCCGTAAATTCCTCCACGAAAGCATCTGTAGACTCAGTGAAGCGCCCTCCCCATGGCTTGCTACCATCAGGTTTAGTTTGTTGGGAATTGGTTTTTTTATCGTTGTTGTTTTTAGACATAACGGCTAATCAATCAAATGTGGCGTGAGTATACCTAGGAAAGTAGTGTTTAAAAATAATCTTGCTGCGCTAACATACTAATAAGTATAAATGGCTAAAACTCCTTCTCAGCGACCACAGAGCCAAGATGCCAGCCAAACCGAACCTGGCTTTTTACCTGATTTCTGCAACGCGCGCGTTATCTTTTTAGTTATCTTAGGCGCAATCTTATTAGCGTTTGTCTTGTCGCTATCTTCCATGCAACCAGGCGAGGACTATTGGGTTAATTTATCCATGATTGCGTTATTCATCGTATGGATTGCATTTGGCAACATCCTAGTATTATGTGTCAGCCGCAAATTCTTGCATGGCCTGACGCCTATCGTCGCAGCCTTCTCCTGCTATGGGTTAAGTTTATTGGTCACATTAGTCATATCTATACTTGCGGTGGTGACGACGCCTCAAGAAACGACCCTACTGTCATCAGACGACTCCATATTTATGAATAGTTTTCTATTACGAAACATTGCAATCAGCGCTATCGTCAGCGCGGTGGCTCTACGCTACTTTTATGTGCAACATCAATGGAAATCCAATATTCAGACTGAAGCGCGCTCCAGAATCCAAGCATTACAGGCTAGAATCCGTCCACATTTCTTATTCAATAGTATGAATACTATTGCCAGTTTGACCCAAACTGACCCAATTAAGGCAGAAAAAGCCGTGTTGGACTTAGCCGACTTATTTCGTGCCTCTTTAGGTCACCAGGACAAAGTTACCCTGCGCGAAGAGCTAGATTTTACCAAGCGCTACATCAATATTGAGGAACTCAGGCTGGGTGATCGATTAAAAATCGAATTACACTTGCAAGATAGTCTCAGTTTAAGCACACTCATACCCGCATTGATCTTGCAACCGCTGGTAGAAAATGCGATATATCATGGTGTAGAGCCATTGACAGATGGGGGGACCGTCCGAATTGAGATCGAAAGTACTGCTAAAGAGTTGCAGCTTACCATCGCGAATCCAAAACCTATTGAGCGTGACCCACTTCGATCTGGTAATAAGATGGCGCAGGATAATATCCGCCAACGCCTTCAGCTCGCATACGGTGACCAGTCCAGAATGAAAATAAAAGAAACCGACAAAAACTATTCAGTTAGTTTCCATATTCCGATAGAGGCGAAATAGATGAAAATTTTAATTGTGGATGATGAGGCGCCAGCACGCGACCGACTAATACATATGGTGTCTTCTATAGACACTATGGAAGCAAGTGGACAGGCATCTAACGGTCTTGAAGCCGTTCGAATGGTGCAAGATTCACACCCAGATGTAGTCCTCATGGACATTCGTATGCCTGGCATGGACGGCCTTGAAGCTGCCCGCCACTTAAGTGAAATGGATGAGCCACCTGCGATCATTTTCACTACTGCTTATAGTGAGCACGCCTTAGAAGCTTACGATGCTAACGCAGTTGATTATCTAGTTAAGCCAATACGCCAGGAAAAATTAGAGAAATCTCTTGCCAAAGCACGAAAACTAACTAAAGTAAAAATTGCTGCGCTAAATATCGAAACAAACAATACTGGCCGCAGCCACATCTGCGCACGTATTCGCGGCAACCTTGAATTAATCCCGGTTGACGAAATCGTTTATTTCCAAGCCGACCAAAAATACATCACTGTGCGTCACTTAGGTGGGGAAGTATTGATTGAAGATGCCCTTAAGAATCTAGAAACTGAATTTGAAGATCGACTAATTCGCATTCATCGTAACGCATTAGTCAGCACCAACTTCATTACCGGCATGGAAAAAAATATTGATGGTCGTTTTGTTGTCAGCTTTAAACAAATTGATGACAAACTCGAAATCAGTCGTAGACACGTGGCAGAAGTACGTAAATTCTTGAAGTTTAGATAACCACACGCGTCACCCCAACTCTATCTATATAAATGTCACGCATTCGAATAGCTACGCGTGAGAGCCAACTCGCCCTATGGCAGGCGAATGAGGTATCTCGACTATTATCACTACATCATCCTGATATCGAAGTTGAAATCATCGGCATGACCACGGAAGGTGATCGCTTTCTGCAAGCGTCATTAGCCGCTGCCGGAGGCAAGGGCCTGTTTGTTAAAGAGCTAGAGCAATGCCTGCTTGATAACAATGCTGACATCGCCGTGCATTCGATGAAAGACGTCCCTTATCAATTGCCTGCATCATTAGAAATCCACGCCATCTTAGAACGTGAAGATCCTCGCGACGCGTTTGTGTCTAATCAATATAAAACACTAGATGCGTTGCCCGATAATGCCATTGTTGGGACTTCTAGCACTCGGCGTGAATGCCAAATTCGTGCATTACGTAGCGATTTAGACATTCAACCATTACGCGGTAACGTAAATACCCGCTTAAAGAAGCTTGATGACGGCCAATACGATGCCATCATCCTAGCCAGCGCTGGACTTAAGCGTTTAGGTTTTGAAGATAGGATTGCAGATTTAATAGACACTGACACTAGCCTCCCCGCGATTGGTCAAGGCGCAATCGGTATTGAATGTCGCGATAGCGATACTGCCACTAGAGAGATTCTAGCGCCTTTGCACCATGAAGCAACGTCATTATGTGTAATTGCAGAACGTGGCGTCAGTACCGCACTATCCGCTAACTGCCACTTGCCAATTGCCGCTCACGCGACTCAATCTGCCAATTCATTAACACTGAATGCCCTGGTAGGATTACCAGATGGCAGCAAGATTGTGCGTGCCTCCGCAACCGGTACTCACGACGAGATTGCTCAAGTGATTCAAAAAGTAGTCAACGAGCTTATGCAACAAGGTGCTAATGAACTCGTAGATTCTTTACGAGAAGAGTAAGACCGAGTGGAACAGAAGTTGCCTTTAAGCAAAACTTCCATTGTCGTCACTCGACCTAAGCAACAAAATAAACACATCTGTTCCGACTTAGCATCATTAGGAGCAAATGCTATTGCTTTCCCATGTATTGAAATTAAGCCACTGTCTGATTTCGATAAACTAGTCGTAGATACTCAGTTATCGCATTGCGAGCTTATTATCTTTATTAGTACAAATGCTGTTCAATTTGGTTTCGAAGCACTACCTGATCTAGCTAAGAAGATACCGGCATCGTGCCAATTTGCCGCAGTCGGTGCATCAACTGCCCAAGCCTTGCACAACCATGGCATTCAACAAGTGCTCACCCCGCTAGACAATTTTGATAGTGAAGCGTTACTAAAATTGCCTGAGTTACAAAACGTTAAACAAAAATCAGTATTAATTATTAAGGGCCAAGGTGGGCGCGCGTTATTACATGAAACGCTAGAAAATAAAGGCGCTAATACTCATTCAGTTGATGTTTATCAACGAACACTACCAAAATCTGTCAATTTGGACGCACTCAACGCTAAAATTGATCTACTATTGTTTACCAGCAGTGAGGCAGTGAAAAATTTCCTGTTGTTAACCCCAGAATCTCTGCAAAGCATCCTATTAGACTGTCAGACCATTGTAGGACACACACGAATTGCGGAGAAAGTAACAGCTCTTGGCTTTAAAAAATTGCCTATAGTAGCCGCGACCCCATCAGATACAGACATGCTGGCGGCGATTAATCTATGGGCCCAACACATAGACCATAACGCGTAGAAAATGAACGGAGATAGACAATGAGCACTAAGGGTGACATGGAACCCAAAACAACAACCCCGCCCACCAAGCCGGCGGCCAACACCAACAAACAAAAGTCTGGTAATGCACTGCTAGGGGTTTTTGTGTTCCTAACATTTTTATTAGCCGTTGCCGGCATTGGTGCCGGTTACTACCTGTGGCAACAAATGCAACAACAGTTCCAAGCCGCCGAAGTAGAACGCAAAGCGCTTGAACATGCATTAGGCACTGTAGACGAGAATCCGCGCATTCAAAAATTTAGTCGCGACTTCAACAAAAAGATTGAAAACACTAATTCAAATATAGCGTCGTTATCTAAAAATGTTAAATCACTTAGTGATGAGCAAAAGCAACTTTCACTAGTAGTTGAAGACACCAACGAAGTTATAGGTCGCGGCCAACATGGTTGGATGTTAAAGGAAGTTGAGCATGTGTTACGAATGTCTCAGCACCGCTTGTTACTTGACCGTGATTTTGATGGTGCATTAGCAGGCTTGAAAGCTGCAGATCAGCGCCTTAACGATATTCACGATGTACGATTAATTCCGATTCGGAAATCAATCGCAAAACAAACACTGACTTTAAACCAATTCCCGCATCCTGATTACACTGGCATTCAGCTTCAGCTTGATAACACCATTGCTAAACTGAAGAATGGTTTACTCAAACAAGCCTCGCAGCAGATCACTGACAACCAGACTAGCGAATTATCTTCATCACCAGCTAAAGACAATGAAGCTACCAGCGACCAACCTTTTGATGCTAAACAGCTTTTAGCGCTAGGCAAACAATTTGTCCTAGACGCTGTAGAAAAAACCAAGGCCGCATTTAGCGACTCAGTCAACGTCACTCGCGGCGAACAAAAAATCGCTTTGTTTATTGAACAACAAGAAAAGAAACGCGCATACGATTTTTTACGCAACAAATTATTAGGTGCGAAATATTCAGTCAGTACTCGTGACGATAGCGCTTTCCACCAACAATTAAATGCTGCACGTGCTTGGTTAGAGAATAACGATCAATTTACCAACCAAGCTTCACTTATCAGTGAAATCGAACAACTAAATAAAAATAATTTGATGCCATCGCTACCTGATATTTCGGAACCTACTACATTATTAGCGAAGCACATGAACAGCCTTAAGGACGAGAAATGATTAAGAAAATTTTATTCATTTTACTGATTGGTCTCATCATTGCCGGTGTAGATATATTAGTTCTACGCAATCAACCAGGCTTTGCTGTTTTCAATTATGGTGATACCACTGCAGAAATTCCTCTGACTCAGTTTTACTATTGGGCCATTGCCAGTTTTATTATTTTGTATTTCTTATTTCGCATTCTTGGTGCATTGTTCCGTTGGCCCGCACGCATGAAAGCTAGGCGTCAGCAGAAACGTAATCTTGAAATTATGCATTCGTTAGAATCGTCTATGCTCAACTTCAGCCAGTTTAATTGGTCTGATGCTATGCGCACTGCAACTAAACACGTCAAGCAAAGCCCTATGCAAAAAGCACAGCATTTGTTTGCTGCACACTGCGCACATAACTCAGGTCAAAATGACACACGTGACGCGCATGTCACTAGCTTAAGAAAATTAGACGGCGGCAAATCCTTAGCTAACACCATAGAAGCGGAATTCTGTTTGGAAGACGGCGATGCCGAAAAAGCATTAATGCTATTACGCGATGAAAGCAGCGATAACATCTGTAATCTAAATACACTGTGTCATGCCTACACCAAAACCAATAACATTGAAGATCTAGAAACGTCATTACCAAAATTACTTGCGCATGCAGATAGAGCTGCACGCATTCAGTACACAGTAAATAGAAGTTTAGAGTGGGCTATTAAGTACTACGACACTCATACAGCTGAAGCCAAGTTAGCCGGCTTATGGAAAATCTATCATAAGCAATTACAAGCTAACCCAAATCTATTGCGATCGTACATACGCACCCTAATCAAACATGGCCAAGACACAGCTGCAGAGCAAATTATCAAAACTCAACTCGATATCAATTGGGATGAAACATTAATTCAAGAGTACGGCTTATTAAACATTGATAATCTTCCCCAGCGTACCAAGCAATGTGAAGATTGGTTACAACATCGTAAAGATAGTGCAGGTTTGTTACTCACGTTAGGTCGCCTAAATAAGAAACAAAAACTTTGGGGTAAAGCAAAAAGCTACCTCGAGTCCAGCTTAAGTCGTAAACCATTGGTGGGCACATACGCTGAACTTGCTGAACTTCACGAGTTACTAGATGAACCTATCGATGCACAACGCTGTGCTAAAAAGGGTTTGCACATCGCATCAAGATAACAGTCTATGTCAGCTTGTAATACACCGCAGCCAATCATCGTTGGCTGCGGGTTTCTAGGTAAATACTTGGCAACAAAGCTAGTCGAAAAACAACAAAATCCTATCTGTCTTGTTCGGTCCCAATCAAGTTACCAGCAATTATTAAAACAAAAGCTACGTGGTGTAACTTGCGATCTCGATGCCCCTTTAAGCGCTAACCCTGAATTCAATTTATCAGGAAACCAGGTGTATTACTTCGCACCACCTAGTAATAGTGACAACGATGACCATCGTATCGATAATTTTTTAGCGCTATGTAAAACCAACCCACCGAGCAAAATTGTTTATATTAGTACATCAGGAGTATATGGCGACTGCCAGGGTAACTGGGTCACGGAAGAAAGCCCGCTGGCGCCTATCTCGACTAGGGCTAAACGCCGCGTTTATGCTGAAAAAGCATTACTCGCATACTGTGCTCAACATAATTGCAGTTATATTATCCTCAGAGTTGGCGGCATTTACGGGCCAGGCCGGTTACCCATAGAACGCCTTAAGGACATTACCGTTATATGTCCAGAAGAGGCACCGCATAGCAATCGAATTCATGTCGCAGATCTTGCAGGCGTATGTTTTTCAGCCATGTCGAATAACATACAAAATGAAGTGATTAATGTGGCAGATGGTCATTCAACTTCAATGTCTGACTATTACTACAAAATAGCCGACTTTGCAGGCCTGCCAAAGCCAGCATGTGTTCCCTTGTCTGAAGCACAGGATAAATTATCTGCCGGAATGTTGTCGTTTATTAATGAGTCTCGACGTTTATCGATAGACAAAATGAACACTCTATTGGATGTTGAAATTCAATTTCCTACTCTAGAATTAGGACTTGAAGATTGCTTTAGAAATTCATAATTAAAAGATTTGTAATATGCCTTAGGCCTAGGTATGTTAATGATTATTCATTGATTAATCACAATTAAACTTGAAAACAATCATCTTTAGTTTTACCAGTTTATTTTTGCTTTGGCTGCTTCTGTCTGGATACTTCAAAACCAACTTAATTGTTTTTGGCATTCTTTCCTGTGCTTTTGTCACTTATTTATCGATTAGACTCAAGATTTATAGCTCTCACCATGAGCGCATTAAATTCAATCTACGTTTGCCTCTGTATATTCCTTGGTTACTCAAGGAGATATTTAAATCCAATCTGCATGTTGCTCGTCACATTCTAATGTCAGCTGACAGCATTCAGCCACAGACGGTATGCTTAAAGCCTACACAGAAAACCAGCACTGGTTTAGCCGTACATGCTAATAGCATCACTCTGACTCCAGGCACCATTAGTGTAGATATAGATGACAATGAAATTCTCGTACATGCTTTAACAAACCATACTGCCCAAGGCATTATTGATGGCGATATTGATAAGCGTGTTAGCAAGTTAGAAGGCAGCATAAAGTGATTGCTGCCGCGCTAATCGCAATGATGGTAGTGATGGTAATAGTATTTCTACGCGCATGGCTGGGTCCGTCTTTATATGATCGTATTTTAGCGATTAATACCTTCGGCACAGCCACCGTATTGGCCATCGCCATTCTTGGCTTTTATATGCAACGCCCTGCATTCATGGACATCGCCTTAGTCTATTCATTGATTAATTTTATCGGCACGGTCGCGATACTAAAGTTATACCACTTTAGTAATTTAGGTCATCGCGAAGAGGAAGAACCCTAATGCAGGCATTAATTCATGGCTTAGGTGCATTATTAGTATCAATCGGCTGTTTGTTTTGTTTGATCGGCGCACTCGGCATCATGAAAATGCCTAGCTTCATTACCCGTGTACATGCAGCAAGCTTGATCGATAGTTTCGGTGCTATATTAATTATTAGTGGCTTAATTCTATACGCAGGATTAACACTGACTACCATTAAGCTGATTCTGATTTTACTATTTCTATTGATTACAGGTCCTACTGCTATTCATGCTCTCGTAAATGCAGCACTGCATGAAGATCGGCATTTCATTACCAACAAAGATGAGGATTCGTCATCGAATACTTAGTTGATATATTTTTATTAAGCATGTTAGCGGTCACTGCGATCGCGATTATCGCTATGCGTAATATCTTGTCAGTCATCATGCTAGGCGGAATATACAGCTTGCTGTCTGCAACATTCTTTGTCTTATTAGATGCGGTGGACGTTGCTTTCACTGAAGCTGCAGTGGGTGCAGGCATTTCTACTGTTTTATTCTTAAGCGCACTTGCAGCGACTGGTAAACATCAGGCGCTTACACGTAAGAATCATATTATTCCTGTATTTGTCGTGTTAGTGACCGGTGCTGGTTTGATTTATTCTACCAGTGACATGCCAGCGTTCGGTGACCCTAATGCACCAGTTCATACGCACGTGGCACCACGTTATATACAACAAAGTGGTGAAGAAATTGGTATACCCAATATTGTGACTTCAGTACTCGCTAGCTATAGAGCCTTTGATACCTTAGGCGAAGTGGCGGTAGTATTTACTGCTTTGATTGCGGTACTACTTTTACTTGGACTTAATAGGGGCTCACGCCAAGATAAATCATGAGTGTCAGGAAAAATCCAATTCTGCTGGAATCCAGCCATCTACTAATTCCAGCAATATTATTATTCGCTTTGTATGTTCAGTTCCATGGGGACTATGGTCCCGGCGGCGGTTTCCAAGCCGGCGTTATTTTTGCTAGTGGTATTATTTTGTATACCTTATTGCATGGAACTAAGCGTGCTGAGAAAGTCATTTCGCTTAACACGGCTAAAGTTTTTGCAGCGCTAGGCTTACTGCTATATGCCGGCGTTGGCGTGTTTGGAATAATACTCGGTGGAAATTATTTAGATTACAACGTGCTCGCGCACGATCCAGTGCATGGACAACACTGGGGAATTTTAATTATTGAATTTGGCGTGGGTATCACAGTGGCAGGTGTGATTATTTCTATTTTTTATGCTTTCGCTAAATTTAAAAAATAATGTTTGAGCTTATCGCAAATCAATATAATTACTGGATCTGCATCTTGTTGATGATGGCAGGCTTGTACATTGTCATTGATCACACTAATTTGCTAAAAAAGCTCATTGGCTTAAATATTTTCCAAACCTCAGTATTCATCTTATTTATTTCCATGGGTAAAGTTGATGGCGGTACCGCTCCCATTCTAGAAGAAGGTTATAACGTATTCTCTAATCCTCTACCCCATGTGCTGATATTGACTGCCATTGTAGTCAGTATTGCCACTACTGCGGTGGGTCTAGCTTTGGTAGTAAATATTAATAAGCGCTTTCAGTCCATAGACGAACAAGAACTTGAGCAAATCGAGCTAGAAGAAGAGTGATCGCAACTCATTATCCAATACTGCAGGTTGTCATTCCGTTAATTGCAGCCCCGTTATGTAGCCTATTACCTAGATCAAAACTTCCTTGGTTATTAGCCACTGTTGTTGCTTGGATTGCGTTTGCTATTTCCATTTCATTAATGCTGCAAGTAAAAGATGGTGGCACGCTTAGCTATGAACTTGGTAGTTGGCCAGCACCTTGGGGTATTCAATACTATATCGATACCATCGGTGCATTTGTTTTAGTGCTAGTGACAGCCATTGCGTCAATCACACTATTAGCATCACGCCAATTAGTCGAAAATGAAATTGACTCAAGCAAGCATTCATTATTTTATACTGCATTTCTACTTTGCTTAACAGGCTTATTGGGCATCGTTGCTACTGGCGACGCATTTAATGTATTCGTATTCCTAGAAATTAGCTCACTGGCTTCCTACGCCATGATTGCCATGGGGGATAATCGCAAAGCATTAACAGCGTCCTATGAATATTTAATCATGGGTACTATCGGCGCCACTTTCATTCTCATTGGTATCGGTTTGTTATATATGCAAACAGGTACTTTAAACATGCTTGACTTAAAAGCACGTATTCATGAGGTTGATAGCTTCCGCAGCATCCATGCAGCGTTTGCATTCTTCACTGTCGGTATTTGTTTAAAGCTAGCATTGTTTCCCTTACATCATTGGTTACCAAATGCTTATGCATATGCGCCCTCTGTGGTAAGCATCTTCTTAGCCGCAACTGCAACTAAAGTAGCCCTTTATTTACTCTACCGAGTTTTCTACACCATATTTGGATTCGAGTTCTCATTTGATTTGCTTCACTTAGGTTACATCTTGTTACCTTTATCGATCATCGCGATTGTGATGAGTTCTTTCACTGCCATTTTCCAACCAGGTGTAAAACGCTTACTGGCTTATTCCAGCTTAGGTCAGATTGGTTACATGACGATGGGCATTGCGCTAGAAACTAAAGCTGGTTTAATCGCAAGTATTATTCATTTGTTTAATCATGCCTTTATCAAAGGCGCATTGTTCATGTGTATGGCATGTTTGCTTTCTCGTATCCATTCAACTCGCTTAGTTCATTTGGCTGGTGCGGGTCGCGTCATGCCTTGGACCTCAGCAGCATTTGTCCTTGGTGGACTGGCATTAATCGGTGTGCCTTTGACATCTGGCTTTGTTAGCAAGTGGTATTTAATATTAGCCATCTTAGAAAAAGATTATTGGTGGCTAGCGGTGATAGTTTTATTCACCTCGCTATTGTCAGTAATTTATATTTGGCGCGTGATCGAGCAAATGTATTTTCGCGAGCCGAATGAAGGTTGTGTTGGCATTAAAGAGGCCTCTCCGCTACTACTCGCCTGCACTTGGGTGATGGTTTTAATGACTCTATACTTTGGTATTGATAGTCGCTACCCAATAGAAATGGCAACTGTCGCGGCACAGGCGTTACTTGAATAATGAGTGACTTAAGCCAAAGCTTACAAATAAATATATTTGCCAGCATATTGGTGCCGGTGATTGGCGCGCTGCTTATTTTTGCCTGTGCCAGATTTCGTGGACTTATCGAATTGCTATTTGTCGGCACAGCTTTGTGTTTACTAGCTGTCACTATTTCAATTGTGAATATGGGCCCTGAAGCTTTTTATCAAAGCATCACCCTATTCACTATTATTGACTCCATCCCGATTGCTTTTCACGTAGAACCTCTTGGTATTTTATATGCTTGTGTGGCATCAGGTTTATGGCTAGTCACTACTATCTACGCCATTGGCTACATGAATGCCAACAAGGAAAAACATTTAGCTCGCTTTTATATGTGTTTCTGCTTTGCCATGGCGGCGGTGATGGGTATCGCTTATTCTGCCAACCTATTAACGCTATTTATTTTCTATGAGTTATTAACTTTAAGTACTTATCCACTCGTTGCCCACAAAGGTACTGATGATGCCAAGGCTGGTGCTCGCGTTTACCTAGGAATATTAATCGGTACTTCCATTGGCTTTTTACTAATGGCTATTCTTTGGACGTGGAGCATTACTGGCACACTAGACTTTAGTGTTGGAGGTATTTTAGAAAACGAATTGCCTGATGGCTTATTAATGCTGTTATTTGCTTTGTATGCATTCGGTATCGGCAAAGCGGCGCTAATGCCTTTTCACCGTTGGTTACCTTCAGCGATGGTGGCGCCAACACCTGTAAGTGCATTACTGCATGCTGTCGCCGTGGTTAAAGCCGGTGTGTTCTGTGTATTAAAAATCACTGTGTATGTGTTTGGTATCGATGTATTAACTAACACAGGTGCCAACTCACCAATTATTTGGGTAGCCACTGCCACCATGTTGCTCGCCTCGTTAGTGGCGTTACAACAAGACAATCTCAAAGCACGCTTAGCGTATTCTACAGTCAGTCAACTAGCTTACATCGTATTAGGCGCAGTGCTGGCTACCTCGACTAGCATCATGGGTTCATCATTACACTTAGCCACCCATGCAGTAGGCAAGATCACCTTATTTTTCTGCGCAGGGGCAATATATACCGCCACCAAGAAAACGCTGGTCAGTGATATGCACGGCTTAGGCCGCGTCATGCCGTTTACTTTTGCCGCCTATACAATAGCCGCGATTAGTATTATTGGCTTGCCGCCTCTGGCGGGCAGTTGGAGCAAATGGTTTTTAATTGATGGCGCTATCAGCGCTGACAGACTCATTATTGCGATTGCATTTTTAGTCAGCACAATACTCAATATTATTTACTTAATGCCGATTGCTATTAATGGATTCATGTTGAAACCCAAACAAGCTAGCAGCGACATTCATGAGGCGCCGTTTGCGGTCGTCATGCCTTTATGTGTCACAGCGGGCTTATGTCTGGTGCTATTTTTCTTACTGCCTTATGTTTATGACTTTTTACTTTTACTCAATTTAAGATGATCTACAGTAAAAAATTCATCAATTTTGTCGTTTATGCCCTGTATGCACTTTGTGCTGCAGTGTTATTAGTGGATGTGTTCCACCATAAACATGGGCATTTTGAATTTGAAGAATGGTTTGGTTTTTATGCCTTCTATGGATTTGCTGCTTATATGGTGATCGTGCTTTCTGCCAAGCAATTGCGCAAAGTATTAAAGCGTGATGAGGATTACTATGATTGATTTCTTCATGAATGATTTCATCAACCATCCCGGTATTATTTTAATTCTGGGTGGCATCGCGATGATGTTCATGCCAGGAAATATGCGTCGCATTACTACCTTCGCCTTACCTCTGCTGGCACTGGCAGGTTTCTTAAGTTACCCCGATGATCTGATTCTCACAATTAATGCTTTTGGCTACACCTTAGACCCAATACGCATTGATGGCCTAAGTTGGATCTTCACACTTATATTTATCATTGCTTCATTCCTAGCGGCGGTGTATTCACTGCATAGTTCTAATAAAGCCGAACAATCTACCATTGCCATTTATGCAGGCTCGGCCATTGGTGCGGTACTCGCGGGCGATTTGCTGACACTATTTATCTTTTGGGAAATCAGCGCACTCTCTTCTACTGTTATTGTATGGCTAGGCGGTAGCAACCAATCTAAACAAGCAGGGATGCGTTATCTACTAATACACATCACCTCAGGCTTGTTGTTATTACTAGGCAGCATCCTGCACTATCAGCAGACCGAGTCGATTTTATTCAATGCCATGACGATCGATACATTATCTGGCTTATTAATTTTCTTAGCCTTTGGCATAAAGTGCGCATTCCCATTAATGCACAACTGGCTACAAGATGCTTACCCTCATGCCAGTCCTGTTGGCACAGTCGCACTCTCCGCTTTTACCACTAAATTAGCCGTGTACTGTTTAGCCAGAGCTTATGCCGGGACTGAGTCTCTGATCTGGATAGGTGCCATTATGACTGCCTTCCCAATCTTTTTTGCGGTATTGGAAAATGATCTGCGTAAAGTACTTTCTTATAGTTTGAACAACCAACTTGGCTTTATGGTGGTGGGTGTCGGCATTGGCACAGAGCTAGCGCTTAATGGTACTGCAGCTCATGCCTTTAGCCATATTTTATATAAAGCACTCTTGTTCATGAGCATGGGCGCGGTATTACATCGCGTCGGTACGGTGAATGCCTCTGAACTTGGCGGGCTATATAAGTCGATGCCTTGGACCACGGTATTTTGCATTATCGGCGCTATGTCGATATCAGCTTTTCCATTGTTTAGTGGCTTTATATCAAAGGGAATTATTCTGTACGCAGTGGCCGAAGAAGGTCATTGGATTATATGGTTAGTACTATTATTTGCTTCTGCTGGTGTATTAGATCACTCAGGAATCAAAGTGCCTTTTTTCAGTTTCTTTGCCCACGATCAAAATCACAAATGCAAAGAAGCACCTTTAAATATGTTGCTCGCCATGGGCATGACGGCAGCTGCTTGTATCTTGATTGGTGTATTCCCTAATGTGCTATATCAATGGTTACCCCATGAAATGGATTTCCACCCATATACCTTTGACCACATCATCACTCAACTGCAGCTACTGTTCTTCGCCGCATTAGCCTTCGTGGTCTTGTTTAGAAATGGTTGGTACCCACCAGAAATAAAATCTATCAACTTAGACTTTGACTGGTTCTATCGCAAACCACTTAACAACTTAGTTGGTGCAATGACAATGGGCTTCGGTTCATTACTAACAGGTGTACAAAACTTCAAACAAAGCAGCCTTAAAACTATTACCACATTTGCTCTACAAGCTCATGGGCCTAAGAGCTCAATTGCGCGCGGTGCTTCGGTAGGGAATATGGTGGTTTGGGTTGCAGTGTTACTTAGTGCTTGTTTGGTATTTTATTATTTTTGATATTTGAAATACCCACTTATTGAAGAACAGTAACCGGGTCAGTGAATAATTTTGAATTCGGAATCAGCACTTTGCTTCCCTCAGAATCAATCTGCGTATATCGCAGGTCAATAGAAACAACGATACCTTCATAGCCCGATATTTTTATACGATTGCCAATTTTAAATGGCCGGTATAACAATATCAGCACACCAGAAAGAAGATTAGAAATAGCATCTTTCAGCGCAAAGCCAATTGCAAATCCCGTCAACCCCAAGCCTGCTACTAGTGCAGACACATTAATACCTAATGTTCCAAACGCAGTTACAAAACCAATTATTGTAAGTGTCACGTTGCTTGCGCGAACAAGTAGTGCAGTGAGGTCTCTGTCAAATTTTAATCGCTCAGCAGCACTTGTAATGATTCTTTTTATTATTTTTATGAGAATAAAGAAAACTATAAAAATCACCGTCACACCGATGACCCTAGGCACCCAAAGTGATCCTTCATCAAACAGATACTGTATTAAATTCTCCACAGCTCACTAACCTCGGGTTGTAGTTGTCTTAAAACTGACAGATAAATAGCTATAGTATGAACGTTACCATTAAAGTGTAAATGTTTGTTTGCCTTATTAATTTCTCAATAGTGCTCTTATGTTAGGGCTTGCCAGAACCAATGATAATTGCTCTTTCTGCAATGCAATGACTAATCACCTTATTTGCCTTACTCGGATCATACGTAACTCCAACCAAGAGCACACGATCATATGGTTTGATTTTACGAGAGAATTCGTCTTTATCAGTTTTGATTCGTGCTGCTTCATTGCAGTAAGTCTTCCAGTCCTCACGCCCTTCCGCCCTCACTCGAAATCCACTTCTTGTATATTGCATATATACGCCCTCTATATCTGGCATCGGTATAATCATTACCTTTGTTTTCTCATTTGGGAGAACTCTACTAGTTTTGAGTTCATTAGGTATTGAGTTAGGATCTTCCCCACATAGTTTACAGTTAGCCCAATAAATTTTTGCCCGATTTAAACCTATACCTGCCCTATTAATTCTAGTGATGCCACGATTGCATGTGTCAAAACAACCCTGAGCTTTTCTTTTATCAGCAGCATATGAAGAATTTTTTATTGCGGCTTCCCATTTTTGTATAGCGACATTCATTTCACTAACCATTTCATTAGTCGTTTCGGGTGCTTTGACGGTAATTATTTTGGCTTTGCTCGCTCCAGGAAGCCGACTCTTAGTGTTTGCATAAACTTCATCACATCGCCGAATGCTTTCATCTGTTAGCAATTCTGGATGTTGAGTTAAGGTTTCAGCATACCTTCGGCATAGCGCTACACAAACATGCCCACGGTCAGATCTAAGTTCACCACTTTCTACCCAATCAGCACACTGTTGCCCTTTTTTACGCATTTCCTCGACCGCAGTCTCTGCATGAATATTTTTTATTAAAAGTATATTAATAAAATAGACCAAGAAAAATAATGACGTGCAAGCCACTAATTGCCTAAACGAAATCCTCATATCCCCTCTATTTTCAAATTAATTATGGTATTTATTTTAAAAAAGTTTATGCCTGCTTACGGCCAATAGCGGTCATTCAATTAGAATACTTTCTTGTGGTTAAAACAAATATTCGATCCACCAAAACAACCATTCCACCACATACGGCGATTAGCATCCTAGGGCCAGCCGTCCACAGAGGAAAATCAAAATATCCAGCAAGCTCTAGATAGCAAGGTAATGTTATGCCTGCGACAATTGCTCCTAAGAGTATTCTGTTAGCGACAGTTGGTGCATTCATATTAAGTACACTTACGGCCAATAGCAGTCATTCAGAGTCATTGCGAATTATTCGATATTCATGTAAAGCAGTTATTTTGAAGAGGAATATAAAAATTGCTATGGATATAGATATAACTGCGGTCAAAACTGCATATGCATATACGAATATTATAAGTGGAGGATGCCCACCGGAACTTATAATTGATAAAAGGAATAAAGGAATAAAAATAATTATTGCCAATATGTTTAATTTTTTATACGCATCCCACAACTTATTACACATACTTTCAATAACATCATTATGCACTGAATTTCCTACGAATACAGCTAGGATAATGACTGCTAATGCTGGTGCCAAGAAGAATTTAAAGATAAAAATAAATTTTTCTTTTATTTTAGGATAAAGTGTGCGGCTAAATTCATTAGGATTGAAACTCACATCGCTTTCCGATAATAGTTTATCAATTTTTATATCGATGAACTCTAAATTACGAATTATCTCATCTCCGTTTTTAGAAATTAATACTTCAAATTTATCTATTAATTTATTATCTTTTCTTATGTATATCCTACTATGCACTTCAGCTATAGTGAGATTCTTCTTTACATTGGCTGGTGGTTTTTGCTCTAGAACAAAGTAGTTACCCCTACTTAACTCTTTATTAAGTTCATATTGGCTTAAATAATATAGCTTTTCTTGTATTGGGATATGGCTCACTAACAGAGGCAACATTTGACTGAGAAAAATACGATTTGGGAAATCTAAATATATATGGAAATGATAATTATCTTCGTAATCTGATATTTTATAAGACTTGTGAACTCCACTTATTTTTTCTTTATTCACAATACCCGTGAATTCATGAAAAGTTTTAAAGTCAGACCATTTATAATTAACTTTATCTCTTGATTTATTTGTCTCTTTAGTAGCCTTGTATCCAACATTCCGCATAAAGCACATAGATATAGACTTCTTCACTGAATTTCTTTTAGATCCGAGTATATGCTCTGAAAAAATGTGACAATAGGTTTCTAAATTGCTATATAGATTTACAACATCTTCAATTAATGCAGCTTGCATATTGTCAGTAGAGTGAACCGATGAATCTTCTATATAATTTTTCCCATCTACATAACGCAAATCTCCTGCCTCATTATCCGCAAATAGCATTTCAGCGTTAAAAATACAGAGAAATATCCATACAAATTTAATCTTCATATCTTAGAAGTATTTCATTTTCTCTAGTTAATCTATGTCGAACTGATCAAGAATTTTAAAATTATGTGAATGTCTGCTTAGGGTCGAAAGCAGACATTCAATTCTGTTGTAGATCATTATATTTGAGCTTGCCAATATGCTCTATATGATAATGATCGCATTAGACCCATAGCGGACATATGATTAAATCGACTTATTTGCTTGGTATCCCCCTTTTCTTTTATGAATAACAGTATATTAAGAACTTCTAATATTAAGTCTTGTCATAACACTTGAAAGGAAGTCATCATTTTGCGTTGAGATATCTTATGGAAATTGAAATCGAGTGTATTAGTGCGATTACGTTAGTCACACAGGACATGTCCAGTATGGTTAACTTTTATCACGATTTAGGTTTTGTCCTTGTCCACGGCGGCGAGAAGGCAGATTTTACTAGTTATCGTGTAGGATCCCAACGTCTCAATATATCTGCGGAGAGTTGTGACGCTCCCCGTTCATGCGTTCGTGTAATTTTTTATGTAAGCGACGTTGATAGTTTCTACCAGCGTTGTCTAAATCGAGGCATAGTGCCTGAATTTGCACCGCGAGATGCGCCATGGAGTGAGCGCTATTTCCATGTGATAGATCCAGATGGACATGAACTCAGTTTTGCTAGGCCATTATCTTCCTAAATGGAATGATTCCAGTAGGTAACTCTTAACCTCTGCTCTTGGCCCATAATAATCACTCCTGATGAATAATGATTTAACTCGCGTTACTTATCTTTATATAAAAAAGCTAAATACACCAGGCTTCCTTAATAAGCTAATTAATAAGTAATTCATTACACCCATAAAAATTAAATCAATGACACTTTTTTAATGCAAGCTTGGATTTATTTTCACATCAGAATCGGTGAATGCTGGGCTAGCATGATGGGTTATCATTTTCCAACCATCGTCAGTTTGTTGATATATATTTGTTGCGAATACAGAAGCCACCGGTTTGTCGTTGACTGACAATGTTTCTTTCACATAATGGATCGAGACATCATCTTGCAGTTTATATACTGGATCGCTGATATCTATCATAGTGCCTGACTGAGCTGAAAATATTTGTTCCCAACTTGCTATAATTAGTTCGAAACTATAAATTCTCGGCGAACCAGGGTGTATACAAATAACTTCATCTGTTTTGTGCCATATACCTTTCATAAGATCGATACTACGAGTTCTAAATGCTTGGTAAAAGGATTCTTCTACCTGCAATGAATCGGTAAATTTAATATCTAAGTCGTTCAAGTAATATGCCTCTTATTAAACTTTGCAAAATTAATGAATTAACTGAGGTTGATTCACGAGGATTTGTTATATCAGAGTTCTCGCCTGAGCGTAATATTTTTATTGTGCGTAATTACGATGTTGTCGTCGCTTATGAAAATAGTTGCCCACATAATTTTGCTCCACTCGATTGGGCACCCGATGTATTTTTAAGTGATGATAAAGAATTTATTCAGTGTGCCAGCCATGGTGCATTGTTTGAAATAGACAATGGCCAGTGTATTTATGGACCCTGCATAGGCCAATCACTAACAACGGTAAATATTAGTATTGATGATGGAGTTATTTATGCTGACTTGTAAAAAAGGCTTTGGATATTTTTTATAATGTTGCTGGATTCCCGCCTACGCGGGAATGACGATAGCGTAAATTTTCATTGCCTTTAACCACATAGTTGAATTCCTACTTGGGCAGGATTGATGTTATAGACTACCAACATGTCATTATTTCAACGCTATTTCCCTCTACTTGCTGTCACTGCCAGTGTATTTGCGTATTTTTGGCCTAGCTGGCTAGCAGATCATAAGTCTTGGATTGTCTATTTACTTGGTGTCGTGATGTTCTGTATGGGTACGTCATTGACATTAGACGACTTTAAACGAGCATTACAACGCTATCCTTTATTATTGCTTGGCTTGCTATTGCAGTTTGGTTTGATGCCACTGATTGCCTGGCAGTTAAGTGCTCTCGCTGGTTTATCTGCTGCGCTGACAGCTGGCATGATATTAGTCGGCAGTGTGCCTGGCGGCACTGCTTCTAATGTGATTTGTTATATCAGCAAGGCTGATGTAGCACTGTCCATTACGTTGACCGCGATTAGCACTTGCCTTGCGGTGGTACTGACACCGTTACTCGCTTATGCGTATCTTAATCAAACAGTCGAGATAGATATTCTCAACATGATGGCGAGTATTTTTTATATTGTGCTGTTCCCGGTGAGCCTAGGAGTGCTGTTGAATCAGTATATTCGTATTGTTGTTTTACCTGTACAGAGGTTTGGCGCTGACATCTCTATTATTCTGATTTGCTTTATTATCGCTATAATTGTGGCATTAAATAGAGACAACTTATTGAGTGTTAGCCCCATTCTAGTGGGATTAGTGCTGGCTCATAATATATCTGGTCTAATTTTAGGCTATTTTGCTACTTTACTGGTAACACGCAATAAAACCTTAAGCAAAACCATTGCCATTGAAGTGGGCATGCAAAACTCTGGACTGGCTGTGGCTCTAGCAGTAAAATTCTTTGGTGCTTCAAGTGCGTTGCCAGGTGCATTGTTCTCCATTATTCACAATGTCACCGGCTCATTACTTGCTAGCTATTGGGCAAAAAAATCATATTAAAGATAATTACTTATGAATACTATTACTGCAAATACATTAGTTTTAGTTGGCTGGGGCATAACTGTCGCATTAGTTTACAGCCTTTTAAAAGGACCTTTTGATGGCCGCATGTGCGAATCAACTTGTTTTAGCATGCTTTATTGGGGCGCATTGGTATTAGCAGTGCTTGGCACTTTACTAAGCTTAATGCAGGCATTTAAACCTGGGTCAGGCATTTTTAGTAAGCTTGGCTTATTACTTGGTTTGTTCTTATGCGCTAAGTTAATTGGTGTGATGGTGATTGGAACGATGACAGGCTAATTCTAGGCATTAGCGTATTCGACTGCATTACCTAACCACCTTCTCAGTACTGTATCCACTCGTTCTGGGTGGTTCTCTAATAGCCAATGAGCAGCTTTTTGCACCTCTGGCAATAAAGCTAAATCTTTACTCAAGTTTGCAATACGCATCTGCATATCGCCTGACTGCTTAGTCCCTAGCACTTCCCCTGGGCCGCGTATTTCTAAATCAACTCGTGCTAATTCGAAACCATCAGTGGTTTCTCGCAATGCCTCTATTCTTTTTTTAGCTAGATCCCCTAGTGGTGCTTTATATAGTAATACACAGCTACTTTGTTTTTCGCCACGACCTACTCGACCTCGCAATTGATGTAACTGCGCTAAACCAAAGCGCTCAGCATTTTCTATGATCATTAAGCTCGCATTTGGCACATCAACACCGACTTCAATTACAGTGGTCGCCACCAGCACATTAATTTTCTTATTGATAAAATCTTGCATGACTGCATCTTTCTCTGCTGATTTTAATCTGCCATGCAACAAGCCAATGTTTAGCTCAGCTAATTGTGATTGCAGGTACTCATGCGTATCTGTGGCAGCCTGGCTTTGTAACGCATCTGATTCTTCGATCAAACTACACACCCAATAGACTTGTGCGCCTTGCTGACAAATTTCTCGTATGCGTTCGATAATATCATCACGTCTTGAATCGGCAATAGCAACGGTAGTAATCGGCTTTCTTCCTGGTGGAAGTTCATCGATAACAGAGTAGTCTAGATGCGCATACATACTCATGGCTAACGTGCGTGGTATTGGTGTCGCTGTCATGGTTAGTTGATGTGGATAGACAGTATCTTCTGAACCCTTTTGAGTTAATTGCAAACGTTGTTGTACGCCAAAGCGATGTTGTTCATCAGTAATACTGACTGCTAAATTTTTAAAATCTACGCCATCTTGAAACAATGCATGAGTACCTACCACGACTGATGCTGTGCCAGTCGCTATTAGCTCTAGCATTTCTCTTTTCTTTTTAGCTGGCAAACCTGATGCAAGCCACGCAACTTGAATACCTAATGGTAATAACTGATTGGTGAAATACCTAAAATGCTGTTCCGCCAATAACTCAGTGGGCGCCATGATCGCCGCTTGATATTGATTTTCTACTGCAAATAAACACGCCACCAATGCGACCACTGTCTTGCCACTACCTACATCACCTTGCACTAGACGCATCATTGGATGCTCTGCGCTCATGTCTTTTTTAATTTCTTCTAACACTTTAGCTTGCGCATTGGTGAGTTTGAATGGCAGATTCTGCATGAAAGGCTTAACTAAAGAACCATTTGATTTTAATTGGTAGCTTTTACGCAAATTGCTACGCACGCGTATTTTCATAATGCTTAGGTGATGAGCAAGTAACTCATCAAAGACTAATCTTTTTTGTGCTGGATGTTGTCTATCAAACAGTAATTGTTTATCTGTGTCGGCACGCGGCTTATGCACTTCGTTTAACATCTCTAACATTGGTGTACTTTCACCAGCCATGCCTGGCATATCTTGCAGCACATCCTCAAATACTGTTTTTTGTTTTTCTGCCCACTTAAGTGCTTTATCTACTAATGACTGCAAACGCTTTTGTTGCAAACCTTTGGTAGTGGGATATACCGGCTCAAGACGATCGGAGAGAGTAACTGACTCGTGTTCTTGCAGCACACGATATTGAGGGTGAATCATTTCAATTCGATTACCTGAACGACGCGGCTCACCAAAGCACAGTACTCGCTTACCATCGGCCAAGCCTTTTAGCTGGCTACTACTGAAGTGAAAGAAACGTAAGCTAATCTCGCCAGTGTCATCCTGTAAGGTTGCTGTCATCATACGACGACGTCCAAATACAACCTTGGCGTTATACACCTGACCAATCACCTGTAATTCATTATTGCAGGTGATGTCAGCAATTTTAGTAATGACTGTACGGTCGTTATAACGTAGCGGCAGATGAAATAGTAAATCAAATATGCTGACAATATTTAGCTTAGCTAAATTTTCAATTGCCTTTGGCGTAATGCTAGGTAGATCTTGTAGCGCACTCACAATGAATAATGATCACTAACCCTAAAGTTCTAACACCGCGTCCATTTCTACTTGCGCACCCTTAGGCAATGATGCAACACCTATCGCGGCACGTGCTGGATATGGCTGCTTGAAGTATGTAGACATAATTTCATTCACTGTTGGGAAACAGGATAAATCAGTTAAGAAGATATTCAACTTAACGATATTATCAAATGATCCACCCGCTGCTTCTGCTACTGCTAGAAGATTATCGAATACACGTTTAATTTGATCTTCAATGCCACCATCAACTAACTCCATCGTGCTTGGATCTAGAGGAATCTGTCCTGACATATACACCGTGTCCCCCACTTTTACTGCTTGAGAATACGTGCCAATAGCTTGGGGTGCACGATCCGTAGCTATGATCGTTTTAGTCATAGTGTTCTCCTTAATTGAAATATATAGGTAAAATCTTATCCGCGCATGCGTGAGGCTTTGAGTACATTTGGATTACTGCGAAGTGTACGGATAATACTGGCGAGCTGCTTACGATCGCGCACACCTATCGCAAATGTAATAGTCGTACTCTTATCATCCTTATCCTCAAACACGATATCATCAATATTTGAGCCGGCGGCGGCAATACGCGCTGCAAGTGTTGCTAATACTCCACGCTGATTAATAGTTTCGACACGAACTGCGGCAACAAAATCTTGCTCGTGTTCTTCCGCCCATGAGACAGTGACCCATTTGTCTTTAAACGCGTTCTTGCGATCAATATTGCGGCAACGCTCTCTGTGAATCACTAGCCCTTTTCCAGAAGTCATAATGCCAATGATTTGATCGCCTGGGATTGGGCTACAGCATTTTCCAAAGTTAACCACTACGCCTTCAGTGCCGCGAATAGCTAGCGGAACAACCTTTTCAGATTTCTTTCTACGTTTAGGCTTAACTTCTTCTATACCTAACAGGCTTTGTATCATTAATTCTGCTACACGTTCACCTAAACCAATCTCAGCATACAAGTCTTCGAGTGAATCTAAATTAGTACTTTGAAGTAATTGCGTGATGTCTTTTTTCTTAACCTGATCAAAAGATCGATTGTAAATTGAAAATGACTTTTTAAATAATCGCTCTCCAAGTTTAACCGCTTCTTCTCTTTGAAGATTTTTAAGGTAGTGACGAATATTAACTCTGGCTTTATTAGTCGCTACAAAGTTTAGCCAGCTAGTTTTAGGTCGTGCTGCTGGCGTGGAGATTACTTCAATTGTCTGTCCATTCTCTAAACGAATACTCAGTGGCGATATTCTCCTATCAACTTTAGCTGCCACACAGGTATTACCCAAATCAGAATGTACTGCATAGGCAAAGTCTACTGCTGAGCTTCCACGAGGCAATACAATAATGTCGCCGGCAGGCGTGAATACATAAATCTCATCTGGAAATAAATCAACTTTGACACTTTCCAAGAACTCTAACGAGTTCCCGGTGTTTTGCTGTATTTCCATAATTTCAGCAACCCACTTTTGTGTGCTAGCAGGTGAAGTCAACGAACCCGCTTGCCCATCTTGTGTTTTATATATCCAATGCGCTGCCACTCCTGACTCTGCGATCACATCCATTTCTTCTGTTCTGATTTGTATTTCAATCACAACACCTTCAGGTCCAAATAGGATGGTATGCAATGACTGATATCCATTTTTTTTAGGGATTGCAATGTAGTCTTTGAATTTACCTGGGACTGGCTTATATAAGTTATGCGCCACACCCATAGTGCGATAACAAGTATCTATATCTTTTACTAACAGTCGTATTGCATACACGTCATACACTTCAGAGAACGATATGCTTTTGGTGCGCATTTTTTTATAAATGCTATAGAGATTTTTTTCTCTTCCAAAAATTCTACTTTCTATGTTGGCATTTTCAAGTTGAGCGCATATTGATGTCTCAACTTCTCGCATAATTTTTTTGCGATTTTTTTGGCTTTTCTTTACTGCATTCTGTAGCGCACCATAGCGTAGAGGGTGCATTGCCTGAAACGCTAAATGTTCAAGCTCTACTCGTATAGTATGCATACCCAAGCGTTGCGCAATAGGCACATAAATATCTAAAGTTTCTTTTGCGATGCGCCGTTTTTTCTCACTACGCATTACGTCTATAGTGCGTAGGTTATGCAAGCGATCGGCCAACTTAACAATTATGATACGTATGTCACGCACCATCGCTAGCATCATTTTTCGAAAGTTTTCGGCTTGCGCCTCTGCACGCGATGAAAAAGTTAAGTGAGTAAGCTTGCTAACACCATCAACAAGCTCAGCAACATCATCACCAAACTGTTCT
>CALJEX010000027.1 GCA_938074525.1 uncultured Gammaproteobacteria bacterium
CGATACTTCCTAAGAATTCTGCCAACGCGAGTAATACGAGAATCATTTGCGCTAGCCCACTTTGCGCCTGTTCCTGCTTCTGCGTTCTCACACATACTTCTAAATTTAAGCAGCTCGAATGTTTTATTACCCTGCCCTACACGATTCTGCTTATAAAATAATGTCCCTTTGCCTTTACTCTCTATCATTATTGCTAATGCTCCACCCAGTAGTAATGGCATGGTTGCTACCAACATGATTAAACTGGCAAATATATCGAAAGTGCGTGTGCCTATTGATTTCAAGGTGTTTTGGCGGAATCCGTCTGAAAATATAATCCAGCTAGGATCGAGCAGCTCGACATAAACACGCGACATCTGTCTTTCTAAAAATGTAGGTAATTCAATAACATCCACACCACTTAATCGGCAGTTAATTAGCTCTTTGGCAGGGAATTTTTGACGTCGCTCGCCCATAGCAACGATGATTTCTTCTACACCATTCTCCAAAACATACTCATCCAGGCTCAAGTCCGTAGATATAACACGGTCTTCATCAACACATACATCTTCATTTTCAGTTTCAGAAGCGTAAAAACCAACAATTGAGATGCCTCGCTGATCTGCCCGTCTACGCAGATTGTTAACCCATTCAGCTTTATCACCGACACCCAACACCAATACTTTTTTATTCATCGTGTGCTTATCAACCCACGACTCAAATATCACTCTAGCGACAACAATTCCTACAAAAGATATAAACAAGGTAAGAACAAAAAGCCCTCGACCAAAATACATATCGGGAAACATAAAAAATATTATCGAAAGCGCTAATGATGCAACAATAAATGCAGTAGTTATCCTATTCAGCACATTCCAAATCACTTCACGGCGCTGTGCTTGATACAAACCCATTGCCAACATCACTATCACCACTAACACTGATACCAGCACGCTGCTAGCTTGAATAGACAGCAGCTCATCTCTAGCATATTGGATACCGCCCACATCATAAAACCTAATCGTTGATGCAGCGAATAGACTCAAATAGCATATAGTTGCTTCTACAAGAATAAGTAGCGCTACAGGAAAACTAATATGGTGGTTAAATACTTTAATAGATGACAACTAATGCCTCTCTTACTTTATTAGGTTTGTTTTCGGTCTCATTTGGAGCCGTTAGTCTACGAATAAATTTTCACCTGCCCGCGAAAATCATCACTTAATTGAGATAACTCCTATTGTCTGTTAAAAACTCGCGTACTATTTGTGAAGTGCATCTAACTTTCGCAATAACAGAAGTTTACAAACCACCTGTGATATATTTCTGAAGTTGATAACGGGTTCATAGATGCGCAAGCACGATTGAACTAAAGTGCACATCAAATTTTAACCAATCAAATTTAAGAGTCATTTTCTATGCATTCAATTGACAACATACATATCGGTGTCATCGGCTTAGGCTATGTAGGCCTGCCTCTCGCAGTCGAGTTTGGAAGAAAGATCAAAACTTTAGGTTTTGATATCAACCAACATCGCATCGAAGAATTACTCAACGGCAAAGACCGAACACTAGAAACTGATTCTGATGAACTCGCATCTGCTAATCAATTAAGCTTCACATCTAACCTAGATGATATGCGCGACTGTAACTTCTTTATTGTGACGGTCCCCACACCAATTGACGAACATAAGCAACCAGATCTCACCCCGCTGGTAAAAGCATCAACTGCGCTTGGTAAAGTCATCGCGAAAGATGACATTGTTGTATTTGAATCAACTGTTTACCCAGGTGCCACAGAAGAAGTGTGTGTGCCGATTATTGAAAAAGAATCGGGATTAACTTTCAATAAAGACTTTTATGTTGGCTATAGCCCAGAGCGAATTAATCCGGGCGACAAAGAACACCGACTGCCGACCATTAAAAAAGTCACCTCTGGCTCAACTCCAGAAGTAGCTAAATTCATTAATGAAGTCTATGCATCAATTATCACTGCGGGCACATTTATGGCTAGCAGTATTAAAGTCGCCGAAGCAGCCAAAGTCATTGAAAATACACAAAGAGATGTAAACATTGCATTGATTAACGAGTTAGCGCTTATTTTCAATCGAATGGACATAGATACTATTGAAGTATTAGAAGCAGCTGGAACTAAGTGGAACTTTCTACCTTTCCGTCCCGGACTCGTAGGTGGTCATTGTATCGGTGTCGATCCTTATTATTTGACCCATAAAGCACAGGCTATTGGCTACAACCCTGAAATGATTTTATCAGGACGTCGCATTAATGATGGTATGGGCCCTTACGTCACTGAAAGCGTCGTCAAACTAATGACTCGCAATAAAATTCATGCAGTTGACTCTAAAGTGCTTATTTTAGGGTTCACTTTTAAAGAAAATTGTCCTGATGTGCGTAACACACGCGTGATTGACATTATTCAAGAGTTTGACAACTACCATGCTAATGTCGATGTATACGATCCTTGGGTAGATGCTGCAGAAGCAGAGCATGAATATGGAATCACACCAATCACTGAACTTAAAAATGATACTTACGATGCCATTATTGTAGCTGTATCACATAAAGAGTTTGTGGCTATGGGTGCTGAAGCCATTCGCGCGCTAGGGAAAAAACAACATATCTTATTTGACGTCAAACATATCTTCCCTAAACAAGATGTTGATGCACGTCTTTAATCAAACATAGATAAATATCAAAATGAAAGTACTTGTCACTGGATCCGCTGGTTTTATTGGTAACAATTTGTCTCAACGCTTACTTGCAAGAGGCGATGAAGTCATTGGTATTGATAATTTAAATGATTACTACGATGTCACGCTAAAAGAAGCCCGTTTAGCCAAAATTATCGGCCAAGCTAACTTCACAGAAGCGCGTATTAATTTAGAAGACCGCGATGCCGTGGCCGAGTTATTCAAAAAACATAAGCCAGATCGCGTGGTGAACCTTGCTGCACAGGCAGGCGTTCGATATTCATTAGAAAATCCATACGCTTACATTGACACCAATATCATGGGCTTCACTAATATTTTAGAAGCTTGTCGCCACAATGAAGTAAAGCATCTTGTCTATGCATCAAGCAGCTCTGTTTATGGTGCCAACACCAACATGCCTTTCTCAGTACATAATAATGTTGACCACCCAGTTAGTTTGTATGCCGCCACCAAAAAATCAAATGAGTTGATGGCACACACATACTCACATTTATTTCAAATACCGACAACAGGATTACGCTTCTTCACGGTTTACGGCCCTTGGGGTCGACCTGATATGGCGTTATTTATGTTCACTAAAAACATTCTTGCTGGCAAGCCTATCGATGTATTCAACTATGGTAATCATCGTCGTGATTTCACTTACATTGATGACATTGTTGAAGGTGTAATTCGCACTTTAGACAAAGTGCCTAGTGCTAATGAGAACTGGTCTGGCGATGCTCCCGATCCGGCAACAAGTAAAGCACCGTACAAACTTTACAACATCGGCAATAATCAGCCAGTAGAATTGAAACACTATATCGCGGTACTAGAAGATTGCCTTGGCAAAAAAGCAATTCAGAATCTTTTACCATTACAGATGGGCGATGTTCCCGATACTTACGCAGACGTTGAAGCGCTAGTGGAAGATGTAGACTACAAACCGGAAACGCAAGTCGAAGATGGTATTGCTAATTTCGTTAAGTGGTACAAAGACTATTACTCAGTTTAAATTTAGCCCAGTATTATTCGCTAGGTCAATTTAATCGATCTGCTTCAGTTACACTGCGTCAATCAATGCAGCTAATTTTTTCACTGCGCTCATTGGCGTTGCATTATACATACTCGCTCTAATTCCACCGACGTGACGATGTCCCTGCAGACCAATTAAACCTTGCCGTTTTGCAGCGGCCAATAAATTCTCAATGACTTGCGCATCAGGCGAATTAAATGCCACATTGATTACTGAGCGATTTTTTTCACATACGTTATTCACCAACTTCGGATTCGCATCAATCGCTTGATACAAAAGCTTAGCGCGCATTTTCGCTTGTTCAGCCATTATTTTGATTCCACCATTTCTCGCCACCCAATCCAACATCAAGCGCGTGACATAACAAGCAAACACAGGACAGGTGTTAACCACTGAATTTTCTTTTACATGCAAATCATAACGAAGCAAGTCTGGTGTTTTTTTTGAAACACGACCAACCAAATCATCACGCACAATCACAACACTAAGTCCTGCAATACCCAGTGATTTTTGAACGCCCGCATAGACTACTGCATACTTTGAAATATCAATATCTTGCATCAAAATACAAGACGTCAAATCCGCAACGACAGGAACATTCATTTTCTTTAGATCAATGAACTCGACACCATAAACAGTTTCATTAGGCGTGACATGTAAATAAGCCGTCTCAGGATCGACATCCCATTCTTCAGGCTCAATACAAGATATTTTCTCATGACTATCTTTCAGTCCTTGTACAAATTTTATATCTACGTATTTGCTAGCTAGATCTGCCGATTTCCGTGACCAAAACCCTGTATCTAAATAGCTTGCATGCTTGGCATCACCGACAAGATTTAGTGCTACAGCATCAAACTGTATTGTTGCCCCACCTGCCATAAAGATAATTTGGTAATTATTTGGAATAGCGTAGAGACCACGCAACAAGCTTTGTGCACTTGTGATTATTGATGCGAATTGTTCTGAACGATGACTTAATTCTAATATTGAAATGCCTGTATCAGCATATTGATTAATATCTTTTTGGATTTGTTGCTTAACCTCGACAGGCAATGCCGCCGGACCAGCCCCAAAATAGTGTGTACAGCGATCCACCGACTATAGGCCTAAAAACTATTCTTCTGTAGGCTCTTGGTCTTGAGCGCCGTCTTCCTCTTCACCAACTAAGGATTGAACTGCTTCAATCTCAGTAAGCTGCTCATCCTCACTCAGTCGAATTAAAGTGACGCCTTGGGTGTTACGCCCCATCGATGAAATATCTTTGACTTGTGTACGCACTAATGTGCCTCGATCTGTAATCAACATAGTTTCATCTTGATCTGATACTAGCACCGCACCCACCACTTCTCCGTTTCGTCCCGAAGTTTGAATCGCAATCACCCCTTGACCACCACGCTTTTGTACAGGGAAGTCTTGAATAGGCGTTCTCTTACCAAAACCTCGTTGAGTACCAATTAACACCTGCAACTCAGCCTCATCTGGCTGAATAGATATTAATGAAATCAATCTATTTTCATCGGCGATTTTTATTCCACGTACGCCAGTCGCGGTCCTGCCCATTGGTCGAACATCATCTTCATGGAAGCGCACTGATTTACCGGTACTCGCTACAAGAATAATATCGTGATCACTAGTAGTGACTTCCACTCCAATTAAGTGATCATTTTCGCGCAGCTCTAATGCAATAATCCCACTTGCTCTAGGACGCGAGAAATCTTTAAGCGCTGTTTTCTTCACTGTGCCACGGCTAGTTGCCATAAACACATAAGCATCTTGAGAAAAATCTTTCACTGGCAAGATAGCATTAATTCTTTCAGCTTCTTGCAATGGTAATAAGTTAACGATTGGCTTACCACGAGAAGTTCTACCCGATTGCGGCAATTCGTAAACTTTTAGCCAATACACTTTACCCAAACTAGAGAAGCATAAAATTGTGTCGTGAGTATTTGCCACAAATAAATTGTCGACGAAATCTTCTTCTTTGACTGAAGTTGCCGCTTTACCACGACCACCACGTCTTTGAGCTTGGTAAACATCTAAAGGCTGCGCTTTGGCATAACCGGCATGTGACAGCGTCACTACCACTTCCTCTTCTTGAATCAGATCTTCCATCGCAAGATCTACTTTGGTCGTAGTGATTTCTGTTTTACGCTCATCACCATACTTTTCTTTGATTTCTTCCAACTCTTCGCGAATTACTTCCATCAAACGATCAGGACTTTCTAGAATCGCAAGCAAATCAGCAATCAGCTCTAGCAACTCGCTAAAGTCTTTAACAATTTTCTCTTGTTCTAAACCTGTTAATCGATGCAATCGCAAATCAAGAATTGCTTGTGCTTGAACTTCTGACAAATAATATTTTCCATCACGCAATCCACACAAAGCATCCAAACCATCAGGGCGTGACGCTTCAGCACCGGAACGCTCTAACATATCTGTGACAGCACCAGGTAACCAACCCTGTTCAACTAATGCCGTTTTTGCATCCGCAGGAGTACTTGATGATTTAATTAACGCAATCACTTCATCAATATTTGCCAGCGCAACAGCTTGACCTTCTAAGATATGCGCTTTGTCACGTGCTTTGCGCAATTCAAACATAGTCCGTCGTGTCACCACTTCACGACGATGACGTAAAAATGCTTGCAGTATTTGCTTGATATTTAGTAACCGCGGCTGACCGTCAACCAATGCCACCATGTTAATACCAAACACATTTTGCATTTGCGTGTGTTGGTAAAGGTTGTTCAACATAACTTCACTGACTTCACCGCGACGCAATTCAATCACTATGCGCATACCATCTTTATCAGACTCATCACGCAGACCACCTGGAGAAATACCTTCTATCCGTTTCTCTTTAACTAAGTCAGCAATCTTTTCAATTAAGCGTGCTTTATTTACTTGATACGGAAGTTCAGTAACAACAATGGTTTCACGATTAGTTTTCTCATCAGTTTCAATGTGACTACGTGCACGTAAATAAATTTTTCCACGGCCTGTTTGATAAGCATCAACAATGCCTTTTTTACCATTAATAATGGCTGAGGTTGGAAAATCTGGTCCCGGCACAAATTCCATAATATCCATCACAGACAGTTCTGGATTTTCAATCATGGCAATACACGCATTAATGATTTCAGTCAGATTATGCGGTGGGATATTTGTCGCCATACCGACCGCAATGCCGGAAGAGCCATTAATTAATAAATTTGGAGTTCTAGAAGGAAGAACCGAAGGTTCTTTTTCTGTTTCGTCGTAGTTAGGAATAAAATCGACAGTGTCTTTATCTAGATCGGACAACACTTCATGTGCGATCTTAGACATGCGCACTTCGGTATATCGCATTGCTGCTGGCGAATCACCATCGACAGAACCAAAGTTACCTTGACCATCGACTAGTAAATAGCGCATCGAAAAGTCCTGCGCCATTCTAACGATAGTGTCGTAAACAGCGGTGTCACCATGCGGGTGATACTTACCAATCACGTCACCGACAACACGTGCGGATTTTTTATAAGGCTTATTCCAATCGTTACCTAGCTCATGCATGGCAAATAATGCACGTCTATGTACTGGCTTCAAACCGTCTCTCACATCGGGTAGAGCACGACCCACAATTACGCTCATTGCATAGTCCAGATAGGACTTACGCATTTCGTCTTCTAAATTAACAGTGAGAATTTCTTTTGCTATAGATGCCATTAAATCAACGCAGAGGGATTTAGTTCCTTATGAACCGGAAATTATATCACACCTTTCCCCCAGAAGAGTAAATCTATAAAAACGAAAAATGGCGAAATAAGACTGTGCTAGCTGCATTTCACCATTTTTGTGCAATGAAATAATGATTACTAAACGTCCTACTTGTTGAATAAATGAGCGATCTTTGAAGTACTTGGGTTCTCCACTGCACCACGCTCGGTAATTAGCACATCAACCAACTCAGCAGGGGTCACATCAAAGACTGGATTCCACACATTTGCACCCTCGGTCGCCATCACTTTATCACCCACATGAGTGACTTCTTGACGGCCGCGTTGCTCTATTTCGATATCATCACCATGAGAAGAATTTAAATCGATAGTGCTCGTCGGCGCTACCACCATAAACTTCTTACCCATATGTTTAGCTAATACCGCCAAGCTATATGTGCCTATTTTATTCGCAACATCACCATTTGCTGCGACGCGATCAGCCCCCACAATAATCCAATCAACATGATGCGCACGCAGTGCGCTGGCAGCCGCAGAATCGCAAATCAAATTTACAGGAATTTGTTCCTGTTCTAATTCCCAAGCAGTCAATCGAGAACCTTGAAACCAAGGCCGCGTTTCATTAGCGAATACTTTTTGCAATTTGCCATGTGCAAACGCTGAACGAATCACACCCAATGCTGTGCCGTATCCACCGGTAGCTAACGCACCAGCATTACAATGTGTCATCACCGTGCTTTGCTCATCTATATAACTGGCGCCTAATTCACCCATCGCCTTATTAGCCGCAATATCTTCCTCATGAATCGCAATGGCTTCATTTTCTAGTGCATCCAAGCAATCATTGTTTTGATTGCGCATACAATTCTGCATACGTTGCAAAGCCCAGACTAAATTCACCGCTGTAGGGCGGGCTTTACTCAACTTAGCGATATCTATTTCTATCTGTTGAATAGCACTATGTTGATCCTGCTGACAATGTTTCAATGCAGATATAACCACACCATAAGCAGCAGTAACACCAATAGCAGGCGCTCCTCGAACCACCATATTTTTAATCGCATCATATGTGTCGGCAACACTATTAATGTGCAAAAATTCTACGGTATTGGGCAGCAAGCGCTGATCCAGCAAAATTAATTGTTGATCTCGCCATTCAATGGCTCGATTAGGCAAAGATTTATCCATAATATTAAATTCAAGGTTTTTACTTGTCCTAAGCAAGTTAGGAAGGTAAGTTTAATCCTATGCGCACTATTCAAACACTTCTATCAGCTCGCCATATCGTGCCAGTAGATATAGAAAACTCTGTACTCAACAATCATTCCATTGCGATTGATAATGGACGTATTGTCGATATCCTGCCAACACAAAAAGCACTTGAAACTTACAGCACTAATTCACATATTGAATATGATCATCATATATTAATGCCCGGCCTCATCAATGCCCATACCCACGCGGCGATGTCTTTACTACGCGGCATTGCTAGTGATATTCCCCTGATGGAATGGCTACAAAATCACATTTGGCCAATCGAACAAAAATGGGTTGATGAAAGTTTCGTACATGACGGTAGCGAATTAGCCATTGCAGAAATGCTACGCGGTGGCACTACCTGTTTCAATGATATGTATTTTTTCCCACATGTAACTGCACGTGTGGCATCCACGATTGGAATAAGAGCTGTCATCGGCATGATCGCACTAGAGTTTCCTACTGCTTATGCCGCGTCACCTGACGAATATTTATCAAAAGGCTTGTCACTTTACGATGACTACAAAACTGATCCTTTAATTACCAATGTATTCGCACCGCATGCGCCATACACAGTTTCTGACACCACATTTGGCAAAATAAATAGCTACGCTAATGAATTAGATTTACCTATTCATATACATATTCATGAAACGCAATCAGAAATAGAAACAAGCATTAAAGAGTTTGGCATGCGTCCACTGGAACGACTGGGCAAACTGGGCTTAGTGAACCCCAACCTACTCGCCGTGCATATGACACAACTTAATCAACAAGAAATACAGCAAGTGTCAGAAGCCGGCGTGACTATTATTCACTGCCCTGAATCGAATATGAAATTGGCTAGCGGTTTTTGTCCAACGCATGAATTACTAAAAAGCAATGCCCGCGTTATTATTGGTACTGATAGTTGCGCTAGCAACGATGACCTAGATATGTTTTCTGAAATTCGCTCCGCAGCTTTAATTGCTAAAGGCGTAAGTGCAGAAGCAACTGCGTTTCCTGCTCAACAAGCGATTCGCGCCGCGACCATAGAAGCAGCCAAAGCCTTAGGCTTAGACGATGAAATTGGTTCTCTTGAACAGGGAAAATCTGCAGACATTATAGCTATTAGCTGTGATCGTGTAGAAGGCCATCCATTATATGACATTCATAGTCATCTTGTTTACAGCACAAATCACAGTCGCGTATCAGATGTATTTGTAGCAGGCCGCCAGTTATTACGTGACCGTACACTCACCACGGTTAGCGAAGACGAAATTATCGCTAAAACCGAACAATGGGCACAAAAAATATCACAACATTAAGCAAATTTACCTATATGACTAACACCGACAATTTCGATCCTGCTGAAATCGCAAAATTTGAAGACCTAGCTTATCGCTGGTGGGACAAAGATAGCGAATTCAAACCATTGCACGACATAAACCCTTTGCGATTAAACTTTATTGATGAACGCGTTAACTTATCTGGGAAAAAAGTATTAGATGTCGGTTGCGGCGGCGGTATTTTATCAGAGAGTATGGCGGCTAAAGGCGCCAGCGTAAAAGGCATCGATCTAGGCAAAGCACCCCTTTCAGTCGCGCAGTTACATGCCAAAGAAAGCAACTTAGATATCAGCTATGAAATGATTGCTGCTGAAGATATCGCTCAACGCGAACCTGAGTCGTATGATGTTGTAACTTGCTTAGAAATGTTAGAGCATGTCCCCAGCCCAGAAAGCATAGTTGCAGCATGCACCAAGTTAGTTAAACCTGGCGGGCATGTATTCTTTTCTACGCTCAATAGAAACCCCAAGTCTTATTTATTTGCTGTCATTGGTGCTGAATACATTCTCAATCTATTACCTAAAGGCACCCACGAATATCAAAAATTTATCCGCCCTTCCGAGTTAGACAGATGGTGCCGAGATAATAGGCTTTCACCCAAAGAATTAATTGGCATGAGCTATAACCCAATTACTAAACATTATTGGCTGGGTCGCGATGTCAGCGTGAACTACATGCTACACACTAAAAAGTCAGCACTTTGAGCAATGCCACTACACCCATCCATGCGGTGCTGTTTGATCTAGATGGAACCCTATTAGATACTGCACCAGATCTGGTACTGGCATTAAATAATTTATTGAAATGCCATAATCGGCCTAGCGTTGAATTTGAAAAGCTCAGAAATCTTTCCTCCCAAGGAAGCGTTGCGCTTACTCGCTACGGCTTTCCCGACGTCACTAATGACGAACAGTTCGAACTGCTTCGACAACAATTTCTCCAGCATTATGCAGATTCCATATGCGTAGACACCAGGCTATTTGACCAGATGGAAACACTATTACAAACCATTGAGGAACAAAAGATACCCTGGGGAATTGTCACCAACAAACCTGGCGAGCTAACCCAATCATTGTTAGATAAATTATCGCTATCAAGTCGCCCTTCATGCATCGTCAGCGGTGACACATTAACAGTTCGCAAGCCACATCCAGAGCCGTTATTACTTGCAAGCAAAACTATTCAGTTATCTCCTCATCATACTATTTATATTGGTGATGACCCACGCGACATTTATGCGGGCAACTCAGCAGGCATGTATACTTGCGTAGCGCGTTATGGCTATATAGAACCAGATATTGATACAGACCAATGGGGAGCTGACTTTACAATCAACTCTCCTTTAGAATTATTAAACCACATACAACTAAGCACTCCGATAAATGAAGTGGGAACTTGAACTCAGCTGGCAGCTTGGCGTTGCAATAGGCGTCGCAGCTTTATTAGGCGCACTGATTGCCTACCTAATTACCCGCGCACGCCTAGATAAAAATATTCTTGCGCTGCACGAAAAAAACAACGACATGTATACGAAGCTACAGGTCGAACAAGCACAAAATATCGAAAAGATTGCTGCGCTCAATGAATCGCGCGAACAACTAAAAGAAAGCTTCAGCGCATTATCCAAACACGCATTGGATTCAAACAATGAATCGTTCTTGCAACTGGCGCAACAAAAACTGGGCCTATTCGAATCGCGCGCACAAGCCAATCTCAACGAAAAAGAGAAATCAATCGAAACGCTGTTAAAACCGATGGCGGAAGCTTTACAAAAAACCGAACAACAAATCTCCACCATCGAAAAAGAACGCAAAGAAGCATTCGGCTCAATCACCACACAATTAAAGTTAGTCACCGAAGCTCAACATGGTTTACAGTCAGAAACGGAGCAGCTAGTACGTGCGTTACGTCGACCAGAAGTACGTGGCCAATGGGGCGAACTAACACTCAAACGGTTAGCTGAATTAGCCGGCATGGTGAATCATTGTGACTTTGAGGAACAAACCCATGTTGAAGTCGAGGATGGGAAAAATATACGCCCCGACATGATTGTTCGCATGCCCGAAAAGCGCGAATTAATAGTCGATGCAAAAACACCGTTAGATGCCTACCTAAGTGCTATTCAAGCGAACACTCAAGAAGAGCGAGAGGCACATATGAAACATCATGCGCGCAAGGTACGCGAACGCATGAAGGAACTCGCTAGCAAAGCATATTGGTCTCAATTCAAGCAATCACCCGACTTCGTTATTCTATTTATACCTGGCGAACAATTTCTTACCTGCGCGTTAGACTATGATGACAAGTTACTAGAAGATGCATTCGCCAACCGCGTAATACTTGCAACACCCACTACCTTAGTCGCTTTACTTCGCTCTGTTGCTTATGGATGGCAGCAAGCCTCAATCTCCGAAAATGCTGAACATGTACGCGACCTAGCACAGGATCTGTATAAGCGCCTATATTCTTTCTGCTCTCATTTACAAAAAGTGGGGAAAAATCTAGACGACAGTGTTGGCAATTATAATAAAGCTATCGGCTCACTAGAACGACAAGTCTTACCCGGTGCACGTAAATTCACCGAGCTTGGTATACAAGCCAAAGAAGAGATTCCGTTAATTGATGAAATAGAAAAGAAAACACGCGATATTCCAACCATACAACAAGACAACCATGGATAAAAACTTAAAGGACTTCCAACCCACTCAAGATTATTTAAAAGATAGAGTCATTTTGATCACAGGAGCTAGCCGCGGCATCGGTAAAGCAGTCGCACTTGAATGCGCACAACTTGGTGCAACCATTTTACTAGTGGCAAAAGACCTGAAAAGACTTGAGCACACTTATGATGAAATCATTGCATTAAATGCTCCGCAGCCAGCCATCTTAAACATAGATTTAGAAGCCGCAGGCGCAGACGATTACCAAACAATTGCCGACTCTATCGATAAAGAATACGGAAGGCTTGATGGACTACTCCACAATGCAGGTCGCGTAGGAGGGTTAACCCCTTTACAAAATGTAGATATTCCAACTTGGTCAAAATTAATCACTCTACACCTACATGCTCCATTTTTGCTTTCACGCGCATGCCTCCCGTTACTCAAGAATAGTCAAGATCCTTCTATACTATTCACAGTTGATGAAACCAATAAAGCTTATTGGGGTGCTTACGGCGTCAGCAAGTATGGACAAGTTGGCTTACTAAAGATATTAGCCGATGAACTAGATGGTGATAAAAAAATTCGTGTTAATGGAGTGCATCCTGGCATTGTTCGCACTGATTTGCGTACACATAACTATCCAGGCATTAACCCTCATGAATTTCCAGCACCCGAAACAATTACCACTCCATTCGTTTATTTCCTAGGCGCAGATAGCAAAGGAACGACTAGCGAGATCTACAAGATCTAACCATTATCATACCCATAGTAATTAGGGCAGCAATGCAGTTGTCGCCCTAATACAAATCAATATTCAATCACTAAAAAGTATAACGCCCTTCTAAGAAAAACGTGCGTGATGGCCATGGATAAAACACATAAGCCTCTTCAAAGAAATTCTAAAGGAATGGTTACAACATTAAATTTAGAGGGACTTACACTCTAGCATTCAAACCACTCTTAACCTCGACTCATGTCGCCCTTGTAGAAAACAATCTACAAGGACGACAATCAATGCTCTAGGATGCTTTCTTAGCAACTTTACGCGCAGCTTTTTTTGCTTTGCCTTTTGAGCCTTTTCTTACAGGTTTCAATGCTGCTTTTGTTGCCTTCTTAATTGCTTTTGATTTGTTCTTTTTAACGCCCGCTTTCTTGACTGCTTTACGTGCAATCGTCTTTGCCACTTTCTTTGCTTTTGATTTAGATACTTTTTTAGACATACATATCCCATATATTTATTAATAACATAGCGAAATATAATGTATATACTTTATATAGTCAAACGATGTGCAAAAGATAGCTATACAATATACATATCATTACAATCTACCAACAAAGATAAAGTCACTACACGCCTTCAATCAATCTGAGCTATAACTTAATTTAGTCGCCTTACCCCAAAAATATGTAATACACAAAACCTATGTATAGAGCTATATATAAAGAAATAGACTGTAAGCCATACTTATACTAGACATAATGCAGATGACAGGCCAGCATCATAGTGATGGTTGGAAACAAAATATGGAAACTTATGTTCAGCGCAAATTGAATTCGCGACAAAATAATTGGGTCAAAATCCATTAATTACCTTTCATTATCAGGGAACACTAATCATCACTCCGGCTCACCTTGCCATAGCATTTGATAACCTATTTCATAAGTCTCAGTGGCATATTGAGCAAGATCTTCAAACTTCTCTTTAAAAATTTTATCGGCATGAGATTTTTCATGTTGTTCAAATGATTGCCAATAAGTGACAATAGCAATGTGGTCATCTGTTTGTTTTCCTTCAGAAGCAACGGAACCTTCTTCTGAAACAAACCCGGTAAACTTAAATACTTGGCCACCGATAAAACCACCTTGATCATCACCATATGTATTTTTGACAACATTACACATCTCACCAAGTTTCAATTGGACATCTTCTTCCGTCACATCACTTTTTAATTTGACTACGTTATAAAGCATGACACAGCCAAACGGTATGGATAATGTATTAAACATAGTTGACTCCTTATGTTAGTAATCTAAAATTTTGTCAGCATTGCTGATTGCCATTAATAAACTTTGCTCACTAGAAATGACAGCACCATCACGCAAGTCGACAACTCCTGCGGCTTTGGCGCAATGGGGACACACAAGTACCGCACCTCCGGCATTTATATAGGCTAGGTATAACTTTTCAATTGAGTCTCCCATTCCCCACACTAAATTTTGTGGCTGCTTTTTATCAGCTAAACGCACGCCTTCTAAATCTAAAAACAAAGTGACGGAAGTATCATTACTTGCAAGCATCTGTCCTATTTTCAACGCCATACTCACCGTATGAAGATTGTCGCTGTAGCTACTCAGATGAATTAAAACTTCCTGCTGAGTGTCTTTTTCCTCTGACGCTCCTACGGCTGAAGTCAGCAAAATCGAGGTAACGATTAATAACGATATAATTTTTTTCATCTATTTCTCCTTTGTGTATCAGAATTTCACTTAGAAAAATTATATATATTAGTATATTATAATATATTGATATATATCAATTCAGATTACTTTAATTACAAGTTTTATCTCTAAAATATTTTTATCAGCCTCATTAGTTTTATGGCAAAAGATGACTTTTAACTGCTGACTGTCATATCTTTTTAAGCAGTTAATAAATTACAATTAATCAAACATAAAACAATCAGGCAAGTGATATGACTTTAGTTAATGGCTTATTGTTAATACTAGTATTTATTAGCACAATCATAGGGTTAATTATTGCGCTAGTGCATACTGATTTTATTTCTCTAAAAGACGCTTCAAAGGTTAAAATTTTATATAGCGCTTTGGTAATCAGCTTGCTACTACTAGTGATAGCATTTTCCGCCAAGCTGCTTTCGAGTGATGAAGGTAAAAAATGGTTGGATTCGTTTTCTAATAGTGGCGATTGTGAAAAACCAAATCGGCCATATTGGTGCGAGCTTTAAAATTATTTCGCTTGTCGCACTAAAGCATTAAGTGCTTTTACTTCTTTATTAGTTAACAAGCGATGCTGCCCTTTCTTCACATTATCATCGAGCGCAATTGGACCAAATCTGATTCTTATTAAACGTGTGACTCGTACACCTTGAGATTCAAACATACGTTTAATTTCGTGATTTCGACCTTCTTGCAAAACTACTTGCAACCATTGATTAGTGCCTTTACTTGGACGCTGCTTCACATCTGTAAACTTAGCAATACCATCATCCAGCTGCACACCTTCTCTCAAGTTATAAATGAGCTCTTGAGTAACTCGACCATGCACGCGCACCATATACTCTCTATCAACTTGCGCACTAGGATGCATAAGCGCATTAGCTAACTCACCATTGGTTGTGAATAATAAAATCCCAGAAGTGGTTAAATCTAATCGTCCAATAGCAATCCAACGTCCTTCAGCAAGCACTGGCAGGTGATCATAAACTGACTTTCTTCCTTCAGGATCTTTGCGCGAACAGATTTCATCGTCTGGTTTGTGATATTGAATAAACTGCGTTTCGACTTCACTCTGTAACGTTAAGTTAATGCCATTAATAGATACAGTCGTAACACCTTCAGAGGTTTGGCCTACCTGTGCAGTGACACCATCAACCTCGACTAGCCCTTCTTTTATCCAGCGCTCAATTTCTCGACGCGAACCAACGCCCATGCGAGCCAGCACTTTATGTAATCGTTCAGCCATATAATTGAGTTAGCCAGAATAAAAAGGCGCGCATTATTATGCGCGGAGTAAAATACGCAATATAGATTGCGCAAATTTAAAAAGGTGAATTAGGAAAATATATTTCGACGTTAGCCTTAATGACGCGTCTCTGCATCCACGCCACCTTCAATAACCTCTAGCTGCACAGGCGCATCCGGTACTTTTTGCTCTTCGGCATCCATAAATGCCAACTCTGGATGGACTTGATCAAGATCTTTTATCTCAGCAAGAGAAGGAAGCTCATTAAGCGTTTTCAGATTAAAGTAATCCAAAAACTTTTTAGTCGTTCCATACATAGCAGGACGACCTGGCACTTCTTTATGCCCTATAATTTTAATCCACTCTCGCTCAAGTAGTACCTTAAAGATGCTACTACTGATAGAAACTCCACGCACATCTTCAATTTCAGCACGAGTAATAGGTTGGCGATACACAACAAGCGCTAATGTTTCCATAAATGCTCGAGAGTATTTTGGAGGTCTTTCAACACGAAGCTTAGACACCCACCCTTGAATTTCTACACGTGTTTGATATCGATAACCGCTAGCAATCTTCTTTAATTCGTAACCACGTTCTGCGCAATCTTCTTCTAGTTCAGAAATTACTTTTTTCACATCGTCTTTAGATGGAATCTGCTCATCATCCTCAAACAATTTCAACAATTGATCTGCGGTTAACGGGTGGTCAGCAGCAAGCAGCGCTGCTTCAACTATATTTTTTAATTGCTTAAACTCCATCATTCCCTCCACCTTCTAAAGTCTCACCTTCAACGATTTGACTAGCAGGCTTTATATAAATTGGTGCAAACATTTCAGACTGTACAATTTCAATCATTCTATCTTTAAGTAATTCCAAGATCGCGGTGAATGTCACAATCACACCATCTCTACCTTCAGCAATAGTAAACAAGCTAGAAAATTCGACAAAATCATCAACAGCCAAACTACTTAATACTTGGGTCATGCGCTCTCTTAAAGAAAGTGTTTCTTTCTTTATTTCATGTGCTGCATACATTTCGGATCTTCTTAACACTTGATGCAATGAATGCATTAAGTCTTTCAATTCAACCTGTGGCAATTTTTCCTCGACCACCACCTCAGTCTGAATAACGTTAATCTCAAACACATCGCGCTCAACGCGTGGAATTTCTTCTATATCTTCAGCTGCTTTCTTAAAGCGCTCATATTCTTGCAAGCGGCGAATTAACTCAGCACGAGGATCATCTTCTTCGCCCTCTTCTATCGGGCGCGGCAACAACATACGTGATTTTATTTCTGCCAACATAGCAGCCATAACTAAATACTCGGCCGCTAACTCCAGACGCAAGTCTTTCATTAGTCCAATGTACTCTATGTACTGTTGGGTAATATTGGCAATTGGCAATGTCAGGATATCTAAATTCTGACGCTTAATGAGATACAGCAATAGATCCAGCGGCCCCTCAAATGCATCTAAAAATATTTCCAGTGCATCCGGTGGGATATACAAATCTTGCGGGGGAACAGTGACGGGCTCGCCATGCACCATCGCGAATGGCATTTCATTCTGCTGGGCTTGCGGAGCATCCTCGGATGCAGGTTTTGGCTGCTCTTCTGTCATTTAATACTTTATTTAGCAGGGAGGACTGTCATGGTTTTCTATCGGTAAATCAGTCCCACGGCCTTGCGAACGTCCTCTAGTGTATCACGTGCAATGTCTCTTGCCTGCTCACAACCATCGTTAATAATATTTTGCACTGTGTTCAAATCTTGCTCATATTCACGCGCGCGTTCCTGAATTGGCTTTAATTCTTTTTGCACAGCTTCTATCACTGGTTGTTTACATTCCACACAGCCGATACCCGCCGTAGTACAGCCTTTTCTCACCCAATCCTGAACATCAGAATCTGAATAAACCTCGTGCAATTGCCACACAGGACACTTCGCTGGATCACCCGGATCTGTCAACCGCACACGCGCTGGATCTGTCGGCATGGTACGCAGCTTAGTTTCTACTTGTTTAGGATCTTCACGCAATGAAATTGTATTGCCATATGATTTGGACATTTTTTGCCCATCTAGTCCTGGCATTTTCGAGGCTTGAGTGAGTAACGCTTGTGGCTCTGGCAGGATTATTTTACCCGTCCCTTCGAGGAATCCAAATAATCGTTCGCGATCACCCAAGGAAATATTTTGTTGTGATTCCAATAGCGCTTGTGCCACGCTAAGCGACTCCATGTCACCTTTTTCTAGATATTCTTTACGCAAATTTTTATAAAGCTTGCCATTCTTTTTACCCATTTTGGCGATAGCTTGTGAGGCTTTTTCTTCAAACCCCTGCTCTTTGCCATAAAGATGATTGAAGCGACGTGCAACTTCACGCGTCAGCTCAACATGAGCAACTTGGTCTTCACCCACCGGCACATTGCCTGCCTTATAAACAAGAATGTCAGCAGCCTGTAGTAACGGGTAACCTAAGAATCCGTAGGTTGCCAAATCTTTTTCTTTCAGCTTCTCTTGCTGATCTTTGTAGCTAGGCACACGCTCTAACCAACCCAGTGGAGTCATCATTGAAAGCAATAAATGCAATTCCGCATGCTCTGGCACGCGCGATTGTATAAATAGAGTAGCCGTTCCCGGAGTTACTCCTGCCGCTAACCAGTCAATCACCATATCGGTGACATGTGCAGCAATTTTTTCACTGTGATCATATTCCGTTGTTAGCGCATGCCAATCGGCAACAAAGAAATAACATTCGTGAGTATGCTGAAGTTCGATCCAGTTTTTTAATACACCGTGATAATGACCAAGATGCAACTGTCCTGTGGGTCGCATTCCTGATAATACACGTTGATTTTGAGCGGTAGTGGTAGGCATTAGAAAAATTTAAAGTCCAACTGTTTTAGTAATAAATGTTTGAAAAAAAGATAACGGGCCCTGCAAGAAAAGACTTAGCACACCCATCGCAAGCAGACCAAAAATAATAAACATACCGAATGGTTCTACCCTCGCGAGCATCATACTCAAGTTATCAGGCAGCACACCCGCTAACACTCTTCCTCCATCAAGAGGAGGAATTGGAATTAGATTTAACACCATCAATATCAAGTTTATGAGTAACCCCACTTTACCCATTTCAACTAGAATCATTCGCATCAAATCTGACTCCATCATGAAACCTAATTTGATAGCAAATGCCCACATAAACGCCATGACAAAATTAGATGCTGGGCCTGCAGCAGCAACTAAAGCCATATCTCGCTTAGGATCATTCAATCTTTGCATGTTAACCGGCACAGGCTTAGCCCAGCCGAACAAAAATCCTCCCATGACAAATAGAATTGCTGGCACTAACACTGTGCCAACAGGATCAATATGCTTAATCGGATTAAGAGAGAGGCGCCCTAAACTGGCCGCTGTCGGATCACCCAAATAACGTGCCGCCCATCCGTGTGCGACTTCGTGCAGGGTGATTGCTAATAGTACAGGTGGCGCAAAAAGCGCAATCTTAATAATCAATTCCATTGGTGAGCCGATTATACTGGCTTGCTAAATTCGACGCTATCAATAATCAAGATAGATTAAATTCGCCTTTTCCCTGACGTAGTATTTCATAGTCCGAATCTTCCATATCCACCACCGTGGTCGGCTCAAAACCACAATTTCCGCCATCTATAATCAAATCTACTTTGCGCTCAAGCCGGTCTCTCATTTCTTCTGGATCCGTCATAGGGGCTTTATCACCCGGCAATATTAACGTACTGCTCATTAACGGCTCACCCAACTCTTCTAACAGGCTAAGTGCCACCGGATGATCAGGAATGCGTAATCCTATAGTCTTACGTTTAGCTACCTGCATACGCCGCGGCACTTCACGCGTGGCGCGCAAAATAAAGGTATAGGGACCAGGCGTATAATTTCGCAATAACCTAAAGGTAGCGTTATCAACAAAGGCATAATTACCCAACTCGGATAGATCTCTACAGACCAGTGTGAAGTTATGCTTATCATCCACCTCGCGGATACGTCGAATACGATCCAGCGCATCTTTATCCCCTATATGGCAGCCAAAGGCATAACAAGAATCAGTCGGATAAACAATCAAGGCACCTTGCTTAATCATTTCGACAGCACGCTTAATTAATCGCAGTTGTGGATTAATAGGATGGATTGAAAAATACTGACTCATCGGATTTACAGCTAATTTGGCTTATTCTTATATATTTGAGATTAATTATTCCGCTACAATACGCGGCTCTTGGCTTAATGCCTATTTAATTTACTAAGCAGTCAATCGATCACTATCAGGTTTCAATATGAAATTTTTAATTGAATTTTTACCTATAATTCTATTTTTTGCTGCTTACAAGTTGTATTCACTAATTCCTGCGCCAATCATTGAATCAATCAATAGTTTAATGCCTTTTTCTCTCACGCCTGGCAGCGAACCAGATTCAATTTACTTTGCCACACTAGTCGCCATTGTCATTTCAGGAATTACTGTGCTAATTCATTTTATAAGACATCGCGACTTTAATAAGAATCAAACAATTACCTTTGTATTATTCTTAATCTTTGGCGGTGCTACTTTACTTTTACGCGACCCCACTTTTATCAAGTGGAAACCCACCGTGATCAATTTAGTGTTTGCACTAATCTTTCTGGGTAGCACATTTATTGGCGACAAACCCCTCGCACAAAGATTCTTAGGCGGTGCTATTGATGCTCCAAGAAGTATTTGGAAAAAACTCAATACCGCATGGATTATTTTCTTTGTATTTGTGGCGGTAATTAATCTTTATATCGCCTACAATTTCAGTGAAGCTATATGGGTGAATTTTAAATTATTTGGCATGATAGGCCTGACCATTGCCTTCATTATTATTCAAATGATTATATTAAGCCGTTACATTACCGTAAAACCAGAAGAATGAACTAGAAGAGTGAACTAAACATGTGGTATGCAATCATAAGTGAAGATGTTGAAAACAGTCTAGAAAAACGCAAAAGCGCGCGTCCGATGCATGTTGAGCGCCTACAAGATTTAGCTAACGCTGGAAAGCTGTTAACCGCAGGCCCTCATCCCGCAATTGATAACGAAGACCCTGGCGAAGCAGGATTTACCGGTAGCTTAATCATTGCTGAATTTGATTCGTTAGAAGATGCACAAACTTGGGCCGATGCTGACCCATACATCGACGCCGGTGTTTACAAACAAGTCATCATCAAACCATTTAAGAGAGTATTACCTTAACTATCACACACACCACACAGGAAAATCCTATGCATCGTTTATTAGCACTAGTCGTTACATTAAGCGTTTTTATCCTTACCGCTTGCAACGAAGACACTTCAAGCACAACGAATAGCAATACGGCAAATATCCCTGCTGACCAAATTGCGGCAACAGTTAACAGCACCGTCATTAGCAAAGACGATCTAAAACAATTCAAAGAACTTAAGGGAAACCCTCAAGTGCCTGACGATAAGATCTTAGATGAAATGATTGCAACAGAATTACTCCGCGAAGAAGCCATAAAAGCAGGTATCGCTGACAAGAAAGATGTTCGCTACCAGATTAGGTTACAAGAATCAGAAGTATTGGCGCGTTTACTTATGCGCGAAAAATTTGGATCTATCAGCTTTTCAGAAGAACAGTTAAAAGCCGCTTACGATACTCAAATAAATGATAGCGAAAGTCGCGAATTCAAAGCCCGTCATGTTTTATTAAAAACGGAAGATGAAGCAAAAGCAGTGATTGAAGCATTACGTAATGGCGGTAACTTCATAGCACTTGCTAAGGAGCGTTCAACTGGCCCATCAGGTCCAAATGGTGGCGACTTAGGTTGGTTCCAAGCATCACGCATGGTTCCGCCATTTGCTAGTGCAGTTAAGCTCATGAATAAAGGTGATGTCTCGGTGGCCCCAGTGCAAACTGATTTTGGTTTTCACGTAATTAAGCTAGATGATACGCGCGAACTTGAAAAGCCATCGTTTGAATCTAAACGTGACGAACTACAGCAATCACTCATTCGAGAAGCAATTAATAGCTATATTCAAGAAGTCCAATCCGCAGCAACGATTAACAAAAGCTAATTTTTAGTCAAAAGTAGTTGCGTTTGGCTAAATATTATTCAAAAATGTCTATCCCAGACCTCTAATTAGTGATCTGGGATAACAATTACACTCGGTACCAATCGAGGAGGAGAACAAAATGAGCAATACAGCAGAAGCACCCCAAGATTCCGTGCTACGTCGGCACTGGCAGGCATCGCGAGAAATTCAAGCAAATACCCCTCAATCACAATCCAACAACAAAACCACACCATCAGGTGGATTTTTCTCTTGGTTAAAATCTTTGTTTAGCTAAAGAATCAAGGCACATGGATGTGTTAGTTGGTGCAAAGATTATTTTTGTGCATAGTTGATAAACTTGTATAACAACCTACCATCTTCACAAAAATAAGTACGGGAAATAGCATTTAATTGTCTTGGTTGTAGACGAATACCGTTATTTATAGGTGTGCATGAATAAATATCCCCGTACTCTGTGAATACAACTTCTCCATCTTTTTCAAAACACACTCGCTGGTTAGTAATAAAAAGCTTTCCTTCACCAAGACTTTCTGTTTCAAGCGACTGCTTATTCTTTTTCGACAATAGGCTTTCTGCGAGATGCATGACTACCGACCATTGACGTTTACTTTTTATCGGCTTCAACTGTTCCATAGAACCCTTATTAAAACACCACCATAATTGCTCACCCTCTCTTAACATAATTGAGAAATTTGTTGGATTACAATTGGCTTCCGGTAACTGAAAATTTTTCAGCACGTGCAACGCTGATAAGTTCTGCTGTTGCGCAATAAAATGCTTATTCACAAACAAAGATTCATCTGGAGCAAGTTCGCTCAGCACTTCTAACCAAGAAGAAATACTGAATGCGGCATTGTTACTTCTTTCAATATGGTGCTTGAAAAAATATTCTAGAGATCGATTTAAAGTCCGCTGCTGAGCTTCAGAAGAAAATCCATATCCGGCTATTTCACTCGTAATCGTATTGGCCAGTTGTGCAGATTCAGCTTTGTCTAGTCCATCAATTAAATGGTCTGTAATAATTTGATCGGAAGCATTATATTTTTCGAAACAGTTTTTATGCAGGGAATAAAAAAGGCCCGCAGACTTTCCACAAAGTATGCAGGCCCCCATATAAATTTTAGAATCGAGCTAGAAAAACTATTGCTTATTCGTCGAGCTCATCATAAAGATCTGTTTCACCTTCTGGCGATCCATCGTGCACTAAGAAGTCTCTACGATCCAAATATGCTTCACGAATAAACGTGTATTTATCTGTTGAAATCTCATCAACTGTTTCTTCTAGTGATAATAATTCAGCTCTTACACTAACAACATCTAATGCAACAACTGCAATGCGTTCACCAGTTTTAATTTCAACATAGGTAAGGGGATTCAACAACACTCTATCAACCACTAGCGATGGTGAATCTCGTAACGTTGAAGGACCAAAGATAGGCCACATGATATAAGGACCAGAATCCATTCCCCATACACCCAGTGTTTGACCAAAATCTTCATCATGCTTAGCCAGCCCCATAGAACTTGCCACATCAAACAGTCCTAATACACCGATAGTACTATTAATCGCTAAACGACCAATATCTGAAAATGAATTAGACACTTTACCTTGAAGCAGATTATTCACTGCAATACTAATATCGTCTAAATTATCAAAGAAATTACGCACACCAGTTTCAACAAAATCAGGTGCAACTGCTTTGTATCCTTTCGCTGCTGGTTTTAGTAATGCTCGATCCAATCCATCATTAAAACCATACATGGTTCGATTAAAGCCTTGCCATGGATCACGCTCATCGGCAATGTACTGTGTGCTTGCACATCCGCCAAGCATCATCGCTGCGCAAATCAATAGAACTACGCAAGACTTAGATATTCCCCTTATTGACACTGACATCTCCTCCATATCAATCTGGCCCTAATTATTTTATTTTTTTGATTGTGCTTGTATTCGCAATCTTAGCGCATTGAGCTTAATAAAGCCTTCAGCATCTTTTTGATCATACGCACCCTGATCATCTTCAAATGTGGCTATCGTCTCGCTAAACAAACTTTCTTTCTCAGACTTGCGACCAGTAACACTAATACTACCTTTGTAGAGCTTTAAACGCACCTCTCCAGTAACACTTTTTTGAGTTTGATCGACAAGCGCTTGTATTGCTAATCGCTCAGGACTCCACCAATAACCATTGTAAATAAGCGTGGCATAACGTGGCATTAGATCATCTTTTAAATGTGCTAACTCTCGATCCAATGTGATTGACTCCAGTGCACGATGCGCTTTTAGCAGTACCGTCCCGCCTGGTGTTTCATAACATCCGCGAGATTTCATGCCCACGTAGCGATTCTCGACAATATCCAAACGCCCAATGCCGTGACGTCCGGCGCGCTCATTTAGTGATTTTAGCATTGTCGCAGGGGATAGTTTCTCACCATCAAGCGTGACAGCATCTCCATTCTCAAATCCTAGTTCGATATATTCGGCCTTATCAGGGGCTTGCTCAGGAGACACACTCCACTTCCACATTTCGTCTTCCGGCTCAGTCCATGGATCTTCCAATGGGCCACCTTCATATGAAATATGCAGCAAATTAGCATCCATAGAATATGGTGACTTACCTTTACGCTTTTGCTCAACCGGAATACCGTGTTTTTCTGCATAAGCCATTAAAGATTCTCGCGAACTCAAATTCCACTCACGCCATGGAGCAATTATTTTGATATCAGGATTAAGTGCATAGGCACCCAACTCAAATCTCACCTGATCATTGCCTTTACCCGTAGCACCATGAGAAATCGCATCCGCACCTGTTTCACGCGCAATCTCGATCAATCTTTTAGCAATGAGTGGCCTTGCGATAGAAGTGCCTAATAAATACTCACCTTCGTAAATAGTATTACAACGAAACATAGGATAAACGAAGTCACGCACAAACTCTTCACGTAAATCTTCAATATAAATTTCTTTTACGCCCATCTGCTGAGCTTTAGCGCGAGCCGGCTCGACTTCTTCACCTTGACCCAAATCAGCGGTGAATGTGACCACTTCACACTCATACTGTTCTTCTAACCAGCGTAAAATTATCGATGTATCTAGGCCCCCAGAATAAGCAAGGACGACTTTTCGAATGTCTGTCATAATGTTTTATCAATTTAGTTTGATGCGAATAAGCCAGGCATTATATCGAATGATTATTCGAATGACCTAGCACCAATCACAATTTAACAAGAAATCTTCATGCCAACTCAGCACAGCACCATTAATAGCGATATCGAATTCGTTCCTATGGGGAATCGTTTCCGCGGCTTTTGCCCGGTGGTAATTGATGTGGAAACAGGCGGTTTCAACGCACAAACTGATGCATTATTAGAAGTGGCTGCGATTATTTTAGGCATAGACGCTAACGGCGTTCTTCATTGCAAAGAGTCTCACAGCATCCATGTTCAGCCGTTTGAAGGGGCTAATATGGAACCCGCGTCACTAGAAGTGAACGGTATAGATCCTTTTCACCCTCTACGCATCGCCTCACCTGAGGGCGAGGCACTAAAAGCAATTTTCAAACATGTTCGTAAAGCATCCAAGGAAAATATATGTAAGCGCGCGATTCTGGTTGGGCACAATGCTTTTTTTGATTTGAATTTTTTAAACGCAACTGTCAATCGAGCCAATGTAAAAAATAATCCTTTCCACCCATTCAGTTGTTTTGACACGGTCAGCTTAGGCGCCATGGCTTATGGGCAAACAGTATTATCTAGAATTGCTCAAGTATCAGGACTCCCCTGGAACAACGACGAAGCCCACTCAGCGCTCTATGATGCGCGCATGACCGCAGAAATATTTTGCAAAATACTAAACACTTGGAACGATAAAGTAGAAAATATAATTCCAACATCTAACCCGGCGCTGATTATTGAAGATCAAGAACAAGAATAAATTATAGTCATCAGATTCAAATCTCTGCTTTATCAAAACAGACTCATCATTGATATCTTAGCTAGGTCATTTTATCTTTAACCATTCATCCATCATCAAGCAACATACCAGAGACGCAAATGCCTAAAGCCAGTGAACTTAAACGAGGAATGGTGATTGATATTAATAGCATTCCGCACGCTGTTAAAAACGTAGAAGCAAAAAGCCCTTCTTCTCGCGGCGCGACAACACTGTATAAAATTCGTTTTAAGAATCTTAAAACAGGACAAAAGCTGGATGAATCTTACAAGAGTGACGACCTATTAAAAGAAGCCGATTGCATCCGTGTACCGGTACAGTATTCATATACTGACGGCAACAACGTCATTCTAATGAATACCGATGATTATTCTCAATACGAAGTAAGTCTGGAAGACATTGAAGATCTAATGACCTATGTCACAGAAGGCTTGGAAGGTCTCACCGCATTAATCATGGATGGAGTACTACTTAGTGTCGAATTACCACAATCAGTTGATTTAGAAATTATTGACACTGCTCCAGGAATAAAAGGTGCAACCGCAGCAAGCAGAACTAAGCCGGCCACTTTAAGTACTGGATTAGAAGTTCAAGTGCCTGAATATATTGAAACGGGTGAAATAATAAAAGTAAATACTGGAACCGGAAAGTTTATGTCTCGTGCATAATAAAAGCTTTAACAATATTGGGCAGAACTAAACTTCTACCCAATACTTATGACGTTACTTACTTAGCAACCGCCTGCTTAATCATTTCCTGCAATTCACCTTTCTCAGCCATCTCTAGTGTGATGTCACATCCACCAATTAATTCTCCGTTGATATACACCTGCGGAAACGTTGGCCAATCAGCATAACGTGGAAGATTTTGAAAAATCTCAGGGTCCATCAAAATATTCACATAAGCAAACTCATGACCGCATTTTTTTAACACTTCTGCTGTGCGCATTGAAAAACCACACTGCGGCATTTGAGGGGTTCCCTTCATATATATGATGACCGGGTTTGATTCGACCTGCTCTTTGATTCTGTCTAACACATCCATACTGGTATCCTCTAAATATAAATAATCCGTGCTGAATTTTTAAACATTTTATGCTGCTAACAAGCCACTGACTACCTATCGTGAGGGATACCCAGCACCATCAACATTGGCTTGCAGCCATTGTTCTAATAACGCCATATGCCAGACTTTGCTGCCTTGTAAGCGGGTATGATATTGATCCGGCGCAGCTAACAATTTATCCACATATTCACGCGAAAATAGGCCACGCTGGATACACGTATCCGACATTAAAGTATCGCGCACCATTTCCAAGAAATCGCCGCGTACATACTTCAATGCCGGCATGGGAAAATATCCTTTAGGTCGATCAATCACTGAATCCGGAATCAATCCGCGAGCAATTTTCTTAAGCGCAAATTTGCCATCATCTTGCAATTTCATTTCAGGTGGCATTTGCATCGCCAACTCAACTAATTCGTGATCCAAGAAAGGGACTCGCGCCTCCAAACCCCAAGCCATAGTCATGCTGTCCACTCTCTTAACTGGGTCGTCAACAATTAGCGTAGTAGTATCAAACTGAAGCACCGCATCTATAAATGTATCAGAATCACTTTTTTCTAGCGCTTCACTAACTAACTGACTCGTGAAATCTTGTTGGACATAATTAGCATTAACCGTTTTTGCGTATTCATCAAAATCACGATCAAAATAAAATGAAGAAAATCGGTCTATATAACTACCTTTTGCAGCATGCATTTTTGGGTACCAGAAATAGCCAGCAAACACCTCATCGGCACCCTGTCCTGACTGCACGACTTTTATATCTTGACTAACTTGCTCAGCTAACAAATAGAAAGCCACTGCATCTTGCGCCACCATCGGTTCAGGCATACATCGAATCGCTTCTGGCAGTCTCGTTAACACTTGATCATTAGCAATATGAAACCGATTATGTTTTGTTGAAAAGTGCTCGACTACCGCATCAGAATATTCAAACTCATTGCCACTTTCTTCTGGTTGATCTTCAAAGCCGACAGAATAAGTATTCACTTCACCATGTTTTTGCGCCAACAATCCAACCAATAAACTAGAATCCAAACCACCCGACAACAACACACCGACGGGCACATCAGCAATTTCTAATCGACGATCGACTGCCAATTGCAATGCTCGCTGAATCTCTTCAATCCACTCTTGCTCATCTCTTTTCTCGGTTCGACGCGCAGACAATTTCCAGTAAGCCTTCGGCTCACTGACTCCATTTGCATCTACCCACATAAAATGACCTGGGGGCAACTTGCGGATGCCTTTTAATATTGTTCTTGGTGCAGGCACAACTGCATGTAAAGTAAATTGATGCTGTAGCGCTTGTGTATCAATCTCAGTATCAATATTACCTGTGGCTAGTAACGCTTGTGTATTTGAAGCGAATAAAAAAGACTCGCTAGTCTGACTATAATAAAAAGGTTTAATCCCAAGACGGTCGCGCGCAATAAATAATTTTTGTTTGCGCTCATCCCAAATTGCAAAAGCAAACATACCGATTAATTTTTCAACGCATTGCTCACCCCAAACCTCATAGGCTTTTAAGATAACCTCAGTATCACCAGACGAAGAAAACTGCACTCCTTGTGCTCGCAATTGTTTACGCAACTGAGGGTAATTATAAATTGTGCCATTAAACACAATAGACATAGACTTGTTAGCATTATGCATCGGCTGATGACTCGCAGATGACAAATCAATAATCGATAAACGTCTATGCCCCAAACCAATTTGTTTATTAATATAAACACCTTGATCATCTGGACCGCGTCGTTCGAGATACGCAAGCATATTATTAATACGCTGCTCACTTGGCGACTGGCCACGCCAGCTTAATTCACCACAAATTCCACACATATTTTATTTTTATTTAGTTGTTAGCGACTCAATCAGCTAAACCAAAAGCACCACCGCCAGGTGTTTCAAGCCGCACTCGATCACCGGCTTTGACCGAAAGAGAAACCTTGCCATCGATACACTTATCATTTAAAAAATTCCGTCCAGCTTTACCAGGCTCACCACCATCAAGCCCATACGGCGCATGTGTTCTGCGTTCACTAAGAATAGTGACTCTCGCCTCCTGCAAAAACTCAAACTCACGGATAATTCCACAACCTCCGTTTTGCCGACCATGACCTCCAGACGCTTGTCGAACTTCGTAACGACTCACCCTCAACGGATAATTCATTTCTAATACTTCGATGGGTGTATTTTGCGTATTAGTCATATGTGTCTGCACTGCGTTCAATCCATCACTACTCGCTGTTGCTCCTGCACCCCCACCAATGGTTTCGTAGTAACTCCAAGCATTTTTACCATGCATACCCATAGCAATATTATTCATCGTACCTTGACTGGCCGCTGGAATTTTATTTGGACAAGCTTGCGCTAATGCAGCAAACAACACATCAACAATTCGCGAGCTAGTTTCCACATTACCTGCGGCAACTGCAGCAGGATAATTCGCATCTAGTAAACTACCTGGAATAGTCTCAATTGAAATAGAATCAAATGTGGCTTTACACGAGGGTACGTCATCACTCATTAAACAACGAAACACATAAAACACTGCTGCCGCTGTCACTGCCTTAGGACAATTTATATTGCCTTGAACCTGCTGCTCTGTTCCAGAAAAATCAACTTGTATGATGCCATTATTAACTGTCACATTTACTTTTATTATGATATCGGCATTGCCCAAGCCATCATCATCCATGAAATCAAACGCAGAATACTTCCCATTGGGAATATGCTTCAACTGACTAATAGCCATGGTTCTCGCATAATCAAACATCTGTTTTCTCAAGTCGTGATATTGCGTCACGCCAAGCTCATCAACTAATGCCTGCAAACGAAATGCTCCATGCAAATTAGCCCCTAACTGCGAACTAAGATCCGCGTAGGTATGATTGTTTTGCTGCACTTCAGCAAATAAATTCAAATATAAGTCTTTATCAATCTGACTATTACGCCCCAAATACTGCGGCGATATCACAATCCCCTCTTGCTCAAGCGAAGAAGAAAGTGGCATAGAGCCAGGTTCATCTGAGCCAATATCTGCATGATGCGCACGATTAGCCACAAACCCAATGCATTCATTATTTGAGAATACTGGCATTACTAGCGTGACATCCGGCAGATGAGTACCCCCCATATATGGATCGTTAAATATGACAATATCACCTGACCGCCATTCAAACTTATTCACGATCTGCTCCATCGCATAAGCCATGCTGCCTAGATGGACCGGAATATGCGCTGCCTGAGCACACATCTGTCCGTGCCTATCGAACATGGCACAAGAATAGTCTAATCGATCCCGAATATTGGGCGAAAATGCCGCATGACGTAGCTGAGCACCCATTTCCTCACATAATGCATTGATTTTATGAGTAAATAGGCTCAATTGGATTGTATTTATAGCCATCAGGGATTGTTGTTTTTAGAGGTAAAACCTTCTATGGTTTAGCTTGTTCGGTTATAAGGTTTTTGCAAGCTTCTACAGGACTTTATATTTAATAATAACAACCAACTTCGAGGTGCTACGTGAACCCACTTAATTCAGTACTAGGGACTATCATTGCAGGATTTGTCTTATCAATAATAATTATGCTAATCGTCTAAATCGAACTGCAGCGTATAACGCATAAAATAAATAATCAAAATTTCAGGAGGAATTACTTATGGAACTAAACACATGGTCGCTAATGGTTTGGCTACATGTCTTTGCCGGTATTATTTGGATCGGCTTACTTTACTATTTCAATTTCGTTCAAGTACCAGCCGTTGCCGAGGCAGCAGCTGATAGCGACGGCCCTGGACCAGCCGCGATCAGCAAATATGTTGCACCACGCGCATTAGCTTGGTTTCGCTGGGGCGCATTGGCGACATGGTTAACAGGTGCTGGCGCTCTGAATTATGTAGGTGGCTTTAGCACACACATGTTTTTCACTAACGGTATCACTGTAATCGGTATCGGTGCGTGGCTAGGCACAATTATGCTTTTCAACGTTTGGGGCTTAATTTGGCCAAACCAGAAAAAACTACTTGGTATAAAAGAAGCGACCGATGCAGAGAAAGCAACGGCTAAGAAAGTGGCATTTATGGCATCTCGCACTAATACACTATTATCGATCCCGATGATTATGTGCATGGTTGGCCACGGCCACGGATTGCCTTTCTAAGCACAGCCTAAAGGGCTACTAAAGCCCGCCAAACAAGCTGGAAATACAGCATGTTTGGTAGCATAATTTCACTACGGCAGCGGTATTCCGCTGCCGTTTTTATTTTATAAACAATTGAATTTATTATTTTGAATACACTTATGTCGACCTATGCCCGCAAAGACATCACCTTCGCTAAAGGCGAAGGCGTATGGTTGTGGGATCAACATGGCGAAAAATATTTAGATGCTCTATCTGGCATTGCCGTATGCGGACTCGGTCATGCACACCCAAAGATTGCTGAAGTAATTAGCCAACAAGCCAGCACTCTTCTGCACACTTCGAACATTTATCGTATTAGCACCCAAGAGCAGTTAGGTGATCGACTATGTCAAATCAGCAATATGGATCGTGCTTTCTTCTGCAATTCAGGCGCTGAAGCCAATGAGGCGGCTATTAAACTAGCGCGCTTGCATGGCAATAAACAGAACATTGAAACACCTACTATTATCGTATGCGAAAATAGTTTCCACGGTCGCACCTTGGCAACATTAACCGCGACTGGCAATCGAAAAGCTCATGCTGGCTTCGAACCGTTAGTAGCAGGATTTATACGTGCACCATTTGGTGATAGTGAAACAATTGCTGAGATCTGCAAAAATAATTCAAATGTGTGCGCTATTTTGGTAGAGCCCATTCAAGGTGAAGGCGGAATACACATTCCTAGCAACACTTATTTGCAAGAGTTACGCAAAATTTGTGATCAATATAATCTGTTATTAATGCTTGATGAAGTACAGACCGGCAACGGACGTACAGGCAAGTGGTTTGCTTGCCACCATCAGCAAGTCCTTCCTGATGTGATGACAACCGCAAAAGGATTAGGCAACGGTATGCCAATTGGTGCTTGTTTAGCGCGTGGTGCGGCAGCGGAATTATTTGGTCCAGGCTCTCAT
>CALJEX010000028.1 GCA_938074525.1 uncultured Gammaproteobacteria bacterium
TTGCATTTATAATGAAGACAACATCAATCCAAAAGAAGGGAACAAGAACTATGAAGAAGGGTGCTAAAAAGCGTATTATTTTAAATGCTTTCGATATGACATGTGTGAGTCATCAATCATCTGGAATGTGGACTCATCCAAGTAGCCAAGCCTCAAGATATAATGACATTGAGTATTGGACGAACATGGCGATAGAGCTTGAGCGTGGATGTTTCGATACCTTGTTCATTGCAGATGTTAAAGGAATGTATGATGTGTATCGCGGCACTGCGGCAGCATCGCTGAAAGATGCAGCACAAATTCCAGTTAATGATCCATTCTGTGCAATTGCAGCAATGGCACACGCCACAAAGCATGTTGGGTTCGGCGTAACAGCCGCGGTGACATTTGAGCCTCCATACCTCCTTGCGAGCCGATTATCTACACTTGATCATCTTACTAAAGGCCGTGTTGCATGGAATGTGGTGTCCTCATATTTGAATAGTGCAGCGCTAAATATTGGTATGGATCAACAGATGGCCCACGATGAGCGTTACGACTATGCTGATGAGTATATGGAAGTAATGTATAAGCTCTGGGAAGGTTCTTGGGAAGAAGACGCAGTTAAGAGAGACAAAGAAAGTGGAGTTTTCACTGATCCTAAGAAAGTACACCCAATTAAACATGAAGGTAAATACTTTAAAGTTCCTGGTTTCCACTTATGTGAGCCTTCACCTCAACGTACTCCAGTAATCTTCCAGGCGGGCGCTTCTAGTCGTGGCCGTCAGTTCGCAGCCAAGCATTGTGAAGCCATGTTTATTTTGACTACTAGTCCAGAGCATTCTAAAACAGTCACGGATGATATTAGAAAATATGAAAAGGAAGCAGGACGCAAGCCTGGCACAATTAAAATCTTTACACTGTTAACTGTTGTGACAGGTTCAACCGATGAACAGGCGCAGCAGAAATATGATGACTACTTACAATATGCGAATCCTGAAGGCATGTTGGCACTATATGGTGGTTGGACTGGTATCGATTTCTCTAAGTTGGAGCCAGATGAGCCGCTCAAGGCGCTAGATAATGATGCGCTACGTACAACACTTGAATCGTTGACTGAAGACGGTGGAAAAAATGTGTCCGTGCGTGATGTGATTAAAGAGCGTTGTATTGGTGGTCTTGGTCCAGTACTTGTAGGTGGCCCTGAAAAAGTAGCGAATGAGTTAGAGCGTTGGGTAGATTATGGCGGAGTTGATGGGTTTAATCTTGCCTATGCAATCACTCCAGGATCAGTCACTGATTTTATTGACTATGTAAGGCCTGAGCTTGTGAAACGCGGGCGTGCTCAAACTGAGTATGCACCAGGTACATTTAGGGAAAAGCTTGTTGATCCATCAAGTCCGTATGCGGGTAGTGATCATCCTGCTTCTAAAGTGCGCGGTTCATATAAAGGTAAAGAGTCTATTGATGATGGCACAACTGATTCACCATGGTCAGATGCAAAATCACCTTTTCATGCTCACTAAGTAAGTAAAGATGTATTAGTCTTGTGGTGTCAGGTGGAAGTGAGTAGCTCTATCTGGCACTAAATTCAGGTGTGAAGAAAAATTGGAGGCATAAAATGCCAATATTCGCGGTACAAAGAAAATTAACTGGTATATCAATGGAAGATCTTGGTGCTGCTCAAAAAGCAGCAATAGAAAAAAGTAACGAATTTTCTGAAAAGGGGATACCTGTAAAATATATAAGAAGTAATTTTTACCCCAACAATGATAAATGCACATGTTTATTTGAAGCTGGTGACGCTGCTGCCGTACAATTAGTCAATGAACAAGCTTCTCTACCATTTGAGGAAATTGAGGAAGTATTGGATTTGAATCCATAATAATAAATATATTTAAAAAATATTATTGATTTTGCTTTTGTGTGCTGCCGCGTTCTCATAAGCGTCAGCACTTAGTTGCTTTATTTTTTAAATAAACTAGCTAGGTTGGTTCTCTTAAAACTGTGTGAATTTTTCATGCGACTTCACAGATTCAACGCAATGAGGTTAAACAATTACATTTATGACATTAATATTAGATATTAATGTCATAAAAAATAACTGATTGTTATGTTAGGTTTTTGAACTGATGTCTCTAAAAGATCCTTCATACCAAATTGAAGGAGTCCCTTCGTTGAGTTTAGCGTGTTGCACTTCGCCTACGAGGATTTCATGATCTCCACCCTCGAAAGTATTTTTCATATTGCACTCTAATGACAAAATACAATTAGAAATAATTGGTAATCCACTGTCGCCATCTTCAAATTCATCACCATCGAATTTATCCACACCTTTGGTTGCAAATTTAAAAGCTAACTCATGTTGTTGGTGACCAATTACATTGACTGCAAATTTTTCACCCGTAACAAAATTGTTATAACAGTCAGCTGAATTTGCTAGACATACTAAAATTAACGGTGGGTCTAGTGATAAGGATGTAAATGCAGATGCTGTAAATCCACATTTTTCCCCATTAGGAGTTATTGTTGTAACAATGACAACACCGCTTGGAAATTTACCCATTGCTTTCTTAAATATTTCATCATTTAGTTTTGACATTGTAAGTTTCTTTATGTTGATGATTTAGTTGTATTTTAGTACCTATGTTGCAAGTTATATACCATTTGCTATTTTATGTAAGTATATGAATTTAAATAAAAAAAAGATATACATTAAATGACAGAATGTGTCAAAATGAAACGCCGTATTATTTTGATACAGAAGGGTCATTCTGAAAATAATTATGGTTCTATTGAAACAATTCAAATAGAATGTTTAGCAGGGAGAAAAAGGAATAAATGCTAGTAAATTTAGACTATTTAGAGCCATAAATATTCTAAATTTCTGCTTTCGTTAAAAGGATACACAGGGAAGGGACACTAATAATTAAAAATAAGAAATTGTTTCTTTGGAGTTTAAAATTGTTTCTTTGGAGTTTACATGGCTTTTGCACACGTCCATAAAATATTAATAGTAGATAATAACGAAGAATTTGCAAGAACAGTATTGCAGTCTCTAACGAATGAAGAATTTGAAGTCGCACATGTTAAAAAAGTAGAAGATGCTATCAGTATCTTATTGTCTGAACACTTTGATCTTGTCCTTAGTGATCTTAAGTTGAGTGGGAAATCCGGATTAGATTTACTCAGGAAAATCAGATCTGAAAAATTAGATTGCCCAACCATAATCTATACTAGCTATACCTCAATAAAATGTGCTGCCCAAGCTCTTCGACTCGGTGCTGCAGATTATATCTTGCGCCCATTTACTGATTCCTATTTATTACACGCTGTTGTCCGCGTTATAAACGAAAAATGCATTAAAAGAGAAAATAAAAACTTAAAGCGTGACTTGCATGATGCGTTAAATAGGAAAAGAGAGATAATTGGTAATAGTCGATCAATGATTGAACTTAAATCCTTAATAGAACGAGTTGGGCCTTGTGAAACAACCGTGTTGATTCAAGGTGAAAGTGGCACAGGAAAAGAACTAGTGGCTCAAGCTATCCATAGATCAAGTCCAAGAAGAGATGGTAGGTTTATTGCAGTCAATTGTGGTGCTATTCCTAAAGAACTAATGGAGTCTGAATTCTTTGGTCATGCTAAAGGTGCCTATACTGGTGCAACTAATGAAACAGATGGATTAATACGCCAAGCGAATGGTGGCACATTATTTCTTGATGAAATAGCAGAGCTAGACCTCTCGTTGCAAGTGAAATTGTTAAGAGTTATTGAAGAAAGAATTGTTCGTCCTGTTGGTAGCAATAAAAACTTTAATGTTGATATAAGAATTATTGCTGCTGGAAATAGAGATCTAGCTTATGAAGTTAATCAAGGGAAAATGCGTGAGGATCTTTATTACCGCCTTAATGTGATTCAAATAATAGTTCCTCCTCTAAGAAATAGAGATAATGATTTGAATTTACTGGTTGATCATTTTATTGATATGCATAATAAAAAATTAGGCAGAAAAGTTAATCATGCAAGTAATAGCCTTATTCAATATTTAATGAAATACGAATGGCCAGGCAATGTTAGAGAGTTAGAGAATTCTATTGAGAGAGCAATAATTTTAGCCGCAAATGATAATCTAAGTATCGATGATTTTAAGCATATAAGTAATCATAATTCACTAAATATGAAATCATCAGATGATAGTGAAATAGCACTCATGTCAATTGAGGATTTTACGAAAAAAATTGTTCAAAATTATCAGCATGAATATAGTGAACAACAGCTTGCATCTTTGTTGGGTATTGGTAGAAAAGCACTTTGGATGCGCAGGAACCGTTGGGGTTTATATCGTAATAAAAAGCATGACTCATTGCCTTGCGATGAATAAAAATTAATTTCTGAATAGCATAATAATATACTTTTTCTTTATGAGGCCTATAAAGATTACCTATGCCTAAGTATATTTATAATTTATCTGGCTAAAACACTAAATAATCTTTATTAAACATCTATCATATTCGTTGGTTATTCAGAAACATATCTCTTCATTTTGAAACTTTAAATATTCGTACGCTTCTATATCTCTTTGAATTCATGTTCTTTAATGTTGGGCATGCCTTTTGCATTATTTTTCCTGACAAATGTAGTTAGTTATTACGGCTGTATATTAGATTAATCGTAAATTGGTCAATCAATTAAATTTAATGTAATGTTGTTTAAGTAACTGCTAAAAATAAGACATAATTTGTTAGTTACAAGCGCATATGAATTAATCAAATCAATATGCATAAAAATATAATAATTACGGAGGAAGACACATGACTCATAACAGAGTTGTTAAATTATCGTGTTTAGTCATGATTTTATCGGTGTTATTTACGTTCACAACACCTGTATTATCTGAAGAAACTATGTATATACCTATTCCAAGCTATAGGGTGGGTCCATATGCTGCTGGTGGTACTGGCTATTATGGCGGCATATTAGACTACTACAGCTTGCTAAATGAGCGAGACGGCGGCGTCGGTGGGGTTAAACTAACTTGGTCTGAGTGTGAGACTGAGTACTCTGTTGAACGTGGTGTTGAGTGCTATAAGCGTATGAAAGACCGTGATGGTGGGGCTCTATTTTTTGATCCTCTCAGTGTAGGAATCGCGATTGCGTTAAATGAAGTTGTTCGTGAAGATCAAATTGCTCAGATTACAGTTAATCACGGTATGAGCGAAACTATTGATGGCGAAGTGTTTCCTTTTGCGTTTCCATTAGGTATGGGTGTTCCGGATGAATACAATGCGACGGTTCGATTCATGGCGCATTTAGAGACCGGTGAAGATCCAAATACAGTTGATCTTTCAAGCGCACTGAATGGAAAGACAATTGTAACATTGCACCATGGTTCACCTTACGGAAAAGAAGCGCTAGGGTACATGACTGCCATGGGCGAAGAGTATGGCTTTAAGCATGTAACTATTGAAGTGCCGCATCCTGGTAACGAGCAACAAGCGCAATGGTTAAAAATACGTAAACTTAAGCCAGACTTCGTTTTCTTGCGAGGTTGGGGTGTGATGAATCCTGTTGCAATGCAAACAGCTACACGTATGGGTTATCCTGTTAACCGTTTGATTGGTAACATTTGGAGTAATTCAGATGAAGATGTTATTCCAGCTGGTGCCGCAGCAAATGGTTATCAAGCAATTACAACTCACCCTGCTGGAGTATTTACCAGAGTTCAAGATGAAATAATCAACGAACTTTACAACAATGGTAAAGGTGACCTTGAGGATAAAAGTAGACTAGGTAGCGTTTATCATAATTTAGGTATTACCGCAGGAATAATGCATGTAGAAGCAATTAGAAATGCACAAAAACGCTGGGGTGAAGGTAAGCGGTTGACTGCTCAACAAGTAAGATGGGGCTTTGAAAACATTAAGTTTGATGAAGCTCGTATCGCTGCAGTGGGAGCAGAAGGTTTGTTAGCTCCTATGTTGGTGACATGTAAAGACCATGTTGGTGGCCATAACTCTAAATTCCAAAAGTGGGATGCAGATAAACGCCAGTGGGAAATCGTAACACCTTGGATAAAAAGCCAAGCTCCAACTGATAAGCTATTCGTTAGTGCTGAAAAATATCGTGTTGATAATCAAGTAGAGAAGCGTGATTGTAACGATCCGCAGCAACGTGATAATTGGAAGCTATCTACTGATGAGCCAGAAGTACCAGCTGGTGTTAGCACTTGGGATAGTTAAAAAACTGTTTCGCAATAAAATAGGACTGTAAAAAGGTTCATATTTTATAAGTGTTACTACATTGATCCGGAGTACAGGTAAAATTGTACTCCGGATTTTTGTTCTAAATGAAACGTTTCAATCTGAAACGCATTTCTATACGAAACTAATTCCATGAAGAATACCTGCCTTATTTTAGGATAATTCCTTATTAAATCATCTGGTTATAAATTTATGTCTCCTGGCATAAATCATGCTCATTATTAATAGTCACTATCACTATTAGGTAGTTCCACTATGAAATTTAACTCTATTTCTGAAGCGCTAATCGATTTGTGTCGTGGCAAATTGATAATAGCTGCTGATGATGAAGATAGAGAAAATGAAGGTGGCTTTATTGGGTCGACTGATGGTTGCATATATATATTATATGCGCTTAATGTTGCTGGACCGATTCCAGTAATCAGTCAAGATAATAATCACTTCCATAAAAAATACTTGAATACAAAAGTGGAGAATATAGGGCATGTTATCAACATGGAAAACAAGATTAATGGAATTGATAATAATATCTTAGACTGGTAATTAAAAAATTACACGTGGAGAGCTAACTACATGAGTGATGAAGAATTCACCATTAAAAATGTTACTGCAGAGATGATTAAGTTAGTAAGAAAGGAAACTCGAGCAGGAACAATAGATTGTAGAACTGCACTTATTGAAAGTTGCGGAGATGTTGATAGAGCAATTGAAATACTAAAGGAAAAGGGGATTTGCACACCTAAAAAAGTATGGACTTAAGTAGTTAAGATTTAAAATCTTGTATTAAATTTAATGGATTAAATAAACATGCAGAATCTGAACACATAACTGAAATATATAAACATAACTATCGAGGTGCGAAAATGGCAAGATATCCAGATTTATTGCCAGATACACAAAATCCTTTAAAAGCGTCAGCATGGTTGAATTCAGACCAAGTTGAATTTGCTTACTGGGTGCCAAATATTTCAGGTGGATTAGTTATAACAACATTGCCTATGGATACAGATTGGACGCCCGAGGCAAATATAAAATATGCGCAAGATGCTGAGAAAGTGGGTTTTGCAACTGCGTTAGCGCAAACACGATGGTTTGCAAGCTATGGGGCAGATCATCAACATGAAGCATTTACTATTGCGAATGTAATACTTCAGCATACAAAAAAACTTGAAGTTATCACCGCGGTTCATCCCGGCTTATGGCACCCAGCGATTGTTGCAAAAATGCAGGCATCTCTTGATGTGTGCAGTCAAGGCAGGACATCTATTAATGTGGTCAGTGGTTGGTTCAAGAGTGAGTTCACAGGGTACGGATTGCCATGGCTTGAGCATTCTGAGCGTTATCGGCGATCAGAAGAATTCATTCGCATTTTGAAAGGTATGTGGACTGAAGAAGAATTCACTTTTTATGGTGATTTCTATCAAATTAACGGTGCGCCCATGTTGCCAAAGCCATTGCATAGACCTGTTGTATTTCAGGGTGGTAATTCAAAAGATGCTCGTAGAATGGCCGGAAGAGTGACTGACTGCTTATTCATGAATGGAAATACCAATAAAGGATTCAAGGAGATTATTAATGATTCAATTTCCTCAGCCATCGATGCAGGTCGGGATCCTAGCGAGTTGAAATTTGGTGCGAATGGCTTTTGTATTGTGCGAGATACTGTTCAAGAAGCAACAGAAACACTGAGAGACATCATCATTAATGCAGATGTCGAAGCCGTTAAAGGATTTGGTGAAGCAGTTAAGCATGCAGGTAGAGAGTCTCAAGAAGGCGAGGGTATGTGGGCTAATTCCTCATTTGAAGATTTAGTTCAGTACAATGATGGATTTAAAACTGGTTTGATAGGTACGCCAGAATTAGTTGCAGATCGTATTATTGAGCTGAAACAGTTGGGTATAAAAGTCATATTATGTGGCTTTCTGCATTACAACACAGACTTAAAAGAATTTGGTGAAAAGGTAATTCCACTTGTTAGAGAAAAAGAAGAAGATTTACGTAGAGATAAGACCTTTGGAAATAGAAAATCAGCATAGCTCTGAAGAAATATGATAGGGAGAAAAATTGCATTATGGATATCGTTCCCTTCCATTTTAAAATGGAATAAATTCAAACCTTTGGTGTTGGAATGAAACTACTTGGGATATCAGGCGGGCCTACACAAAGTTCTAAGACCTTACTCGCGGTTAATACTGCCTTAGAATTTTCACATAGACACGATCCTAGTATTGACATAGAAGTAATCAATATAAGTCAGCTTAATGTCCAATTTTGCGATGCTCGTGATCCTGCAGATTACGAAGGTGATGCACGATTTATAATTGATAAAATCATTGCATCTGACGCATACATCATTGGTACGCCAATGTATCGCGGCACTTATACAGGAATTCTCAAAAACCTCTTTGACCTTATTCCTAATGATGCGATGGTGGGTAAGCCAGTAGGATTGATTGCGACTGGTGGTAGTGACCATCATTATCTTGCGTTAGAACATGAGTTAAAACCATTACTCGGATTCTTTTTAGCAATTGTATTGCCGGGAGCTGTATATGCGAATAATGCAGATTATTCGCAAGGTGGGATTGACAGCGAAGAATTGATGGCAAAATTACAACAACTTGGTGAGTCAGTAGTTAATTTCCAAAAAATTCTTCCAATGGATAAGCTAAGTATCATTGGTGCGTCAGGGCCTACCATTAAAAGGCAATCATTAACAAGTGGTTAGTGTTTGAGTGCGTATTACTTTACTGATTTCGTTACTGGAAAATATAAATGACCAATAAAAATATAAATTATAAAGTGTTGCAACAAGTTGTTGATGAAGAAACATATCGCACTGATACTTCGATACTTATTGCATATGATAAGAATAATGAAAAATATTTATTCAGAGCATTAAACTCAAATTATTTCATACAAGATGATAACTCTGAAAATATTAGAGTATTGAATCATGATGATGCAGAAAAGCTATGGATTAATATGCCAGATAAAAATGTGAAGAGTGTTACTGCAGCATTCCCACAAAAACATGGTGGTATCGGTATAGATACTTATACGAACTTATATGACGATTAGTTGTAGAGATAGTGGATAAAAGTTTGATAACACATATGTTAAAAAATATTATTTAAGTGATAAGAAATTATTATGGATGATTTTGGCGTTGCAATTAATTACTGTAGTAAATGCGGTTCGAAAATTAATGAACATGTTAATAAGAAAGATAGTGTCACCGCACTTATATGTAAAAGTTGTGATGCAGTTTATTATGATAATCCGAAAATTATAGTACTTAGCTTAATAGACTGTAATGGAAAGGTCTTGCTCTGTAAGCGTGCCATAAAGCCCAGATTGGGTTATTGGGCTTTACCTGGTGGATATATGGAGAAAAATGAAACAGTCGAAGAAGCTGCTCAGCGAGAAACAAAAGAAGAAACGGGTGTGGTTGTTGAAAAGTTACATCTGTATACGATGGTGAGTTGCCCAAAAATCAATCAAGTATATTTTGTGTTTAGAGGAAGTGTGACTTCGGATTACATTGAAATAGGTGAAGAGTCTCTGGATGCAAAATTTTATGCAGAATGTGACGTCCCTTGGGATTCATTATCTTATAAAATTATGAATAAAGTGCTCGATTGGTATTTTGAAGACTACTCAAATGGTGAATACCTATTCCGTACTCATGATACTTATGAAATTTGCCCTGATTAATAATTCAATGGGTAATTTTGAAACAAACCTATTTTAGTACTCTTTGCTTTGGATCATATAGAAACATATCTTTAGATCTAAAAATCATTTTCAAGTCATATATCTATACTTTTCATGTGTTTACAGCTTTGGCGTATTTATTGCAAATACTAATGTAAACGGCATAAAAATCAATTAATTGAGTTATTCATATACTAGAATAACTGTTTGATTTCTGTGTGTCTTAAAATTATTTTAATTGTAATAAAGTATGAGTGAAGAAAATATTAAAAGCTTAGAATCTGTGAAAGTATCAATCAATAATATGATTGATAAATCTAACAGTGATCCAGACTTCGGTAAATTTAAATACTATGTCAATACACGCTGGGAAGGCGGGACATTATGCAAGAACCAGATTCGAAGAGCACACAAATTGCTTGTTGATGAGCCAGCATCGTTTGGTGGTTCAGATTTAAGTGCGAGTCCTGTTGAATTGGTATTAGCTGCACTGGGTTCATGTCAGCAAATTATGTATTCTGCACTTGCCTCTGTGAGAAATATACCTCTAGATGAATGTGAAGTTACTTTAACTGCTCAATTGAATGTTCGTGGTTTACTCGGCCTTAGCGACGATGAAAACATTTTTCCAGGTTTCTCATCGATAAAGTATGAGACTAATTTGTCAAGTAGTGCAGACGAATCAACTCTAAACAAACTTGTTCATGATGTTGAAGCTCAGTGTCCTGTCATGGATATGCTGACTAGAAATATGAAAATAGAAGGTGTTACAAACATTAATAAAGATGTTGATGAACCATCTTAGTTGCTAATACCCAGTCGAGTATAAATATCATTAGAATAGCCAATATCCTATTTTATACGTATCACGAATTTAATAAATAATAATGAAATCTAATTCTATCAATGAGAAATACAATTCTCTATATGAATGGTCTATCAAAGACCCTATAAATTTTTGGTCGGAACAAGCAGGTCATTTTGTTGAATGGATGCGTCCATGGACCGATGTATTAAAGAAGAGCGATGATAAAACTCATGCTAAATGGTTTCTAAATGCAGAGTTAAATGTTTCAAGTAACTGTTTAGATCGGCACTTAATAAAAAGAGGCGATAAAACTGCAATTATCTGGGAAGGTGATGATCCTGATGATCGTAGACAAATGAGTTACAGGGATCTTTATAAAGAAGTTTGTAAATTCTCAAATGTGCTTAAATCATTAAATGTAAATAAAGGCGATAGAGTCTGTATTTATATGCCAAACATCATAGAAACTGCTGTTGCAATGCTGGCATGCGCAAGACTGGGTGCGATACATTCAGTGATATTTGGAGGATTTTCATCAAATGCATTGAAAGATAGGATTATTGATACCCAATGCAAGGTGGTCATTACAGCCAACGAAGGAAGACGTGGCGGAAAAAATATCCCTATTAAAAATATTATTGATGAAGCTCTGATTGATTGTCCATTGATTGAAAAAGTTGTTGTAGTAAAACATACCCAATCTGATGCCAACATGATTGCTGACAGGGATGTTTGGTATCACGAAGCGATGCAACAGTCATCTGATGTATGTAATGCAGAAGCAGTGGAATCAAGTGATCCTCTGTTTATACTTTATACCTCTGGATCAACAGGTAAACCTAAAGGAATTCTTCACTCATCAGCTGGATATTTACTGCATTGTAGTATTACTTTCCAACACGTTTTTGATTACAAGGAAGATGATGTTTATTGGTGTACTGCAGATTTAGCATGGATTACAGGACATTCTTATGTTCTATACGGCCCATTATCTATGGGTGCAACGATTGTTTTATATGAAGGTGTTCCAACGTATCCTACTGCGAGTCGATACTGGGAAATGATTGACCGTTACAATGTGACCACTCTATATACAGCCCCAACAATATTAAGGACGCTGGTAGGTATGGGGGAAAGCTACTTAAATGATTCTTCTCGAGAAAGTTTGAGATTGCTTGGCTCAGTTGGTGAACCAATTGATGCTGACACATGGAATTGGTATTTCACAAAAGTAGGTAAAAAACAATGTCCTATACTTGATACGTGGTGGCAGACAGAAACTGGCGGCATTATGCTTTCACAATTGCCACATATGATCACAGAAAAATGTGGTGAGGAAGTAAAACCAATGTTTGGAATTGTTCCAGATTTGGTTGACGATAATGAAAAGTTAACTACAGAAAAAGTCGGTAATTTAGTCATTAAAGAACCATGGCCGGGTCAAATGTTAACTATCTATAATGATGCAAAGCGATTTGAAGAAACTTATTTCACTAATCGTAAACATGGTGGTTATTATTTAGCGGGTGACAGAGCACTTTATAACGAAAAAGGAACATTAAGGGTCACGGGAAGGTCGGATGATACATTAAATGTTGCAGGTCATTTGATTGGCTCAACTGAAATAGAGGCTGCATTAATTAAACATGAAGCCGTTGCAGAAGCTGCTGTCGTTGGTTATCCCCATCCAGTCAAAGGACAAGGAATTTACGCTTATGTAGCCTTAATCAATGAATATGAACCTGATGAATCAATGATAGGTGAATTATTGCAGTTAGTTAAAACAGAGATAAGCGGGATTGCTAAACCTGATGTCTTGCATTGGACTCCTGAGCTGCCTAAAACTCGTAGTGGAAAAGTAATGCGTAGAATATTACGTAAAATATCAAACAACGAATTTGATGACGTTGGTGATACTTCTACTTTAGTAAATCCTGAGATTGTTCAATTTCTGATAACTAGCAGAGCCCAGTACGGTGTTTAATTAAATAGTGTATATATATTCGCACATCATTTATGTCTAACAATTGAAATTAACGTTATGTTAAAAAAAATTAATGTCCCTGATTTGGGTGAAGCAGATGGCGCCAAGGTCGAAGAAATCTCAGTGTCACCTGGCGATTTAGTAAAACAGGGTGATCCTTTAGTTATCTTTGAGACTAGCAAAGTCGCGGTAGAGTTAGAGTCACCAGGGAATGGCAAGATTAGTGAAGTTTTTGTATCAGTGGGTGATGCAGTTGAAGAAGACCAGCTGGTAATGAGTATTGAGTTAATTGGCGACCAAGGCGAAGCTTCAGACTCTGCGAAAAAAGAAAAATTAAATGAATTAGAAGGTGATATCTCTACTGATGTTTTAGTTTTAGGCTCAGGGCCTGGTGGTTATTCAGCTGCGTTTAGAGCAGCAGATTTAGGCAAAGATGTTGTTATGGTAGAACGCAACAGTACCTTAGGTGGGGTGTGCCTAAACGTTGGTTGTATTCCATCTAAAGCATTATTGCATGCAGCTAAGGTTATTAGTGAAACCAAAGAGATGTCTAAGCTAGGCCTTAAATTTTCTTCCCTAGATATTGATACTAAGACGTTACGTGGATGGAAGAATAAGGTAGTAGGTCAATTGACCGGAGGTTTAACTAACCTTGCAAAAAAACGAAATGTTCAAATAGTCAATGGCGTAGGAACATTTGCATCAGCAAATAAAATGAAAGTCACTTTCCCAGATGGCAGATTTGTACATATAGAATTTAAAAAAGCAATTATTGCTGCGGGGTCTGAACCCGTACAAATTCCTGTTTTTCCTAATGATGATCCGCGTGTTCTAACTTCAACTGAAGCACTAGAAGTAGACATTATCCCTGAACGTTTATTAGTGATCGGCGGAGGTATTATTGGGCTTGAAATGGCGACGGTTTACCATGAACTGGGTTCTAAAGTCACCATTGTTGAGTTTGCTGATTCTTTGATTCCCGGTGCAGATCAAGACTTAGTGAAGCCTTTGCATAATAGAATTGCAAAGTTATATGAAAATATATTTTTGAGTAGCAAAGTAACCAGTATTGAGTCAACGATCACTGGAATGTATGTGAAATTTGAAGGACCAGATGGCCTGAAAAAGGATTTATTTGATCAAGTACTTATCTCAGTAGGGCGAAAGCCAAATGGAAGTCTTATCGATTCTGAAAAAGCTGGCATTAAAGTTAATAAACAGGGTTTTATTTTAACTAACAGTCAAATGAAAACCAATGTAGAAAATATTTTTGCGATTGGAGATATTGTTGGGCAGCCCATGTTGGCACATAAGGCAGCCCATGAAGGTAGAGTTGCAGCTGAAGTCATAGCAGGAATGAATAGCTATTTTGATGGGACATTAATTCCTTCTGTTGCATATACAGATCCTGAAATCGCCTGGGTGGGTATTACTGAGCAGCAAGCTAAAAGATTAAATATCAAATATGAGGTTGGGATTTTCCCTTGGGCCGCTAGTGGGCGGTCACTCAGTATTGAAAGGAAAGAAGGCTTAACTAAAACATTGTATGACCCAGTAACCAAGAAAATTATAGGCGCAGGTATTGTAGGTTCAAATGCTGGTGATCTTATTTCTGAAGCAGCACTGGCAATTAAGACGGGGTGTACAGCAAGTGAAATCGGTGAGTTAATTCACCCGCATCCTACCCTTTCTGAAACTGTTGCACAGTCTGCCGAAGTGTTTGAGAAAACTATTGTTGATATGTATTTGCAGTAAAAAATATTAATTAATTTATTCAAAAAGGCGAAATGTGTCTAACAAAAGGAATATAAAAGTAGCTGAAGGATATTCAACACATCATGTCTGTTGTCCTCATGATTGTCCTGATACTTGTTCAATGATCGTTACTCGCAATGATAAAACTGGTGAGGCTGTTCGCGTACAAGGAGATCCTTCACATCCTGTTACTAAAGGTTATCTATGTAATAAAGTTAACCACTACATAGATTGGGTTTACAGTGATAAGCGCGTTTTATATCCACACAAAAGAGTTGGGCCTAAAGGTGTGGGTGCAAAATTTGAAAGAATATCATGGGAAGAAGCTTTAGAAACTATCACAAATAATTTTAATCATGTGATTTCAGAGCATGGTTCAGAAGCCATTCAGCCTTATTCATATTCCGGTACATTAGGAATGTTGGGATTTTGGTCCATGGATCAAAGGTTCTGGAATAAAATGGAAGCAGCAAGATTGGTTCAGTCAATATGTATTTATGCAGCATTCTTTGCAAATTTACATACCTATGGCGTTGCTAACGGTCCTTCATTACAAGATGCGAGTGATGATGCTGAACTAATCATTTTGTGGGGAGCAAATTTAGTCAGTACCGGTGTTCACGCAATTCCTTTTATACGTCAAGCGAAAGAACGTGGCGCAAAAATTATTGCCATCGATCCAAGAGAGACGCGTACGACTATGATGGCAGATCAACATATCCAGCCTCGTCCTGGTACAGATGCAGCATTAGCATTGGGCATGATGAAAGTGATTGTTGATGCAGGGTTACACGACATTGAGTTTTTGCAAGAATATACACTGGGTTGGAAAGAACTGATTGAAACAAAGTTGCCTGAGTACACGTTAGAAAAAGTTGAAGACATTACTGGTGTCGACAAAAATATAATTAAGCAACTTGCACTTGATTATGCGAAAACGAAAAAATCCCATATAAGAGCAAACTATGGTTTGAATCGACATAGCAACTCAGGACAAATGTGTCGGTCAATACTAATACTTCCATGCATTACTGGGGCATGGAGAGAAAAATGTGGTGGCGCTGGCTTTGGTAACTTAGAAGAAATGTGGCAAAGGTTTGACCTAAAGAAACTTCAAAGACCTGATTTGGGAGAGAGAGGCACTAAGCGGGCGATCAATATGGTTCAAATTGGAAGGGCACTTGCAGATGATATTGGTGCAGATGGTGAGAAGATGGACCCTCCCATTCGATCGTTCTTTGTTTACAACTCTGATCCAGCTAATTGTGCTCCTAACTCTAATAAAGTCAGAGAAGGCTTAATGCGTGATGACTTATTTGTTGCAGTGCATGACACATTTTGGACAGATACTTGCAATTACGCAGATATAGTTTTGCCTGCGGATACACAGCTTGAGCGAACAGACTTACATGCCGCCTATGGACACTATCATTATAATATGAATGAACCGGTTATAAAGCCACTTGGTGAAAGTGTTCGTAATACAGAATTATTTAGAATGCTGGCTAAGAAAATGAATTATCTGGAAGACACAGATAATGCGTTCACTCAAACAGATGAAGAAATGATTAGAGATATCCTTTGTGATGAAGGTGAAAAAAACCCTCTTATGGAAGGAATTACTTATGAGGGCTTAAAAGAAAATGGCTGGGCTCGTGCTGCAGTGGATGCTGAACGAAGGAATTATTTGAAGAATGGCTGGCCAACGAAAAGTGGTAAAATTGAAATATGGTCTGAAAAGTTAAAAAAGCAAGGCCTAGATCCATTGCCAACACATACACCTGAAGTTGAAGGCCAAGAGGATTTTCAACAGAAGAAAAAATATCCAATTCAAGTACTAAGTTCAGCAACACATTACTTTATCGGCGATTCGTTTCAATCATTAGATCGACATAATGCGATGATGTCTAGGCCGACAGTCGAGCTTAACCCTGAAGATGCTAATAGTAGAAATATTAGTGATGGTGATCTGTGTCGATTGTTTAATGATAGAGGTGAAACATTTGCTTATGCAGTCATTGTTGAAAATTTAATACCGGGTGTCTGTGGTACTCAAAAACAATACAAAGGTGGCAATACACCTGGTGGTGTTAATGCAAATGCATTAAATTCCGAAGAGCTTACAGATTTTGGTATGTCGCCAACATTTTATTCTTGTCTAGTTCAAATTGAAAAGTCTAGTAATGAATTAATGAAGAAAGATTTATTATCATGGTGGGGTGGTAAGGAAGGCTATATAGAAAAATGGAGAGAGCTTAATCCTGAACATGCTCAAAATATATCTGATGATGAAATCATAGAACAAGCTGCTATTAAAAATCCTGGTGTTTTCGACTAGAAGTTAAAATGAGTTAATACATGGATAACTCGTTCAATCGTTAGCGACCGCGTTCGTGGCATGGTACCGATATCGGTAAAACCATTGTTGCAATTGTATGTTTATATAGAAGTAACATCATATGATTTGCTTGAATATAAATAGACAAAAATACTGGTTACCTGCAAGTAAATAAACTCAGTCGCACATCTTCAATTCTGTCTAAGTTCTCATTGCGCTACCCTTGTACAGCAGGCCGTAGTTGCGATTCTATTTAGTATTTTGGCGTTACGCGTATTCACGATCATTACGTGTGTTGAATTAATATGCGTGTTTTAATAAAGAAAAATTGGTTAAAGTGGTCGAATTCTTAGAATTGTGACTATCTAGTGATCATTATTAGTCGAAAGTGCTCAGTTTAGTTAATATAGTCACTATCCACGAATAGAATATCTTGTTATCTACGCAGGAAAAGTCAATTTCACCAAATTGGAGTGATGAGCATTGAATCAGAGTATTACCCTACGAAAACCGGACGATTGGCATGTGCATCTTCGAGATGGAGATATGCTAGCAATGGCGTTGCCTGCTACGGCAGAGAATTTTAGACGGGCTATTGTTATGCCAAACTTAACGCCTGCTGTCACTACTACTGCTCTGGCTTTAGCGTACCGCGAGCGCATTCAACAGCTACTACCTGAAAATAGTAACTTTGAACCACTAATGACTTGCTTCCTAACGGACGCAACAGATCCAGACAACATAGCTCAAGGATTCGCCGATGGAGTGCTAGCCGCGGCAAAAATGTACCCAGCTAACAGTACGACTAATTCGGCAACGGGTGTGAGTGACGTCAGTAAGATTTATCCGGTACTGGAGCGTATGCAGACAATTGGAATGCCACTGCTTATCCACGGTGAGGTTACGGATAAACACGTGGATATCTTTGATCGTGAAAAAATATTTATTGATAACATTCTAACCAAACTGCGTGCCGATTTGCCAGAGCTACGAATTGTGCTCGAACACATCACTACGGAAGACGCAGCACAATTTGTTAGTGGAGCAGGTGCTAATACTGCGGCCACCATTACCCCGCATCACCTGATAATTAATCGCAACGCAATGTTCAATGGTGGGATTAGACCACATATGTATTGTTTACCTGTGGCTAAGCGTGAACGTCATCGTCTGGCTTTGCGTCAAGCTGCGACCTCGGGAGAAACATGTTTTTTTCTAGGCACAGATTCGGCGCCGCACTTGCGCCAAGAAAAAGAATCGGCGTGCGGTTGTGCTGGTGTCTTTTCTTCACCCGTGGCAATTGAATTGTATGCTCAGGTCTTCGAAGAGGAACAATCGCTAGAAAAGCTTGAAGGATTCGCTTCTATTCATGGTCCCAATTTCTACAATAGACCTGTCAACGAAGAAATAATCTCATTGGTAAGATCGCCGTGGCAACCGCCAGAATCATTCATGGTTAGTGGTAACGATCACGTTTGTGTGTTTGGTTCGGGATTAGAGCTTAATTGGCGTCAAGAAGAATAGAGGCGAGGAATAGTGGGTAGTCTGCAGTTTCTAATCAAATAATAAAAAAATTATTTATATTCAAGCAGAAGACTTAGACTTAATTGTATCTTCTCGCTGTTCAATATACCGAGCAGCATATTCTAAAAACTCAATATCTGTCAGTGGTCGGCTAAATAAATAGCCTTGACCATTCCAATCAAATTATGATCAACCTGGTAGATAACGCGATTAAATTCTCATCGAAACATGATAAACATGAAATCGATATTGGTTGTGAAGTTAAGCAAAATGGAGCGGTAGAATTTAGTGTGCGTGATTACGGCCCTGGTGTTGA
>CALJEX010000029.1 GCA_938074525.1 uncultured Gammaproteobacteria bacterium
TCAATGTTTTATTCTTCGTCATCATCGTCTAAATAACGGTATGTTTTTGCCGATGCGTTCATCGTCATTTTTTCGCCTTCATTGCCTGGGACTAAATTAATATTGTGCAAGGTTACAATTCTAGGTAAGGCGGCAACCTCACTAGCAAACAGGCCAAACTGGCGATAATCACCTTGTAGAAGTAGCCGAATAGGTTTTTCAGCATAAAATTCTTTTTCGGTTTCGCTGCCAGGCCTAAACAGTTTTACTTCCAGACCACTCGCTAATGCTGTTTGTGAAATATCGACAATTAAGGCTGGGATTTCAGTTTTGCTAGGTAGTTGGCGTAGTAATGTACCAAATGTCCGACGCATTTCTTCTAGTTGAGCTTTATGTTCTTCTAAGTTAGCTGCTTTCTTAACCTTGATTTCAAAAGTACTTCTTAATTCTGTCTCTTTGGCTTTGACCGTATCTAAGTTAGTAAGCTGATCTTTTGTATCAAAATAAAACCCTAGTCCTATAATTGCGGCAGCAACTAAAGCAACGACAATTACCTTAACAGCTAATGGTGCGGTACCAATATTGTTGAAATCTACATTATTTAGATCAGAAAATGTCATGTTTAAGTTACTCTTCTTCTAATTCTGCGTCAGGATTGGTTTGGGCGAGTTGCAATGAAAATGAACTCACTCTCAGCCCATCGTCATCTTCTTCTGTAGATATCACGCTTAATTTTGGTTTGGCTAACCACTCTGATTCTTCTATGTTGCGCATATAAGATGAAACACGTGCGTTTGATTCAGCTCTACCAGAGATGTTTATGCTGTCACCATTTTGGACTAGCGCAGTTAGGTGTACGCTATTCGGAAGTGTATTAACTACTTCATCAAATAGGTGAACGATACCAGGCCGAGTAGCTTGAAGATTTTGAATAACCTCCATGCGCTCTACTAGCGCGCGCCTAGTAGCATCCAATTTTTGTATTTCTTTTATTTGCTTATCTAGCTGAACAATCTCATTAGCTAGGTAAGTGTTACGTCGCTCCTGCCCTTTAATCTTATTATCCATCTGAAAGTGCACTAATAACACGGCAAGCACAGCGACAGCCGCACCTGCGCCCAACATAACAAAGAACTCTTGTTGTTTTTCTTTGCGCTGTGATTCGCGCCACGGGAGTAAATTAATTTTAGCCATGATGTTTAATCAAATGCCCTCAATGCAAGGCCGCAAGCAATCAGCAATGCAGGGGCATCGTTGCCTAGTGCTTGAGGATTAACTTTTGGTCCTAGCGAAACATGTGTAAATGGGTTGGCAGTCGATACAGAAATGCCTAATTCAGTTTGAATTCTCTCATCTAAACCAGGAATGGACGCACAACCTCCCGCTAATACTATGTGGTCAACAGTGGAATGTTGGCTAGCAGAATAGAAAAATTGTAAGAAACGATTAGCTTGTTGAGCAGCAGTTAATTTAAATGGCTCTAGCAAGTCGGTGATGTAGTTGTCTGGAAGTCCACCTTCTTTTTTAGCAAGGCCTGCTTCTTCGTAAGTAAGTCCGTACTGATGCATGATTTCTTCAGTTAATTGCTTACCGCCAAAAGGTTGTTCGCGGGTGTAAATCATAGTGCCGTTTTGCATGACATTTAAACTTGTCATGGTGGAGCCTATATCGAGAATACCTACAGTCTTATCAATACCTTGGTCTGGCACTTGATCAGCAAGAAGTGGGTAAACACTTTCAATAGCATAGGCTTCAACATCCACAACAACAGGTGTTAAGCCTGCTACTTCTGAGGCTGCTACTCTCATTTCAACATTTTCACTGCGTGAAGCGGCGAGTAATACATCAACGGTTTCGGGATTACCCTCGGTGGGGCCAAGCACGTTAAAATCTAGATTCACCTCTTCAAGCGCATAAGGAATGTACTGATCGGCTTCGATTTGAATCTGGCCTTCCATTTCTGCGTCAGATAAAGAAGAAGGCATTGTGATAACTTTAGTAATAACGGCGGAACCAGCAACGGCCAGCGTACATTTTTTAGCCTTAGTTCCTGTTCGCTTGAGCACTTTTCGTATAGAGTCGCCAACCGCGTCAACATCTGAAATCACTTTTTCGGTGATACAGTTAGCAGGTAGAGGTTCTACACCGTAGTGTTCTACTCGGTATCCTGAGCCACTGTGATACAGCTCTAATACCTTCACGGAGGTTGAGCTGATATCGATACCAATGACTGGATTTTTTCGCGAAGTAAATGGAAGCACGTTTAGTTTCCATTAGTTATTTAGTCTATTTGTATTTTTTATAAAATTATAAGCCGAACTCTATAACAAGATGTGAGTTTTTGACAATTAAGTTAACTGAGAACTCTTTCATTTGTTTCTTGCCTTAGATTCGTAACTTACAGAATTAATAACATTTTAATCATATGTCATTGAATATAAAGTTGTTTAAGCTAGGTTTCATCGGATTAATCGTTATGTCCGTCGCAGTGGTGGCAATTTTGTCGACTGCGTACCTAATTTATTCCCCTCAACTTCCTCCCGTAGACTCCCTAAAGGACGTAAAACTACAAACGCCTTTGAAGGTTTATAGCCGCGAAGGCAAACTAATTGCACTGTTTGGTGAGAAGCGTCGAATCCCTCTAACGTATCAGGAACTCCCTCAAACAATGGTCGATGCCTTCTTGGCTGCTGAG
>CALJEX010000030.1 GCA_938074525.1 uncultured Gammaproteobacteria bacterium
ATTTAATGTATGGGTTAACCGAAGCATTTCGCTCTACATACTTACCACCTGACCAAGTGAATACTCGCCCTACTTCCATGGGCAAAGCGATACCTAACGCAGAAATATTTGTCATCAATTCAAATGGGGAAGAATGCAAACCTGGGGAAGAAGGTGAACTAGTTCATCGTGGCCCGCTAGTCGCACAAGGCTATTGGAATGACCCTAAAAAAACGTCGGAGCGTTATAAACCATTGCCCGTATCATTAACTGATGGACGCACAGTCACTGAACTTGCGGTATGGTCAGGCGATTCTGTCAAAAAAGATGAAGAAGGTTATTTATATTTTGTCAGTCGCACAGATGAGATGATCAAAACATCAGGATATCGCGTCAGCCCCACTGAGGTTGAAGAGTCCCTGCTACTTCTAGACAATGTTAGCGAAGCCGTTGCTATGGGCGTACCACATTCAGAATTAGGACAAGCAATTGTTGTTGTCGTTACTAGTAATTCGACCAATGATGATTTAGCAAAAGAAATAACCTCATCACTCAGACAGCAGTTACCTGTTTACATGCTTCCACAAGAAATATTTATTCGTGAACAGCTACCACGCAATGCGAATGGAAAGTTTGATCGCAAACAGCTGTATATTGAATTTGAAAATACATTTAGCAACTAGCAATGACTAAGAAATCACTAGAACATCACTCTCCCTTAAATTTCTACGATGTAGAAGACAACTGCTTAGTGCTAGGAAAACAAAAATTCACTGATATATTGTCTCAACATGAAGATGTGCCTGCTTACATTTATGACAGTTCAGTGATCAAAAGAAAAATAGATGATCTTCGAAAAATTTTGCCTAAGTCTATGCATATTCACTATGCAATAAAAGCCAATCCCATGCCCGAGGTTGTTAGCTATGTGCAAAGTTTAGTAGAGGGATTAGACGTGGCTTCCGGCCTCGAGCTAAAAGTAGCTTTAGCCAGCGGCATGGATCCAAAAGAAATTAGCTTTGCAGGTCCAGGAAAAAGTATTGATGAATTAACACTTGCCATAGAAAGTGGCATTACCATCAACCTAGAATCCGAAACTGAATTGGATCGCGCTGCCAAAATTGGTGAACAGCTAGGAGTTACACCTCGCGTTGCATTGCGCATTAACCCTGACTTTGAATTAAAGACATCCGGCATGAAAATGTCAGGCGGACCTAAGCAGTTTGGCGTCGACGCAGAAATAGCTAACGATATTATCAAGAAAATTATTAACTACAACTTGGACTTTATAGGCTTACACATATTTAGCGGATCACAAAATTTAAAACCTGAAGCCTTAATAGAAGCACAGACAAAAACATTTGCCTTAGCAGCAGATCTTGCAGAACAATCTGGCACTGAATTTTCTAAACTAAATATTGGCGGTGGTTTTGGTATTCCTTATTTTCCTGGAGAAAAGCCATTACCGCTAGAGCCTATCGGTGAGAACTTACATTTATTATTAGACCAATATGCAAATCGGTTCGGTAACACAGATATTATCACTGAGCTAGGACGCTTTATCGTTGGTGAATCAGGCGTATATATTTCCAAAGTGATCGATAAGAAAGTATCGCGTGGAAGCACGTTCTTAATCATTAATGGCGGCCTACATCACCATCTAGCGGCAAGCGGAAACTTCGGACAAGTTATTCGTAAAAATTACCCTGTCACTGTCGCCAATAAAATCGGCTTAGAAACTGAAAGAGCCAGCGCAGTGGGACCACTTTGCACCCCATTAGATGTGCTTGCACAAGATATGATTCTACCTAAAGCTGAAATTGATGATTATGTTGCTGTATTTAATTCAGGTGCTTACGGATATACATCCAGTCCGTTAAACTTCTTGAGCCACCCACACCCAATTGAAATATTTATTTAACCGCTAACAAAATCTGAAGTGATACGCTCCACCATAGATCTCCACTGGCGCGACGAAAAAGTGTGATCAGCAACATCGACATGGTGAACAATTGTTTTTGAGTTATTTCCCTCTTCCTCTAACCATCTATTTTCATCCAGCACCTGTTTAAATTCATCCGCAACCAAATCTTTGCCGCTTAGAATTAAACATATGTTTCCTTTGAAATTAGACAGCCCCTTAAACATAGCTGCCGCAAGATTCTCTTCTCTATCTGCAATCGAAATCTCTTGATCTTTCTCTGCACTTGGCGCTTTCGAGCGTGCATTTAAAATCTTAACAACAATACTACCAATCGAGAGAAATGCATTAATGACCTTACGCGGAGACAATAGCAATTGTTTCCACACTTCCACACTAAATAACCGATCACGATAGTAGTTATTCAAAATCGCTTTTGAGTGGCTAGCTTCATTTCTTACCCAAGGATTTAGCAATACAACACCATCAATACGATTATCAGTATGCGCAGTAAACGCAATTGCAGAGGCAGCATCACATAAGCCCCACACGTATATATTGGTTACAGCACATTCATGATTGGCAATGAAATCTACTGCGGCTTTAATATCATCATCAACTTGATAAAACTTTTTTGTAATACCTTGACTATAACCCATGCCTGTATAGTCAAATCTTAAAGCTAAAATCCCCTGCTCTGCTAGATATCTAGCCAGCAACGCAAATTGGCGATGACTACCCACGCGATACTGAGGACCACCCACAACAATAATAACTGCAGCTTTCGGCTTCACCTTAGGCACAGACAAAACCCCAAACAAGCTTTGGCCATGCACAGAAAATGCTACTGCTTGCTCAGAATAATACTCATTCACGACACAAATACCTGCTTAGTCTCACGTAAAAGTAACGGCGAAATAGTTACTTCTTGCTGCATCCAAAATTTCACATCATTAACGGTATGCATGGTTAATTTTTTCAGCATAACGTCAGTGAGATTTAATTTAGATAAACAGATAGGTATTACTGCGCTATTACTATTAGATTTACCAGTCGTCATCCAATGCATCTCAGTCAGAGCGAGCACATCTTCTATGCTATCGCTTATTTTCTCGACCTTAATCTGATCAATCAAGTCAGCAGAAACATAATATCCACCAACCTCTAAGAACCCTGATTGTTCAATACTCTCCAACACTTCTTTGGTGGTAATTTTTTTCAGATCGCTAGCCATAGCACTAGCAATTTTCATACGTACTAATTGCCGAATTAACGCATCACCGTTATCTATTGGATCCCACAAGACACATTTATCAATTTGAATGTCAGCACGCTTAATCAGATTCAGAGAGATTAGCGCGCTATCACGCAAAGTGACTAAACTAATGTTAGAAGTGATTTTTTTCGCGAATTGAAAAACATCAATTAAATTATTTTTCCAATCTGCGTAATCAAAATCCCCCCACTCCCCAGAACTATCGCCAGTTCCAGAAAAATCGAAGCATAGCGAATGTATCCCCGCATCTGCTAACAAACGCGCACATAGGACATACATTCGTTTTGACCGATTCATCTCCTCCGCAAAGGGAGGAACAAATATCACAGCCTGCGAGGCTCCCACAGCCTCACTTTGCTCTAGTGGAGCATAGTGAGCTATAAATATTTGGGAGTTTTGACTGGAAGGAAGATAGTGGAAATCAGTTGTGTGCAACCTTAGTTTTCCATTTTTGCGACTATTTGGTTTCGCAGTGTTCCTACAGTTTCGAATACTTCGGCATCTAATTCATCATCATCAAATACAATGCCAAAGCGCTCTTCTATTGAAGTGATAATACCCACGATTGCCATCGAATCTAATTCAGGAATAGCGCCAAGTAGTGGTGCTTCCTCACTCATTTGATGTATCTGAGCCGCACCATCTAAAGATTCAGCTAACACATCTAAAACCTGCTCTAATTCAACCATAGTAAAATCTATTTATTCACAATATTAATGTTAGTTTTGAGAGATTGTTTTATCCCAAACACCTTTATTTATTAATTTATTCTTCAATCCCAATAACGGATAGCCAAGCTCATATGCTTTATGACCATGCTTCACCGCTAGACCAAGTTTATTTCTGTCCACATAAAATAGACCCATATTATAATGAACTTCAGCGGAACTTGGGTTCAAAACAAGCGCTTCATTATATTGCGTTTCAGCTCGGTCAAAATATCCTTTTTTATGTAGATAAGTCGCATAAATCAAACGAACTACACCATCCGTTGGTTTGAATGCTATTGCGCGTTGAAAATAACAATCAACACCATATTGAGCTTCTAGCAACGTTTCACGTGCATTATCTACTTCGAACTCATACTTAGACATCGACACTAACGCACGATGATGATTAGGAAACGTCCACAGAGTATACTGTAAATCTCCGTATATGTTATCACTTAGACCTTTAATTAGTGCTTCAACATCATGATTGAAGTGGTATTGCTCAACGATCGGTAGCTTTTGTGTGTAATGTTCATAGTTAGTATAGTCAAATGGACCATAGTCATTTTCCAGCGGCCCGCATTGACCGACAATTGTCCTAGCAAACGAAGACTGCGACATCAGCAATGCAACCATTAATACTAACAATGTAAATCCATACTTACCTTTCATAACCAAGCCTCATTTGTACGTAAACTGTTGTTTCATAATTATAAACACTTCGCCTATTCCGTTCATCGACCTATGTTCTGACTTAAGCATTTATAGCGTGAATTCCGTCAAATAATCAGCAAAAATAACGCTATTACAAAGCCATTTAAATTGCCGAACATTTATATATGATCATCATTGGCAATCTAACAAACATAGTTCGAAGCAATCTAATAACGTGTCACACTTCAAGAAAATATCACTAACAAAGCGCAAGGTTTCAGATAGAACTCCTGTTCCTCTTAGCGACATATACATAGAATAGACTGCTCAATTTATTGTTTAACCCAATCCCATAAGATCTAATCAATGAAACAATTTATCGCTACAGGATGGACCGTCAACAATTCTGATCTTGACTCAAAATTACTTGGCCACTTCACTCACTCAGACGTACAAACCATACAAACCAGAAGTGATCAGTGGAACCACTCATCGGCATCAACCACTTCAAGCGAGCTAGTTACACATTATAAAAATAACGACATCACTTTGACGTTATGCGGCAGACCAACTGTTAAAAGTGAAGATGGCTCATTTCAAACGATAAAAACCGATCAACAACTTAGTGCATTAGCTCAAGCCTATAAGAACTATGGGTATCATTTCCTCAGAGAACTCAATGGTAGCTTCTCAATCGCACTATTTGATGCACGCAACCACATTACTATATTAGCTATTGATCGCATGGGTATTGAGCAAATGCATTATGCGACTATCTCTGGTCAGCTCTATTTCAGCAGCTCTCTTAAGTCATTAAGCAATCTGCCTGGTGTACCCAAAAGTATTCTTCCACAATCCATTTATAATTATTTTTATTTCCATTGCATTCCTAGTCCTAATACTATTTTTCAGGATTTATATAAGTTAAAACCTGCAGAAGTACTTATCTTCAAAAATGGTTCCAGCTCAAGAGACACCTACTGGACACCTGAATTTAATGAAAAAGTATCAACGTCTGTTGAAGACCTAAAATCTGATGTTCGAGAATCATTAGACTTGACCATGCAAGAACTATCCGCAGACCCTAAAACTGGATCATTCCTTAGTGGTGGAACCGATAGCTCTACTCTCTCCGGGTTAATGAAAAAACACCACCCTACAGACGCACCCGCTTTCTCTATTGGCTTTGAAGAGCAAGGCTATGACGAAATGGGCTTTGCCGATATCGCGGTTAAGAAATTTCAAAATAAACATTACAAGTATTACGTCAACTTTGATGACGTATTGCATTTATTCAATGAGATACCAAAGATTTATGAAGAGCCTTTTGGCAATTCATCGGTAGTACCAACCTATGCTGCAGCACAGCTTGCCAAGAAGAATGGTGTCGACCATATGATCGGTGGGGACGGAGGTGATGAGGTATTTGGCGGCAATGACCGCTATGCCACCCAAAAATTATTTAATATCTATAGCTCTATTCCAAAGTGGGCACGCGACATTATTATAGAACCCAGCTTTTGCAATTCGCTAGCAGGCTCATTGCCTGTAGCCAAGAAAGTAAAGAGCTACATAGAACAAGCTAAAATAGCCATGCCAAAACGCATGCAAACCTACAATATATTGCACGTGCAACAACCGAATTCAATTTTCGACAATCATTATCTTGGCGAAATAAATTGCGATTACCCAATAGACTTACTCAGCGAAACCTACAATGAAATACAGGATGCTTCGCTGTTAAATAAGATGTTGTATTTAGACTGGAAATTCACGCTTGCTGATAACGACATACGAAAAGTGAATACAATGTGTCGTGCGGCGGGCGTAGAAGTATCTTATCCATTCTTAGACAATCGAGTTGTAGAAAGCTCAACCAAAGTACCTTCACATTTAAAAATCAAAGGCATGAGGTTACGTGCATTCTACAAAGATACTTATAGTTCTTTATTGCCGCCAGAAATCATCACTAAATCAAAACATGGCTTTGGTTTGCCCTTCGGTGTTTGACTAAAGAAAGATAAACGATTACAAGATGAAGTATATGGCGCATTAACCAACTTAAAGACGAGATCAATGTTTCAGGACAAATTCATTGATGAACTGATAGACAAGCATCGTTCCGAACATGCTGCTTATTACGGAACATTTGTTTGGGTGCTAGCAGTACTAGAGCGCTGGCTAGACGCTCAATAATATTGATAGTCAATATGAATTTCTGAAAACAGCAAGCCCGCTTTATTATTTTCCAAGATATAAAGCGATACTGTAAAAAGTCTAGGATCTATTTACTAGTCATCGCCATTGTCATATCAGGCATCATTTTATCATCTGCTTGAATGGGTATTTCCGTTTCTAGCATCTGTCTTTTATGAAGCAAGGTAGTCATAGCGATAGCAATACCTATAAGCACGTAAAGTAAATCGAACTTCGCCATCTCCAAGAACAATCCTGCCACCATATAACCAACAAGACTAACTTGTATCATCGCCGCCAAATCTCGCATCCACAGCATATCTTGGTACTTTGGTGCGGTTTTAATAATACGACTCATCGCTCTATATAAGCCAAACAGTAATAAAATAAAGAATGTCAGACCTACCCACCCATGTTCAGCTAGTGACTCAAAATAAATACTATGAGGACCGGTCCAAGGAACTTCTGGTCGCTCAGAATAAACACTAAACAACTCCTGACTAAATGCGCCGTATCCACCACCTGCAATAGGATAATCACTCGCAAGATTGATTGAATACTCCCAAGCATTGATCCTCATCATTGCAGATTCATCTTGCTCGTAGTTTTTAATGGTATCCATTCGATCATGCCAACTCTGAGGCATGAAGATATAGAGCAATGGTGCCATAATTATCACAATCGCAGCGACCTTAAACTTGGCTTTACTTTTCATCACCAAAAATGCTGTCATTGCCATTAACGCCAAGAATCCACCTCTCGACTGTGTTCCAAGAATGGCAAATGCTGTCGATACCATCAAGGCAAAGGCTAAATTTTTATAGATCTTCTTTTGCACTTGAGTATACAAATACCACATTAGCGGTAGCGTCATCACTAACGCAAGCCCCAATGCATTGTTGTCAGCTATAAAAGACCCTGCAGGGCCCCAGACGCGATATGAACCCGCAGTCAGCACTGTAAATACGCCACCCTTAAGTCCATAGTAACCAAGCGACAAGACGATAACTGCCACCAGCGCATTAACTTTATTTTTATCGCTGGCCATAAATATAATGAGGCCAACTCCCATCAAAATTTTGATGATTTTTTCCCATTCGTACATAGCATCATCTGGATAGATTGCCGTCATTGTCGTGATAGACACCCATAGCGTATATATAACTAACATCCATAATAATCCTGAGCCTTTTGGAATGATTTTATCTTTGTAATAGATAAACCCAATTAACGTGATTGCTGCCACAAGCTTTGAAAAAGGAAAGTCATATGCAAACCCATAGCACAATCTTTGTGGATTCATAAATCCCAACCAACTCCAAACCAGAATACCCACATAAGGCCTGTATAAAATAAATGGAATAAATCCAAAGACAATTAATGTTAGTAGAATATCTCGCATTGTAATCTCAACTCTTCATACTTAATTAGTTAGCGTACTGCACGTAGCCGCGCGCTAAAGAAACACCAAATTTAAATTTAGTTGTGTGGTCAATACAAATTCTAGGCAAATCAAACGCACCTGAATCTTTATCAATCACACCGTTATTTGTTGTTAGAGCCGCATCAAAACCTGCCTGTTCAACAAGTCGCATATGCCGTTCGTTGTAATCCTTTCCTGCCTGCCCATTTGGATAAGCAAAAAACTTCAATCTCTTGCCTAGTAATTTTTCTAGAAATAGCTTGCCTTGCACTATCTCATTGCGTGCCTCATCATCATTCGCACAGGTCAAAATGGGATGGTTTACTGTATGACCACCAATCTCCATGCCAGCACGTGATAACTCTTTCACTTCATACTCATTCATCATCAATCGCTCTGAGATCTCGACCTCAGCAATATCCCTTAATCGATTGACCATTCCTATTCGATGATCAACTTGATGATATTTAATATGACCAAGCAATTTTTCAATTAACTCGACTTTCTTCTGTTCTGTATCTATCAATACTCTGCCTAAAGAAAATTCTTGCAGATCTAATTGTTTTAACGAAGTACTCTTAATTGTCTGTCTGACGACATCATTCCACATGATTCCATCACCCAAGTACCCAGTGGCAATAAAAAATGTTGCTGGCAAATTCAATGCAGACAAAATTGGTAACGCGACATCATAGTTATCACGATAGCCATCATCAAAAGTAATGCACACTGAACTGCTTGGTAGAGTTCCCGCTTGCATTTGGTCAAGGCCGTCTTCCAAACTGACTACGTTGAAGTATTCAGCAAGCGTTTCCATTTGCCGAGTAAACTGAACCGCGTCCACTTCATCTATGACAGGATCATATTCTGCCAGCACACGGTGATAAGTGAGCACCAGCAATTTATTATTTGCTCGGTGACCAGATAAAGCTCCCACTGTTTGCTGGAAAATTGGCCTTAATACTCTATTCACTGTTTAACTTTACCCCAGAGAACGATTTCTGCTGTTTGAATCAATATCGCCAAATTAAAAATCAAACTGCTGTTCTTAACGTAGTACAAGTCGTACTTTAGTTTTTCAATAGCATCATTCTCAGTGCTGCCATAGGGATACCGCATCTGCGCCCACCCCGCCAAGCCCGGCTTTACTCTGTGTCGCTCACTATAGAAAGGAATCTTTTCTGATAACTGGCTAACAAATTCTGGTCGTTCAGGTCTTGGACCAACAAATCCCATA
>CALJEX010000031.1 GCA_938074525.1 uncultured Gammaproteobacteria bacterium
ATTGAACGAATTTGTTTAACCAACTGGTGCTCTTCTCTAAATAAAGAATCAATCATCTCCAAAGAACGCTGCATAAGCGCATTTTCGCTTTTACGTGCTCGCTCATACTGACGTAACACTCGTTCGCTGCCTAACGGCCTATCTGATTCGTTTAATAAGGCACTCAAATATGTCAGATCGGCCAAACCTAAATTAAGCCCTAAGCCTGCAAGTGGGTGCACCGCATGTGCAGCATCACCAAGTAGCACTACTCGATGATCAATATATTTTGCCGCTTGCGCACCCAACAATGGAAATGACTTGCGCTCAGATACTACCGTGATATTCCCTAACTTATATTCAAACGCAGTATTGAGTTGCTGATTAAACTCAGCATCAGTAAGCGCCATAAGCTCATGACATTTCTGATCTGGAACACTCCACACAACGGAACAGGTATTATCGTCTAAAGGAAGCAAGGCTAATGGCCCGTGCTGAGTGAAACATTGCCAGGCCGTTTGCTGGTGCCCTAATTCGGTTTTGACTGTACATACCAAGCCCAACTGCTGATAGTGAGTCCGCATACAACTGACGCCAATACATTCACGCACTTTTGATCGCTGACCATCCGCACCAATAATAAGTTTCCCAGTCAAGCGAACACCATTATCTAATTCAACCAACATTGATGAATCAGAAATAGCTGATAACTCGTGCAAAGCATTATTACTAAACTGGGTTATATTAGAATTTTTATCCGCCGCATTATTCAGCGCGGTCAGTAATACCTGATTTTCAACAATAGAACCCAATGATGAATGCGTGGTATCACTGGCATTAAAATCAATTTGCGACTCCCCGCCTTGTTCCCACACATACATGGATCGATATGGGAAAGCACGCATCATTTGCACGTCATCCCATGCATCAATCTCTGACAGCAGTTTGATACTTGCCAAATTAATTGCGCTGACACGCAGGCCATAGTCATCTTCTTTTTGCCATGGCACGTGTTGGGTATTATCAATAATCGCGATGCGATCGTATTGCTGACCCAACTTGCAAGCCGCGGCAACACCGACGGCACCACCACCGATCACGACGACATCAAAATCCGTCACCGCACTAACCATGATCTTCCGTCTTGGTGTGATCCATGAAGTACCTTAACCCTAAATTGCGTCTCAGTACTCCGCGTTGAACCGTTGGCAAACTGCTAATCATCCGCACGCCGATACTACGTAACATTTTCGCTGGCCATGCTTGTTGAGCAAATACTCTGGTTAAGCCATCGGTTAACTTAATCACATGATCTCGGTCTGGTGCACGCTTCTGTTGATACTCATTCAACATGGATTCAAAGTGCGCAGGATTGAAGTCAATATTAGTCAACATCTGCACTAAAGTATGCACATCTCGCAAACCTAGATTGAATCCTTGCGCCGCGACAGGATGAACTGTTTGCGCAGCATTACCAATGAGCACTGCATGCGCTCCAACAAGCGCATTACTTTTAGTTAACGCTAATGGATAAGCACTACGTTTACCCACTTCCAAGAATTTACCTAAACGATAACCAAACGCTTTTTGCAAGCTTTGCAAAAACTGTTGGTCATCCATCTGTAGATAACCATCAACACTATCTTCCGATTGAGTCCAGATCAGCGCGCAATAATCATCTTGAATAGGCAACACAGCTAGTGGACCATGCTGGGTAAAACGTTCGTAAGCGACATTTTTATGAGGCTTTTGTGTTCTTACATTAGTGATAATCGCTGATTGCTGATAACTCTTGTGCTCAGCACCAATGCCCAGCATAGATCGGACTTTAGAGTTACCCCCATCCGAGCCCACTAATAGCGAAGTGGTAAAAGTGAGTTGCTCGCCATTGTGATTTACTTTTACTTCGTATCCAGATGAATTAGCTTCAGCAGAGTCGAGCGACGCAGGAGACAATATTTTTATATTATTTAACTGCGCTACTTGTTCGCTGAGTGTTTCGATCAAGTGATGATTTGGCACCATATAACCAATAGGTGAAATACCGTGTTGATTTGCATCTATACGTGCACCACCAAAATTGCCTTGTTCAGAGATATCTAATCTTTCTATCGGTGAAGCGGCCGCGACAATTTTTTGCCAAATACCTGCTTGCATAAACATCTGCTCAGAGCTGCGCGTTAACCCTGTGGTTCGCAAATCCAGCACGTTGGCGTGTAAAGGTGCCGATTGATTTTGTTCAAGCAATAATACTGAGCAGGGGCTTTTAGCTAGCGCAACTGCTAACGACATACCGACTAAGCCACCGCCAACAATAACAATATCAAATGAAGATCGTGAACTTGTCATACGCTTATTATAAGATGTTCTATACAGACGCCATGAACGCTTCAATCGCATCAGCTTCTTTAACCAATGCTTGCGTTAACACCTCATTGCCATTGCGCGTGACGCGCACATCATCTTCAATACGAATACCTGTATTCCAATACCGTTTTGGTACACCGCGAGATTTAGCCGGAATATAAATACCCGGTTCTACTGTTAATACCATGCCAGGCTCGAAAAGCCGCCATTGCTCTTCAATTTTATAATCTCCAACATCATGTACATCTAAGCCTAGCCAGTGACCCGTTCTATGCATATAGAATCGGCGATATTCTCCGTCTTTAATTAATTGCGCTGGCCGGCCTTTCAACAAGCCTAATTTAACCATGCCTCTTGTTAATACTTTAACTGCTGCTTGGTGTGGATCATTCCAGTGATTGCCTGGTTGCACCGAATCAATCGCGGCTAATTGTGCATCTAATACCAAGTTATACAGCTCTAACTGAGGTTCACTAAATACGCCATTAACAGGAAATGTTCTGGTGATATCACTTGCATAACCTTGATATTCAGCACCGGCATCAATTAACAATAAGTCACCATCATTGAGCACGTCTTTATTGTCGGTGTAATGCAAGATACAGCCGTTCTCTCCGCCACCAACAATAGAGGGATAAGCCGTATCACAACCGGCTTTTTTAAACTCGTATAATAATTCTGCCTCGACCTGATATTCGTACATTCCAGGTTGACAACATTTCAGCGCACGTTGATGTCCTGCGACTGCCGCTTTGGCTGCTTTTTTCATATTGCGAATTTCAACGCCAGATTTAAATAAGCGCAATTCATGCAACAAGTGTTCTAACGCAATAAATTCGTGTGGTGTATGCGAGCCACCTCGACCTTTCTCACGGATTTGATTCACCCAGCCTATTACTTGGTGATCAAACTCTGCATTCACACCCATGGTGTAAAATACACGCTCTCTTTGCTCTAAAATCCCAGGAAGAATTTCATCAATATCGCCAATCGGAAACGCATCATCAGCCCCATATAGATCTATCGCTCCTTGCTGGCCTGCACGTCGACCATTCCAAGTCTCCATTTCCATATCACGTTCACGGCAAAACAAAATAAACTGTGCCTGCGATCGACCAGGTACTAAAACTGCCACTGCTTCTGGCTCTAAGAAGCCGGTTAAATACATAAAATCGCTATCTTGACGATAGTCAAACTCGACATCTCGATTGCGAACTTTCACCGTAGAGGCTGGAACAATAGCTATGGCGTCATTGCCAATCATGCGCATGAGGTTTTTTCTACGTTTGGCGAATTCCTTATCCACTTATTGCACCTCGGTGGTCATTTTGATTGGTTGTAATTCTTCTGCAACGAGCAATGCAGACATGCGCACATATTCTAATAATTCATAGAAAGACACTTCCTCATCTTCCTCTCCGGTATCTGCACCATGCAGTTGCGAAATCCGAGTTAGGTCTAGCAAAATTTCCGACGTATCCTTAGGTAATGTTGCCTGCGCCTGTAGTCCAGCATTCGCTAAACCAAACAAAAACCCGTCACACCAAGAAGCTAACGCAGTGACTCTTGTCGTGAGATCAGTCGAATCACTATCTGGCAGTAGCAATTCTAACTGCAATACCGGATCCGTCATCTGTACACATACAACTTCATATATTTCGGCCAACAATTTATTAAGCTCATCGCTGGTCACAACATGACTTAAATCGGGCGCTAAAGTACTGATACAGGTATCTAATGGATAGGAAATATCTAGCGCGATCGCTCCGCACAGAAATCCATGTAACTCGGATGCACGATCGCCGAAATCAAGCGACTGAAGTGCGTTATTTAATTGTTGGTAAGCTGGTAATTGCATTTTTCGCAGTTTAGCACCATTAAATACAAATATTTATATCCTTAGATGGTAAAATAGTGCTGCTCCTTCAAGTAATTAGCTATTTATTTTAATTACCATGTTGACCGCTGGCCTGGTAAAATCTACTATTATCTATCTACACCAAATAATAATAAGAATATGATGAAAATTTCAGAAGAAGAATTCAAACGACTCGAAATTAGAATTAACGAGCTAATTGAGACCTGCGAACAGCTAAAAGAAGAAAACCGTTTATTAAAAGCACAGCAGCTATCCTATAGCAGCGAACGTGCAAAGTTACTCGACAAGCAGGAAGAAGCGCGTACACGTGTCGAATCTATGATTAACCGCTTAAAAGCCTTAGAAGCAAGCTAATTAATAATCAATGAGCGCCAATCCAATAACCGTTCAAATCCTTGATAAAGAATATCGTATCGCTTGCCCAGCAGGTGAAGAAGAAGCGTTGCGCGAATCTGCTACATTTTTGAACAAACGCATTATAGAAGTGCGCGAAAGTGGCAAAGTGATTGGCCCTGATAGAATTACGGTTATGGCTGCTTTAAATCTAGCTCATGAATTCTTATCTGAGCGCAATGAACACGAACAAGCGACTTCAAACATCAATAATAGAGTTCGTACTCTACATGAGCGGATAGATAACGCCATTCGTTCTTCTAATCAGTTGGAATTATAAGAAAACCCGTCGTACACTAGTCGATAGCGCCTCTGCGATATGCGTGAGCTTGTCGTTAATTCCCTTGAGCCTATTTATACCCCCGGGATTGCTTGTTAAAAGGTCGTGTGCATACCTGCGAAAGCGGGGAGCCTTACATCTCTTACGGTGAACCCACTTGAACCGATTGGTTCAAGGTCAACGGCTACCACGGTACTCATGGAGCGCGCTTTTCCAACTCCACCCAGCAAACACAATCCTCCTGCAAAGTGTTTTCCTTGTGCTAGGATTAATCTTTTTGTATTCAACTAAAACCAACCGACAAGAGATTTTTCCTATGCAGTATTGGCTAATGAAATCCGAACCCAGTGAATACGGAATTGATCATCTAAAAAAAGATAAAATAGAACACTGGGATGGTGTACGCAATTATCAAGCACGCAACATGATGCGTGACCAAATGAAAAAAGGTGACCTTGCTTTCATGTATCACTCAAACTGTGATGACATTGGTATTGTTGGCGTGATGACAATTCATCGTGAAGGTTATCCTGATCACACTGCTTTTGATAAAAAAGATAAACATTATGATCCTAAAAGTGACCCAGATAATCCGCGCTGGATTATGGTTGACGTGAAATATAAACGTAAATTAAAACGTACGATCACATTACAAGAGTTAAAAAATCATAAATCTTTGCAAGATATGCAGTTACTTCGCAAAGGAAATAGACTATCAATCATGCCTGTGACTAAAAAAGATTGGGATTTTATTCTTTCTTTAGAATAAAAAAGATTTTTTTTAAATATTTTAATTTTTATTAGAAATTTATAAATTTTTTACTTTTAACAGTGTAAACATACCGTTTATTGTTGTTATGTTAAAAAATTAAGTGTTTTTCACTGTTATTTGAATAAATTTTTATGCTTTTAACTAAAAATGTTTTATAAAACGAAACATGTTTTTATTTTTTGTTTATATAAAAATAAAAATTACTGACGAAAAGTTTAAAAAACAATATAAAAAAACTAGTAATTTTTAGTCTATTGTTTATACTCACGTCGTCAAAAAACGTTAACGTTAAAGTTTTGGAGGAATAAATGATGGCCGTCAAACGCAAAACTGCGAAACGAAAGACTGCGAAACGCAAGGCACCTGCTAAGCGCAAAGCGGTAAGAAAGACTGCTAAACGCAAGACTACTGCAAAGCGTAAGACCGCTAAGCGTAAGACTGCAAAACGCAAAACAGCTAAACGCAAAACAGTTAAGAAGAAAACTGCTAAGCGTAAAACTGCTAAGCGCAAGACAGTTAAGAAAAAGACTGCCAAGCGTAAAACAGCTAAACGCAAAGCTCCGGCTAAGCGTAAAACTGCTAAGAAAAGACGCTAGGTTAAGTAGCTTTTCATTAAAAGGGTCCTTTTTAGGACCCTTTTTTTTGCTTCATTTTAGGAATAAACGGTATATTGGATTATTTGTCTCATCATAAAAAGAATATCCAAGATCTAACAAAAATTGTTTAAATTCATCTACTTCTAATGCAGGAACCTGTGCTCCCACGAGCACTCTTCCAAACGCTGCACCATGATTTCGATAATGAAACAGGGTGATATTCCATTGCGCGCCCATTAAAGACAAAAATTTCAACAACGCACCTGGCTTTTCTGGAAACTCAAAGCGATAAATCAATTCGTCCTGCAATTCAGGCGAACGCCCTCCCACCATATGACGTACATGTAGCTTAGCGACTTCATTATCTGACAAATCGCTAACTGGATACCCTTTATTTGACAACATACTTATCATTTTTGGCTTTTCATCAATCGCATCATGAAATTTAACACCGACAAAAATATGTGCCTCATCATCACTCGCATGACGATAGTTAAACTCACTAATACTATGGTGCTCACCAATCAATTGACAAAACTTCAAAAAACTACCTTTCCTCTCAGGAATAGTGACAGCAAATAAGCCTTCTCGACCTTCACCTAACTCAGTACGTTCGGTGACATGACGTAAGCGATCAAAATTGATATTCGCGCCACTGTTAATGGCAATTAAATTTAAGTTTTTACAATTTTCGCGTTGAGTGTATTTTTTAACGCCCGCGACAGCCAATGCACCAGCTGCCTCAGACACCACACGCGTATCATCAAAAATATCTTTTATCGCTGCACATATTTCATCAATAGACACCAGTACCACTTCATCAACGTGCTGTTTAGCAATGTTAAAAGTGTTTTCTCCTATCTGTTTGACCGCTACGCCATCAGCAAATATACCCACTTGTGGTAATACCACACGTTCACCGGCTTGCATGGCTGAATATAATGTCGAAGCATCTTCTGGCTCTACACCAATGATTTTAGTGTTTGGCGAATGTTGTTTTATCCACGCGCTAACACCTGCTATTAATCCACCACCGCCAACAGGAATAAACACAGCATCAATGTCACCTTGAAACTGCTCTAGTAATTCTTTTCCTATTGTTCCTTGCCCAGCGATTACTTCAATATCATCATATGGATGAATAAATACTCTGCATGTTTGCTCTGCAACTTCATAGGCATGGCTACAGGCTTCATCATAGTTATCGCCAGATAATATTACTTCTGCACCCATGGATTTAACCGAATCGACTTTAATCGCGGGTGTAGTCACAGGCATAATAATTTTTGCGTCAATATTTAAGCGCTGAGCAGCAAGCGCGACACCTTGAGCATGATTGCCAGCTGAAGCAGCGATGATTCCCGCTGCTTTTTGAGCGTTATCGAGATGGCTAATCTTGTTATAAGCACCACGCAACTTGAATGAGAAAATACTTTGCTGATCTTCGCGTTTTAGCCATATATTATTATTCAACCGATTCGACAATGACTTTGCCAAACTCAATGCAGATACTTCTGCCACATCATAGACAGATGCATTAGAGATCATCTCATTGACCTGAGTTAAACTATATTCGGTGATATGATTAGACACCTTGGAATTTTTCACGATTTAATTAAGCCCTTACAGTGCTGTATTTATAGTTACTTCATCAACGAGCATACTTTATGGATATTAATGACAAAAAGAAATTAGCCGCCGAAGCAGCTATTGATTATATACAAATTGGCGATGTAATCGGTGTTGGTACTGGATCAACTGCAAATTACTTTATTGATGCCTTGGCCAATATAAAAGGAAAGATTGATGGTGCTGTCGCGAGCTCAGAAGCCAGTGCCGAACGCCTAAAATCACATGGTATCCGCGTATTAGAACTTAACTCTACCGGGCAATTGCCTATTTATGTGGATGGTGCCGATGAAGCCACTCACCAACGCTCACTGATTAAAGGTGGTGGTGGAGCACATACTCGTGAAAAAATCGTTGCTAATGCGAGTACAAAATTTGTATGTATTGCTGATGACAGCAAATTAGTTGACACCTTGGGTAAATTTCCTCTCCCTGTCGAAGTTATCCCAATGGCACGCAGTTCGGCGTCTAGAGAATTGGTCAAATTAGGTGGGGTACCGGAGCTACGTGAAGGATTCACCACTGATAATGGAAATATTATTATCGATGTGCACAATCTTGAAATCTTAGAACCAATTAAAATGGAATTAAATATTAGCGCCATGGCGGGCATCGTGACAGTTGGAATATTTGCTATTCGGCCTGCTGACATTCTACTACTTGGTACAGATAACGGATTAAAGATTATTTAAACTCATGACTACTTCATTTCGACAACGACTTTTAGCTAATGAAACTTTAATCGGCACACTGGTTGCCACTCCTAGCCCGGAAATAGTCGAGTTACTTGCTTCGTTAGACTTTGATTGGCTATTTATCGATGCTGAACACGGAGCCTTTGGCCCAGAACAAGTCGTTTCTTTATTGCAAGCAGCCCATGATTGCCCCTGCTTAGTAAGAATACCGGGACCTGATGAAGCATGGATAAAAAAAGTGTTAGATGCAGGTGCAGCAGGCATTATTGTGCCGCAAATAAATACTTTAGAAGAAGCACATGCCGTCATCAATTATTCTAAGTATCCCCCGCTAGGGAAAAGAGGTGTTGGTTTAGGTCGCGCACATGGTTATGGCAAAGAATTTTCTAGTTATTTAGAAAGTGCCAATCAACAAACTATTATTGTCTTACAAGCGGAAACTGAAGCAGTATTAGATTGCATAGAAGATATATCAGCAATAGATGCTGTTGACGCGATCTTAATTGGCCCTTACGACCTTTCTGCTAGCTTAGGGTATATGGGTGATATATCTCATCCTGTTGTGCAGAACGCAATAGAGAGCGTTAAACAAGCATGTTCTAACCATAATACTCAGCTAGGTATTTTTGGTGTTTGCGCAGATGATGTTGCACCTTACAAATCTCTCGGCTTTACACTTCTTACCGTAGGTGTAGATACACTGTTTGTTCAATCTGCCGCAACAGCTGAACTCCAAGCGTTACGCAATGCAAAATAACAAAATTGTATTCAAGATAGGTTCTGTAGAATTAACTGCTATCGCACGAGATACGCCGACTGCCAAATCAATTTTAAATGCTTTACCTATACAGTCAACGGCACAGACATGGGGTGAAGAAGTCTATTTTTCTATTCCCGTTGAATCTCAGTTAGAAAATGATGCACGCGATGTAGTAAACCCTGGAGAAATTGCTTTTTGGGTAGAAGGAAGCTGTATTGCAATAGGATTTGGGCCAACACCCCTATCTCAGCATGATGAAATTAGATTAGCGGCAGCTACCAACATCTGGGCAGATGCTGAAGGTAATGTGCGTGAACTAATTAATGCACATTCACAAGATACGGTAATCGTTGATTGGTACCGCTAAATTTACTTATTAATTTTTGAATATTTTGTGCCTGCTAGCGATACATCAATCATCAAACCTTTATTACCAAACACAAATGCAATAATCGGATCAGATATATTAGTGGAATCAATTGAACCACCGGCACCAGCATCTGCAATAGCAATGGAACCATCAACACCTACTTCCCAACCGGTACTATTTCTAAACTTTCTTAGCGCTTCATCATCTAGAAACACAATAATCACGGCCTTAGTTTGCGCGCCGAATTGAAATCCAAATGAAGCACCTGCCGTGCGATAGTAATTCACATTTTTGTTATTAATGCGTAATGCACCTTCACCAAACTCACCGCCAATAAAGAAACCGGCTTTAACAATATTTGGGAATACCAGGACACCTTTTGCATCGGCTAGAAATTTTCTACCTTCTTTAACCCGTTCGTTAAATATCTCGATAGCGGCATCCACTCTAATATCGATTTCTTCTGCACTAGCAGCATAACTTGACTGCAATAGCGTAAGACTAAGCAAAAAAATTATTAGGATATTAGCTGTGATTTTCTTCATGTCGATTACCTTAATTCTCATATGAATATTTGTTGCTAGCAGTATTGTAATAACAAAAACAAAAAGTAGGTATAAAAAAAATGGGCTGCATATGCAGCCCATTTTTCAAACATATAGCGCTCAGAACTATTAACGTTTTGAAAATTGCTCTTTCTTACGTGCTTTACGTAGACCCACTTTCTTACGCTCAACTTCACGAGCATCGCGAGTGAGGAAACCGCCTTGTCTTAGAGATGGACGTAATTCTTGGTCGTACTCTAATAGCGCTCTTGCAATACCAAGTTGAATCGCACCGGCCTGACCATTCATGCCGCCACCTTTGACCATAATATTTAGATCAAACTTATTATCTAGCTCTGTCGCTTCAAGTGGCTGACGAATAATTCTTCGTGAAGTTTCACGTCCAAAATACTGAGAATCTGTACGCGAATTAATTAAGATGTCACCTTTGCCAGGCTTAAGATAAACGCGAGCTGATGAACTTTTTCTACGACCAGTGCCGTAATATTGTGTAGTTGCCATTATTATTTTTAACCTAGATTTCTAGCGGTTCAGGCTGTTGAGATTGGTGTTTATGTTCTGGACCCGCAAATACTTTTAATTTCTTAAACATTGCTCGGCCTAGAGGACTCTTAGGCAACATGCCTTTTACTGAAGTTTCGATGACTCGCTCAGGATGATTATCCATTAGATCACTAAGATTGGTCTTTTTCATGTTACCGATATGACCAGTATGGTGATAATACATCTTATCCTGCATCTTATTGCCGGTAACACGGATCTTCTCAGCATTGATGACGACAATATAGTCACCTGTATCAATATGAGGTGTGTACTCAGGCTTATGCTTGCCACGTAATCTACGGGCAATTTCTGTTGATAGACGACCCAGCGTCTTATCGGAGGCGTCAACTAAGAACCACTGACGGCTCACTTCTGCGGGTTTTGCACTAAACGTTTTCATTTTAAATTCAAGAATATATCGAAGGCGCGCAATAGTACTAGAGACAGTCGGTCCAGACAAGCATCTAAGCCTATCTCTAATATGATATGCAAAAAAAACGCGGTCTTATTGCTAAGACCGCGTTAAACATGCTACCAGGGGTAGATGGAGGAGTAAAAACAAATATACATTAATATTTGAATATGCCAATTTTCTAATATATATTACCGTTTGTCAAGGAATATGACCGATTATGTACTATATTTTCAATCTCTCCACTATTTCCCCATTTTCTAAATGGTTATGTACAATCTCCTTTAGATCTTCTACCGATTCATAGCGATACCAAACTTGGTCGGGATACACCACTGCCACGGGACCTTCATCGCAACGATCCAGACACCCAGCAGTATTAATCCTCATTTTGCCCTGTCCGGTTAAACCTAGTTTTTTTGCATAATTCTTAACTTCTTTACGTTTTTCTGTGGCTCCGTATTGCTGGCAACACACACCATCTTCACGTGCGTTAGTACAGATAAACAAATGACGTTTGTAATAACTCATTTATAGATATTCCATAGTGAATTTTGTTTAAAGAGACTGTTGCATGGTTTATCGCTATTATAATTATCTCATCATATGCACTTACAACATTTTCTAACTATATGCACCCTGAAGTAGACCTGACAAAAGCCGCTGATCAATGCGTAATGTGCGGCATGTGTTTACCGCATTGCCCAACTTATCAGGTCAGCCAACACGAAGCAGAGTCTCCGCGTGGGCGCATTTCTTTAATTAAGGCATTTTCTGAAGGCCAATTAACCGCAAGTAAAGCCTTAGAAACACATTTACAAAGTTGTACGGGTTGCATGAAGTGCCAGCAAGTATGTCCGGCCAATGTTCCATATCAGAATATCATTGATCATGGTCGCTCTTTATACAGAAAAAAACTCAAGCGCTCATCTCGACTATTACAAAAAATGTCGATACTAGTTTTAACTCATCAATGGGGCCATCAATTACTCGCTTTAAGCAGCGTAGTAGTAAAATACCTGCCGCTAAAAAATAAGGCTATACGCTTATTAAAACTAATTACACCGCGTTCTAAATTTGAAACAGCATCAGACAATCAGCAATCTATTACTATCTTACCCGGTTGTACCGGTGCTTTATTTGACCAGCAAACATTAACTAGCATTGTAAAAATATTAACTCGCCTTAAGATAAACGCAAATACTCCTAGCAAAGTTATGTGCTGTGGCGCACTTGCCCAACATAGTGGACATCTTCAACAAGCAGAGCAGCAGGTAGCTACCATTACCGACTATCTATCCCAACATAAAACAACTGAATTTGTTTCATTTGCCAGTGGCTGTGGGCGTCAGCTCAATGATCATGTCGCTGATAGCCGACATAAACACAGCGATATCATTAGCTGGTTAGCTAACTCGACTAAAATCAATTCGCTGAACTTTGAATCATTGACTCAACAAATCCTTGTACACATGCCTTGCACGTTAAAAGACAAGGAACGTAACAATGTTATCGGACTATTAAACTTAATCCCAAACATACGGCTATTAGAATTTAATGATGGGATTTCTTGCTGTGGTGCTGGTGGCATGCAGTTAATATCACCCGAAGATAGCAATCGCGCACTAATTGATTGCAAAATTGACACAATTCGTACATTACAACCTGATGTCATTGTATCTTCAAACATCGGTTGCTCATTAAGCCTACAACTAGGACTGCAAGACGCTGGTTTGGACATTAATGTGATCCATCCGGTAACATTACTTGCACAACAACTTAAACATTAAACACACATGAGCAAGCAAAGTTTTTCTGACCAAGCAATTAAACAATTCGACCGTGGCTTACGCACGTTAATCAAGACATCACGACATGCACAACGCAGCAACCCGGCTGAACAATTTGAAGAAAAAAATCTTTCAGAAAAAGAAATTCAACTCAGCGGACGATTGATGCGCGTCAACCATGCCGGCGAAATTGCTGCACAGGGTCTATATCATGGTCAAGCACTCACCGCGAAAAATGCTGCCACACTAAATCAAATGCAAATCTCTGCTAAGGAAGAGGAAGACCATCTTGCATGGTGCGAGCAACGTTTAAAGGAATTACAAACACCACGTAGTTTAATCGGACCAGTTTGGTATTTGGGCTCATACGCCATTGGAGCAACAGCAGGAATATTTGGCGATCGTTGGAGTTTAGGCTTTGTTGCCGAGACTGAAGATCAAGTCGAGGCGCATTTAGAAAGCCATTTAACAAAACTACCCGCTCAAGATCAGAAAAGTCGTGCGATTATTAAAAAAATGAAACAAGACGAACACCATCATGGCCAAGCCGCCAGAGATTTAGGTGGCAAACCATTACCTGCTCCTGTGCAAAAAACCATGCAGTTAGTGTCTAAAGTAATGACTACTGGGGCTTACTGGATTTAGTTAAACTTAGACTAGTCTAAATTCAAGTTCATTCCGTAGAAAATTTCTGTCATTTCATTTCTCAATTGAGATTCAATCGATTCACGTTCATCTTCATTATAGTCTTGTGCATTTTTGCCAAATAAATAACCATCTAGCTCAAATTGCTTGAGCATCATCTTAGTGTGAAAAATATTCTCAGGATATACATTCACATCAATCATTTGATATTGCTTGCGTGTTTTTTCTGACATGTATTCTTGAATAGAATTAATCGAATGGTCTTTATAAAATTTCTGTCCGTTGACGTCTCTCGTAAAGCCTCGTATTCGATAATCCAATATCACGATATCTTCATCGAAACTATCAATTAAATAGTTAAGCGCTTTCAATGGAGAAATTTTTCCGCAGGTAGAAATATCCAAATCAGCACGGAAAGTACTTATGCCGCCATCAGGATGGGACTCTGGATACGTATGTGCAGTTAAGTGACTTTTATCTAAATGCGCCACCACACTCGGCGACTCAATCGACGCAAACTCGCTTTCAGGCTCATGTGGATGGGCATTTTCTTCGGAGATCAACATGGTCACACTTGCACCACTTGGATCATAGTCCTGTGTCGCCACATTCAATATGGTTGCACCAATAATATTGGCCACTTCGGTGAGTACTTCAGTCAATCTTGCCGCGTTATAAGTCTCGTCAATGTACTCAATATACTCATCTTTTTGTTTTTCAGTCTTGGCATAACAAATGTCATAGAAATTAAAGCTTAACGTCTTAGTTAAGTTGTTAAATCCATACAAGCTGATTTTAGATTCCTTATCTGTCATATTTTTCTAGATTCTTTCACTTTTCCGAGCTAATGCTATCCTGAATTTCGTAGTCATAGCTTAGTTCTACACTGTGCTTAAGCATCATCGCCACTGAGCAATATTTCTCAGAGGTGAGCTCAACGGCTCGTTTCACATGCTTATCTTGAAGCGCTGCTCCTTTAACAATATAGTGGAGGTGGATTTTAGTGAAAACCGCCGGAATTTCGTCGGCTCGTTGCGCGCTAATTTCAACAATACAATCGTCAATTGCTACTCGAGATTTTTGCAATATGCTGACAATATCAAAGGAAGAACATCCACCTAAACCGAGCAAAATCATCTCCATTGGTCGGGGTCCGAGGTTCCGTCCTCCATGTTCGAGAGAACCGTCCATGACCACAGAATGGCCACTTGAAGCCTCTCCAACGAAGCTCATATGGTCTAACCACTTTATTCGTACATTCATTTGCTACCTTTCATTCTTACTTAAATCAACACAGGGAACTTCCTACCATAGACTTCATCAAAATAAACCAGAAGTCAGAGGTTCTTTGTGTCAAACCTACAAATTAAAATGCCTACAGTAGATCCAACAGTTGCACGCTTGCTAGAAAATTGTCATACCAAGCGTTATGCCAATAGTAGCCGCATTATCCATGCTGGCGACCCATCTACAACGCTTTATTACATAACTGGCGGTTCTGTCAGTGTAATGATTGAAGATGAGACTGGCCATGAAATGGTGCTAGCCTATTTAAACCAAGGTGATTTTTTTGGTGAAATGGGCTTATTCGAAGAAGATGAGCGCAGTGCACTAGTTATTGCACGCGGCGAATGTGAGGTAGCTGAAATTAGCTACACAAAATTCCGCGAACTGGCTCACCAAGATCCAGATATTATGATGCTGCTTGCTAGCCAGATGACTCATCGTCTACGTGCTACTAGCCTAGCCGCAAAGTGATCAACCTCGCGTTCCTCGATGTTGCAGGCCGCGTGGCTAGAACGCTATTAGACTTAGCGCATCAACCTGATGCAATGACACACCCTGATGGCATGCAAATCCGTATCACTCGTCAAGAGATCGCTAAGATCGTGGGTTGCTCACGTGAAATGGCAGGGCGTGTATTAAAAGAACTTGAAGAACAGGGTCTTATTACTGCACACGGCAAGAAAATCGTAGTATTCGGTACTCGCTAATCAGTTAATTAGAACTTTGCAATAGGGCTTACTATCAATACTTAGTAAGCCCTATCTGCAAAAAACAATTCCTTAAGCTTTGCACCCGGATCCGGGGCGCGCATAAATGCTTCTCCCACCAAGAACGAATTGACCCCATTATCTTGCATCATCTTGATGTCTTCTTGAGTATGAATTCCACTTTCAGTCACAATTAAGCAATCATCAGGAATCATTGCCTTGAGTCGCAAGGTGGTTTGCAAATCAACATCGAAGGTATGTAAATTTCTGTTATTAATGCCCAACATTGTTGGGTTAAGCGCTAATGCTCGCTTGAGCTCATCTTCATCATGCACTTCGATGAGTACGTCCATGTTCTGTTCTTTAGATAACTCATATAAAGAGGTCAACTTCTCATCATCCAACGCCGCTGCAATTAATAATATGCAATCAGCACCTAATACACGTGACTCGTAAATCTGGAAAGGATCAATAATAAAATCTTTGCGTAGCGCAGGAAGTGAACATGCCTTACGCGCCAGCTCCAAAATAGGACCGCCACCTTTAAAAAATTCATTATCGGTAAGCACCGACATACAGGTTGCACCTGAAAACTGATAACTGCGCGCAATCGCCATCGGATCAAAATCTTCGCGGATAATACCCTGACTTGGTGATGCACGTTTAATCTCTGCAATCACACCCGCTTTATTGGCACTAGCAGCACCGCGCAACATCATTTCAAAGGGACGTTTACCGTCACCCTCTTTGGACCACTCTTTCATTTGATCAAATGTCACTCGTGTTTGCTTTTCAGCAACCTCTTTTACTTTATGCGCAAGTATCTTAGTAAGTATTTCTGGTTTATCTTCAGACATAGTAAAATTTTATCTTCTTCTAAATATTATTAGTGAATTCTATTAATTGTGCTAACGTCAACTGCGCTGCTTTTGACGTCAATTGCTGCGTGGCTAATTGCACACCAGCATTTAATGAGTCAGCCTTGCCGGCCACATAAATCGCAGCACCTGCATTCAAACATACAATATTTGCAGCGGCGCCCGACTGGCTATTTAAAATCGAAGTAATCATATTTGCACTATCTGATACATCATTTACTTTAATATCATCTAGTGTAGAACGCTCTAAACCAAAATCTTCTGGTTTGATTTGATATTTATTGATTTTGCCATCGCGCAATTCACAAACGTTGGTTGCGCTAGCAATACTAATTTCATCAAGACCATCTTCAGCATGGACCACTAAAGCATGCTCTGATCCTAGCGAAAATAATACATGTGCAAGTGGCTCTAGCCATTGATCATCAAACACACCTAAGACTTGTCGTTGCGCATTAGCAGGATTGGTTAATGGGCCAAGTAAATTAAATAAAGTGCGCACACCTAATTCTTTACGTGGACCAATCGCATGCTTCATACAACTGTGATGCATGGGTGCAAACATGAAACCTATTCCAACCTCTTCTACACAAGTGGCTATTTGCTCAGGTGTAAGTTCCAGCTTCACTCCCAGCGCTTCTAGTACATCTGCGCTGCCAGATTTGCTGGAAACCGATCGATTACCATGCTTAGCAATTTTTACTCCCGCACTCGCCGCTACAATCGATGATGCGGTAGAAATATTAAATGTTTTCTGTCCATCGCCACCAGTGCCGCAAGTGTCTACCAATGGTTGAGCATTCACTTTTACTTTACTAGAAAGATTACGCATCACGCGTGCAGCAGCAGCGAGTTCATCAACGCACTCACCTTTCATGCGCAACGCCACAATAAATCCTGCAATCTGCGCAGACGTCGCCTCGCCTTGCATGATGATATTCATAGCAGATTCCATCTGCTCAGAACTCAAATCATGACCTGCTAACACCTGTTCAAGAGCTTGTTGTATAGACATATTTAATTAATTTTGTTTGATAAAATTTTGCAATAAATGGTGACCAAACTCAGTCAAAATCGATTCGGGATGGAACTGCACGCCTTCAATCGCAAGCTCTTTATGCCGCACACCCATAATTTCATCGATGTCACCATTGTCATTTTGTATCCACGCAGTGACTTCCAAGCAATCCGGCAAAGATTGTTTCTCAATCACCAGCGAATGATATCGAGTAGCTGTAAATGGTAAATCACACTCATTAAACACATGCTTATTTAGATGATGTACTGGTGATGTTTTACCATGCATGATGTCATTGGCTCTCACTATCTTTCCACCAAATGCTTGGCCTATTGTTTGATGACCTAAACACACACCTAAAATTGGAAACTTACCAGCAAGCTTATCCACAACCTCTAAAGACACACCCGCTTCATTGGGTGTACATGGTCCGGGAGACAATACAATATAGTCGGGTTTTAGCTCTGTGATTTCACGTATACCAATATGATCATTGCGCACCACTTTTACTTGCTGTTCTAGTTCTCCAAAATACTGAACCAGGTTATAGGTAAAAGAATCATAATTATCGATCATTAATATCATTGTCTTGACCCTGCTTTTTCTGCAAGTGCCGCAGCACGTAAAACTGCTTTAGCTTTATTCAGTGTTTCGATCCATTCATTATCAGGCACAGAGTCATACACAATTCCCGCCCCCGCCTGAACTGAGATGGTGCCATCTTTAATCACTGCAGTGCGGATAGCAATGGCTGTATCCATATCACCATTCCAAGAAATATAACCTATGGCGCCAGAATATACGCCTCGTTTAATCGGCTCTAGCTCATCTATAATTTCCATGGCACGAATTTTTGGTGCTCCTGACACTGTCCCTGCCGGGAAGGTAGCACGCAACACATCGATACATGATTGTCCTGGTGCTAGCTTACCTTTCACATTAGACACAATATGCATCACATGCGAGTAACGTTCCACAATCATTTTATCAGTTAAATCAACCGTACCCACTTGTGCAATGCGACCGATATCGTTACGCCCTAAATCAATTAGCATTAAATGTTCTGCCAACTCTTTTGGATCAGCTAATAACTCTTGTTCTAGCTCATTATCTTGCTGTTCATTATTGCCGCGTGGTCGTGTCCCTGCAATTGGGCGCACGGTAACTTCCTCGCCTTCTTGTCGTACAAGAATCTCAGGCGATGAACCAACAATTTCAAAGTCACCCATATTTAAATAATACATGTAGGGCGAAGGATTCAATCGACGCAAATGACGATACACATTAATAGCACTGCCTTTAAACTCAGCGTTTAAACGTTGCGACAACACCACCTGCATAACATCACCTGCAGCAATATATTGCTTGGCCTTAACAACCGCTTGTTTGAAACCTGCTTCACTAAACCCGGATACAAAATCTAACTCCGGCACATCACCATCATGCACAGTCAAGGGTGAAGACGGCACATTTTTTTGTAACCCTAATGCAAGTTCATCTATGCGTGCTTGAGCATTGACATAACCTTCATCCTGAGCAACAGCTAACACCACGATGTAGACAGAACCTTTCAAATTATCGAACACTAGAATCTCTGTTGATAGCATTAACACAATATCTGCTGTACCAAATTCATCTGGGTTTAAACACTTACCTAATTTAGGTTCCACATAACGAATAGTGTCATAGCCAAAGTAACCCACTAAACCGCCGACAAAACGAGGCAGTCCTTGCAAATCAGGAACTTTAAACCGGTCACGGTATTGGTCAATCCATTGCAATGGATCGGTTTGTTGTGTTTTCTCTACACACTCACCATTTCTAATGACTTCAACGTGTTCTCCACGTACTTGTAAAACTTCATCGCATTGCAAACCGATAATCGAATATCGGCCCCAGCGCTCTCCACCTTGCACAGATTCAAATAAGAAGCTGTTAGCTGAGTTGGCTAATTTTAGGTATGCGCTTAAGGGGGTATCTAGATCAGCCGCAACTTCTCTAAAGACGGGAATATGGGTATAGCCTTGTTTGGCTAAATCAGAAAATTGTTGTTTGTTCATGGAAGTTTACTTTCATAGTTAATAGTGTAGGCACAGAATTCACTTGGCAGACCAACGCCAATTGATATCAATTCGCCAACACTGACTACAAAATATAAACATTCTTCAAACTCTTTTTAGGATGACTCAAGTTAAAATAATTTAGGGATCTGTTTCAAACTGTCCACGCAGATCGGTTGATACTTTTCTACAGAAACGCCGCGATTATAGCCATAGGAGACGTAAATTGCACCCGTCCCGGCACCATTTGCAGTAGCAATATCGGTTTCTGAGTCGCCTATCATATAACCCTTGTCAGATTCTCCCGCTAATTGCCTAATGGCTTCTAGCAACATGGCAGGATCAGGCTTTTGAGTAGGCAGGTCATCGCCACATACAAGTGCCTTAAAATAATCTGCCATTCCCAGCTTTTCCAATAATGGCAGGGTGAATTTTCTAGGCTTATTGGTGACACAAGCAAGCGGAATATTTTGACTATAAAAGTGCTCCAGCACTTCTATACATCCCGGATATAATGTTGTTTTCACCGCAATGTTTTTCTCATAAGCAGTAAAAAATAATGCCTTTGCTTTTTCAAGAATATCATTACCTGGCTTCTCTCCCATCACATGAGTCAAAGCACGCTCAATTAATTTAGCAGCCCCATTGCCTATCCAAGTGCGCGCAACCGTTTCATCAACCATATCAAGCTGTAACTGCTGTAACATTTCATTTACGCTGAAAGTAATATCTGGAACACTGTCAACTAAGGTTCCATCCAAGTCAAAGCAAAGCCATTGCGGCAACGCAAGCGTCATAATTTAAGCCTGATGGAATTAACTAGCTTTGTCTATCTCAGCACGCATGGCCGAAATAGTTTTTTGATAGTCATCTGAATTGAAAATGGCAGAGCCAGCAACAAACGTATCCGCACCTGCCGCTTTGATCTTGCCAATATTATCTATCTTTACGCCGCCATCAATTTCCAAGCGAATGGGCAAACCTGATTGATCAATTACCTTACGCACCGCTTTGAGCTTATCAAGACTCGACTCTATAAATGCTTGTCCGCCAAAGCCTGGGTTCACAGACATCAGCAGCACCATATCAACCTTATCAAGCACATAATCCAGATAGTGAAGTGGTGTCGCAGGATTGAACACTAAACCACTCATGCATCCTGCATCGCGAATTAATTGCAAGCTTCTATCTATATGTTCACTCGCTTCAGGATGAAAAGTAATGATACTTGCGCCGGCTTTTGCGAAATCACTAATTAGTTGATCAACGGGGGACACCATCAAATGCACATCAATCGGTGCAGTCACACCGTGCTTTCTAAGTGCTTCACACACCAATGGCCCGATCGTTAGATTAGGCACATAGTGATTATCCATTACATCAAAATGAATTGTGTCCGCCCCAGCGGCAAGTACATTATCGACTTCCTCGCCTAAACGCGCGAAGTCTGCTGAGAGTATTGAAGGAGCAATCCAGTTTTCCATGTCTATCTACCGCAAAAAATGGCTACTTTAACGTAGCCGAATCAGTTTTGCATGTGCTAAACCATAATTTCCATGAAACCGATATCCAATCTGATCTATAATTTCTATTAATAAAAATAAACATGAAAGCCAGACATTATGAACTTAGAACCCTATTATTTTTCCATTGCCATTAGTCTACATGTACTTGCTGCGGTTATTTGGGTAGGCGGAATGTTTTTTGCCTATATGGCTCTGCGACCTGTCGCCGCAAATTTATTGGAACCAGCAGTTCGACTGTCTTTATGGTCACGCACCTTAAGCAAATTTTTTATCTGGGTATGGCTTGCGGTGATTATTATTCCACTGACAGGTTACTGGATGATTTTTTCAGCATTTAATGGCTTCGCTGGCGTTGCCTGGTATGTGCATGTGATGCAAGCATTGGGGATTGTGATGATTTTGATTTTCCTGCATGTATTTTTTGCTCCGTTCTTGCGTTTACGCCGTGCTATCAACGAGGAAAATTATCAAGAAGGCGGCAAAAAATTAGCTCAAATACGCAAGTTGGTAGGGTTAAATTTACTCATTGGTCTACTTACTATCATTACTGCTATCGGACTTGAGCATATGCCGTTTTAAATAACGCCACACTCAAACTTCAGACACAAAAAAAGCCAGCCCGATATTGAGCTGGCTTTTTTACAACTAACTTACTATTTTGCGATTACTGACAAGCAAGGCTTGCGTAATACGCAGCAAGATTAGCCATATCTTCATCACTTAACCCCGCTACCATCGGCGCCATTTGAGCATTATTGCGAGTACCATCTTTAAATGCTTTTAATTGCGCAACAAGATATTGCTCTTTCTGACCAGCAAGATTTGGCCATATAGGTGTTGGGCTGATTCCAGCACTGCCGTGACAAGCAATGCAAGTAGCTGACTTAGCTTTACCTGCCTCTATATCGCCAGCATTTGCAGTTGCTGCAAATAACATAGTACCGGTGACTAACCCTAATAAAATTGACTTCATCATTAAAAAAACTCCTGTAATTAAAACTGATTCCACTTAATATGTGTGAGCATTGTACAATTATCCGCACGATAGACAAACCGTATAGCTTGTTTGTATGATCTACGTCATATTCAATCTGCAATACAGCCAAGCAGGCTCTGCTACAATAGTGTCCTCTCCAACAGAATTACTACTTGAATGTCCATTTTTCAGTCACTTGGTTTTTTAAGAATTTCACTACTCGCGTTAGGTGTAATCAATTCCTTCCTAAGTCCGGAGCCCGGCACACCGATCAGCCATGAATGGTTCGATGTCATTCCTACTTTGGTCGCACCCGCTGCAGCGCCCATTATTATTATGGTGATATTGTTTGATGCGCTGATGTCTAAAATTCGTTCAAGTGATGCCAGCGGTGAAGAAAGTAAAAAATTCAAAGCCATCATGTGGACAGAATTAGCCGTGGTCGCATTTATGGTAATGGCATGGCTGCCTTACTACATGGCAATCGGAAAATAATATAAATGCTGGGCTGGTTTTGGTCGGGGTGCATTGTATTTTCTTTCTTTGCCTGTTTGATTCAATTAGTCTTTTTTAATAATAGCGACATCTTCTCACAAACAATTGCTGCAGTATTTGACACTGCGAAGTTAAGCGTTGAAATTTCCATTAGCCTCATCGGCTTAATGGCAGTGTGGCTAGGTTTCTTTAGAATCGCTGAACAAGCCGGCCTAGCAAACTTCATAGCTAAAATACTTACTCCTTTGTTTCGCAAATTAATGCCAGAAATTCCTGCTAATCACCCAAGTATTGCTTCCATGACGATGAACATGGGCGCCAATGCCCTCGGCTTAGATAATGCCGCTACTCCATTAGGCATTAAAGCAATGAATGACTTGCAAAGTTTAAACAACAAGCCAAATACATTATCAAACGCACAAATTCTATTCCTGGTACTCAACACTTCATCAGTCACCGTGTTGCCCATTACCGTATTTTTATTTCGCGCCCAGCAAGGTGCATCGCATCCTACCGAAGTATTCATTCCCATACTGATATCAACATTCGCATCTACTATTATTGGTTTGCTCAGTGTGGCTTATATGCAGAAATTACCATTAATGAATAAAACTGTTCTTAGCTATTTATTTGCTTTTAGCGCAATCCCAATTTTGCTAGCAACGTATTTCTTATCATTACCCAAACATGAAATGAGCCAGCAGGCGCAATTGTTCGCAAACTTTATTTTATTTGCCACTATTAGTTTATTTTTAATTGCCGGATGGTTAAAGAAAGTAGCGGTTTATGATGCTTTTATTGATGGCGCCAAACAAGGTTTCGATACAGCAATTAAATTAATTCCTTATTTAATCGCTATGTTGTTAGCGATAGCATTATTACGCGCAAGCGGGATTCTGAATGGATTTTTAGCCCTTATAAGCACGGGATTACATGCACTACATATTGATACAGCATTCATAGAAGCGTTACCCACCGCATTAATGAAGCCTTTCAGTGGCAGTGGTGCGCGTGCTGCCATGTTAGAGGTAATGCAAACTCAAGGAGCAGATTCATTTCCAGCTAAAGTTGCTGCCGTTATGCAAGGCAGCACCGAAACAACATTTTATGTGTTAGCTGTTTATTGTGGTGCGGTAGGCATTACAAAAATACGCTACGCGATGACATGCAGCCTACTCGCCGACGCTGCTGGAATAACAACCGCAATATTTATATCTTATGCGTTCTTTGCTAACTAAATACTCATTTAGCCATCAATTTTGTGATTAATTTTTCCACCTCTTTGGCTCGTTTATCGCCTTGGTGAGTTTCACCAATAAACACTCCCTGAACCACACCATTTTTATCTGCTACATAAAAAGTTGGCCAGTATCGATTTCTTAATGCCTTCCAATAGGCGAAATCGTTATCCATCATTACTGGATGCGTGACTTTAAATTCTTCACACTTGGCAATAATTTTTTCTCGTTCAGTTTCGTGATCAAACTCAGGTGTATGAATGCCAACGATAATAAATTTATCATCGTCAAATTTTTCTTCCAGAGTATTTAACCATGGTATTGAGCGATAACAATTCCAGCACCCATATGTCCAGATATCTACCAACACTACCTTGCCTTTTAGATCATCAATCTTCAAAGGGCTGGAATTAATCCAGCGTTGCGCGTCTTGCTGGGTAAATTCAGGCAAATTGAATGACGCTGGCTTAGCCTGGCTATTTGTAAAATATAAACCCGCAAGCAACATTAATACCATTAAAGCTAAAATTTTTATTTTATTTGCAACCATACCAACTGCCTCCCACAAATTTTACCATCCAATAAATTACTAAACGCTTCAGGCAATTGTTCCAAACTCACTTCAGCATTACATACTTGGTCAAGCTTTCCAGGTAGAAGTTCATTGCCTAACTTTTGCCATACTTGTTTACGCAATGTTTGCGGACATGCCGCAGACGTCACGCCTAGCAATGAAATACCGCGCAATATAAATGGCATAGCAGATGTATTTACATTAACACCACTTGCCATGCCGATACTGACAATGTTCCCCCATGGCTTTACACTTTTAGTTAGCCATGCAAGCGTATCACCTCCCAAATTATCGATCGCACCACCCCACAAGCCCTTATGCATGCTTGCATCATCAACTTTCATAACATCACTATTTACAACAGTGCTTGCCCCCAAAGAGTAAAGGTAATCATGCTGCTGTTGCTTACGCGTCATGGCTATCACTTCGTATCCTAATTGCGCCAAAAGCTGTACGGCAAAACTTCCCACTCCTCCGGTTGCGCCTGTGACTAAAATAGGACCTTGATCGGGAGTTTGATGATTATCCTGCAAACGTTGTATAGCCAAAGCTGCAGTAAATCCCGCAGTGCCTATGATCATAGATGTTTTTGCATTCAAGCCGATAGGCATAGGCACAATCCAGTCAGCAGGCACACGTGCATATTGACTATAACCTCCATCATGCACTTCGCTTAAGCCACTACCATTAACCAGAACAGATTGACCTGCTTTGAATTGATCACTTTCAGAAGAAACCACAACACCGGCAAGATCGATGCCGCCATTAAGAGGAGATTTACGTAATATTTTTCCTTGACCAGTACCTGCTAGTGCATCTTTATAATTAACACTAGAGTATTCAACCTTAATAACCACGCCACCGGGAGATAAATCATTCAGCGTTAACGATTCCAGCCCTGCTCGTTCAAATTCTTTCCCAGCATGTACGCGAAAAGCTTTAAACGATTCTTGCATAATTATTTTTCGCCCATCATTCTTTTGTAGACGTGTTGAGCATGTTTATTAGCGTCAGATACATTATCTGCTAACACATTAAAGTGTCCCATCTTACGACCTGGCTTTGCACCCTGCTTTCCATATAAATGCACTTTGACATTCACATCATCAAACAATGTGCTTGATGGGAAAATGTCATCTTTCCACGCTTCACCAAGAATGTTTACCATCGCCACCGCACAATGATTTTGTGTATCTGCTGGCGTCCAGCCACACACCATTCTGACCTGTTGTTCGAACTGCGAGATATGGCATGCATCCATAGAATAATGCCCACTATTGTGAACACGTGGTGCTATTTCATTTACTAGCAATTGGTCATCTTGATCAACAAAAAACTCCACTGTCATGATACCAACATAATCAAGCTGTTCAGCAATGCGCTGGGAAATCTCACATGCATACGTTTGTAGCTGTGCAGAAATTCTAGCCGGCACACTACTGATATGCAGAATGCCATCTTTATGTTCGTTCCTGGCAATCGGGAAGAAACATACTTCACCTTGCTGATTACGTCCCAGCACTACTGATATCTCTAACTGCAAATTAATGCGCTCTTCCAGTATGCAAGGCACTTCTCCAAATGAGTTGAATGCCTGAGTTGCTTCTTTCACATTCACAACTACTTCTTGACCTTTGCCATCATAACCAAATTCTGCAGTTTTAATTATGCATGGCCAATTCATATGTTCTGAGTTATTCAAATCTTTCGCTGTATTTACTGCGACAAATTTAGATGTTGGAATGCCCAAGTCATTGACAAAGGTTTTTTCACGGATGCGGTTTTGCGCAATATACACAGCATCCGGATTAGGACACACGCGACAATAATCTTGTAGATACTTCAATGTGCTGGCAGGAATGTTTTCGAATTCTGTAGTAACAACTGAGCAACCTTTACCAAATTCAGCAAGGGCATCGTAATCATCGAATTGCGCTTGAATGTGACGACAAGCAACATCGCCCGCAGGGCTATGCTCATTAGGGTCAAACACCCAAACTTTATAACCCATTTGCGCTGCAGCTAAAGCAAACATTCTGCCCAGCTGTCCACCGCCCAGCATGCCGAGAACTGAATCTGGTTCAATCATTATTAAAAGCTACTTTGGAGGAAGAACTTTATCAAGCACTTGTTCGCGCTGATTGTCGCGGAAGGCAGTTAACCTTTCCGCTAATGCTTGATCATTATTAGCCAGCATCGCAATGGCAAACAATGCAGCATTCGCAGCGCCAGCTTCCCCAATCGCAAAAGTCGCCACGGGTACGCCTTTAGGCATTTGAACAATGGAATATAAAGAGTCTTGCCCTTGCATATATTTAGTTTGAACTGGCACTCCCAGTACTGGGACAGTGCTAATGGCAGCGGCCATTCCTGGCAAATGGGCTGCTCCACCTGCACCTGCAATAATGCATTCTAGTCCGCGCTCTTTTGCGCTAGCCGCATACTCGTAAAGGTACTGAGGTGTTCTATGGGCTGAAACCACCTTACACTCGTGGTCAACACCAAACTCTTTTAAGACATCGGCAGCATTTTCCATGACTTTCCAGTCACTATCGCTGCCCATGATGATTCCAACTTTAGCCATTTATTATGCCGTCTCGCTGAGAAAAAACGCGCATTTTCCTCTTTTTGATCAATGAACGCTAGTTAAATTACCCGTAGAATGCAAATCAGATGTAGGCATTTGTTGCCTTTCACTCTACAATTCGCGTCTTTTTTCAGGATAAACCATGCCTAAGCCGGTCTTTGAAACTAATTTCACTACTTTGCCACTGCTACATAAGGGCAAAGTTCGCGATATCTATGAAGTCGATGCTAGCCACATGCTAGTTATCGCTACCGATAGAATTTCTGCATTTGATGTGATTATGCCAGGCCCGATCCCAAATAAGGGCGCATTATTGACTCAGGTTTCTAATTTTTGGTTTGATCGTTTTCGCGACTTAATCCCAAATCAAGTTAGCTCCATGACATTATCCGATTTAAATCTAAGCAATGATGAAATGGAACAAGCAGAAGGCCGCTCAGTGGTCGTGAAACGTCTGAATGCGTTACCCATTGAAGCGATTGTTCGAGGATATTTAATTGGATCAGGCTGGAAAGAATACCAATCCAAGCAATCTGTATGCGGCATCTCATTACCGGCCGATATTCCTTTAGCAGGCAAATTACCTGAGACCCTATTCACTCCTTCGACTAAAGCTGCTGCCGGTGAACATGATGAGAATATCTCTTTTGAACAAACAGTAGCCCTGGTCGGCAACAACATTGCCAAGCAAGTACACGATGTGAGTATTTCGCTTTATGAAAATGCAGCTGAATATGCATTAACAAAAGGTATTGTCATTGCTGATACAAAATTTGAGTTTGGTCTAGACGAAGATGGAACCTTAACACTGATTGATGAAGTGCTAACACCAGACTCATCACGCTTTTGGCCAGCTGATGAATATGTCCCAGGTCAAAACCCAAGTAGTTTTGATAAACAATACATTCGCGACTATTTAGAAACTCTAGACTGGGATAAAAAGGCACCCGGCCCGGCTTTACCTGATGAAATCATCAAAAACACTCAAGCCAAGTATCAAGAAGCTGCAGATAAATTATTATCGAAATAATCTCAGTGAAAAAAATCGCCGTCTTTGCTGACGTACAAAATATTTACTACACCACACGCGAAGCTTATAAACGCCAATTCAACTATCGCGCTCTATGGCAAACCATTTCTCAACAAGGTGATATTGTGACTGCTTATGCTTACGCCATAGATCGTAACGATGACAAGCAAAAGAAATTTCAGAATACACTTGCGCAGATTGGCTTCACAATAAAACTCAAACCCTACATTCAACGCAGTGATGGCTCAGCGAAAGGCGACTGGGATGTAGGCATAGCTATCGATGTAATGGATTGTGCCAAAAATGTGGATTCAGTCATTTTACTGTCAGGCGATGGCGACTTCGATCTGCTGCTTGAAAGAATTGCGTCTAATTACTCAGTTAGCACCGAAGTCTATGGTGTACCATCGCTCACGGCTAACTCTCTGATAAGCGCTGCCGGCGTATTTCATCCGATTGAAAATAATCTACTTTTGTAGACCACACCCCAAATGATCCATGCAACCCTGAGTGCAAACCGGTACACTACGCCTCCTTTCTGGCGCAGCTTTTAAATATATTTAGTCAGACTTTAAATTTTTTGGACCCTCTGCTTATTTCTCGGGCTTATTCCCCGATAAGCCACAGCGTTTCGCGCAGTCCACTTTATACAGGTACATCACATGACTACCGAAACGGTCACCCAATTCAACCAGCTTGGTTTAAAAGATTCAATCGTCAAAGTATTGAATGATATTGGTTATGAAACTCCATCGCCGATTCAAGCACAAACAATTCCTTTATTATTAGAAGGCAGAGATGTACTCGGCCAAGCACAAACCGGTACTGGCAAAACTGCCGCTTTTGCACTGCCGCTACTTTCCAATATAGATTTAAAGCAAAAAGACCCTCAAGTATTAGTGCTTGCACCAACACGCGAGTTAGCCATTCAAGTCGCTGAAGCATTTCAAAAATATGCCTCCGGACTAAAAGGCTTTCATGTATTACCCATTTACGGCGGACAAGACTATCGTGGACAGATTCGCGGTCTTGAGCGTGGCGTACATGTTGTTGTTGGCACACCAGGACGCGTGATGGATCATATGCGTCGCGGCACATTAAAACTTACCAACCTTAGCGCGTTAGTATTAGATGAAGCCGATGAAATGTTACGCATGGGCTTTATTGATGATGTCGAATGGATACTAGAACAAACTCCACCTGACAGGCAGATAGCGTTGTTCTCTGCCACTATGCCACAACAAATTCGGCGCATTGCTACAAAGTATTTAAATGAACCTGAACAAGTTACGATTAAAGACAAAACAGCTACTGCTGAAAATATTCGCCAGCGCTACTGGCTAGTCAGCGGTTTACATAAGCTTGATGCACTCACCAGAATTCTTGAAGCAGAAGATTTTGATGGCATGCTTATTTTCGTACGCACCAAGACTGCTACTACTGAGTTAGCTGAAAAACTTGAAGCACGCGGTTATTCCACCTCTGCATTAAATGGCGACATTGCACAAAATCAGCGCGAACGCACCGTTCAACAATTAAAGAATGGCAAAATAGACATCCTTGTTGCAACCGATGTCGCAGCACGAGGCTTAGACGTGAATCGCATCAGCCATGTGGTTAACTATGACATTCCGTATGACACTGAAGCTTATATTCACCGTATAGGAAGGACCGGCAGAGCTGGTCGCACAGGTGATGCTATATTATTTGTTGCCCCACGTGAAAAACGTTTATTGGGTGCAATTGAAAAAGCTACTCGCAAGAAAATAGAACTCATGGAATTACCTTCTACTGAGATTATTAATGACAAGCGTGTAGCTAATTTTAAACAAAAAATTACTGATACCTTAGCTAATGAAGATTTAACTTTCTTCTCCCAGTTAGTCGAACAGTTTCAGCAAGAGCACAATGTCCCTGCAGTAGAAATTGGTGCTGCGCTTGCCAAGCTATTACAAGGTGACACTCCACTATTACTACAGCATAAACCGCAAAGAAAAAATGATCGTAAAGAACGCAATCAAAGTAGAGATGATCCGCGTAATGACCGACCTCGCAAGCAGCGTGAGCGCTCATCTGAAAAACCAGCTTACGATAAAGACAAAGCGCGCAAGCCACGCGAAAGATCTACGGCCAATATGGATAAGCCAGAAGAAGGCCAACAACGTTATCGCATAGAAGTCGGTCACGATCATGAAGTTAAGCCTGGCAATATTGTTGGTGCCATTGCTAGCGAAGCGGGATTAGACGGAAAATATATTGGCCACATTAAAATCTTTGATGATCACAGTTTAGTGGACTTACCTGAAGGCATGCCCAAAGAAATATTTAAAGATTTGAAAAAAACTCGAGTCGCAGGCCAGAAACTCAACATTTCAGCCTATGCCGAAGATGA